>CALDOI010000066.1 GCA_937912115.1 uncultured Bacteroidota bacterium | reverse complement strand
ACAAATTGTTTGAGGTATTCACCATCCCATGAAAAGTTAAACCACACCCACCAAACGTCAATAACATTGATAAGCAGTATAAGTGCATTCAGTAACGAAAATAAAATTATCGCTGACTTGTATTCACTTATCAAACTAGTAGCCTTGAATTTGTTTAATCCACTTTTCCTAATTCTTTTAAGGTTATATGAACTACCATTTTCAAGAGTTGTGATGGTACTATTTGCTTTACCAAGATAAAAATAATTCGAGAGTAAAAAACCAAATATAATGGTCATTATTAATGCTAATTCAATGTATTCAAAAATCCAATTAAAGAACTGCTCAATGGCGTCAAATACAGATTTCATCATGCCTTCAAAAACGGGATTTGCAGCTCTATAGATCATTATAAATACTATCACAATAACTATTGGAATGATAACTATTTTAAATGCCCTGAAAAACTTGAGTGCACCCCTGCGATTCTTAGTTAACTCTTTAATTAGATTTAAGAAGTCGGATTGCGAGTAAAAAAAGTTAATTATTGAAATAAAAGAAGTGTAAAACAAATTTCTACCTATAGGAAACAAAGTTGTACCAGCCAAAAGAAAAAGGGAAATAATATTTATTGCTATAGCTAAATCTGACCCATTATAAACAACAAATATTGCCGATAAAATTGTTCCCACTACCACAATCTTACTTTGGATATCATTAAGCTTTAATTTGCCCAAATAGGTTAACCCAATAATTAACAACAGGTTAAACACCAATAGGTTTAAGCCAATACCATAATCATAAAAAAGAAATGGGAATAATACTGTTGTAACAAGTATTGCAATAAGTTTTTTAGGGGTCATAATGAGCGTTATTTAAAATATAACGCCGTTTGGAAAATTATATTACTTCACTAATATCAGCCAATAGGATCATAATCATGACATACAGTGTGAAAATTATCTATGGTCGAATTGTTAAATAGCCTGGATATTCACGTATGCTATTCCCTGATTTGTAATACGGTTTAACCTTTAGCATAATGTCTAATTTCTGTAGCTTTTCCTTATTATCCATATCCATTACCAAATCAAGAATAGATTGTAGATTTTCAGAAGCTAATAGTTTATGCAAATCGAAACTAACATTAACAGTAAAATCCGTAATTTGCCCGGGTAGGACTTCAACATATTGATTCAGTTTTCCACTCCCATAATTTTCATTCTTCATATTTAGCTGCCAGTCCAATCCTGATATTGCAGCCTTAGACGATTTATTGTTTTTTGCCTGTATTTCTACTGATAAATTTGCAGGAAGATTACCCGAAACAAGCTGTTGTCCGAGTGAGATCAATTGAGTAAAACCAATATCTCTAACACTTTTGTATTGGGAAAAATCGAAGCCTCCCAACTTGTTTATTTGAACGCTCTTTACTGAAAAATCACAATTTGCAAATTGTTTAACTTCATTTAATTGTTCTAAAACATCGCATGAAGATAAGGTAATTGCGAAGAACGTTATTATAACTAAAAACCGTTTCATATAAAAATTAAATTTTTGATTGTCGCTTTCTATCGTGCTCATTGAGCAATATTTTTCTCAACCTCAGCGTACGTGGTGTAATTTCAAGATACTCATCGTTTCTAATGACTTCCATGTACTCCTCAAGTGAAAATCTAATAGGTGGAGGAATTAAAACTTTATCATCCGATCCCGAGGAGCGCATATTGGAAAGTTTTTTGGTCTTATTAACGTTCACTACTAAATCGCCCGCGCGATTGTTTTCACCAATTACTTGTCCTGCATATACTTCCACATTAGTGTTAATATAAAATCTGCCTCTATCAATAAGTTTAAAAATTGCAAAAGGAATAGCTATTCCGGTTTCCATTGAAATTAATGCTCCATTATTACGGGTCTTGATTTCACCTTTCCAAGGTTCGAAACTTTCAAATCTATGGGCTATGATAGCCTCACCTTCAGTTCCTGTTAGGATAGTATTACGTAAACCAATAATACCCCTGGATGGTATCTTGAATTCCAACATCATTCTATCGTTTTTAGGCTCCATATTTAGGAACTCGCCTTTTCGAAGTGTTACAATGTCGATTACTTTTCCCGAGAAATCCTCAGGAACCATTACAGTTAGAGTTTCTATAGGTTCATGTTTAACACCATCAATATCTTTGATAATAACTTTTGGCTGACCTAATTGGAACTCGTATCCCTCACGGCGCATAGTTTCCACTAATATGGATAAATGAAGAATTCCTCTTCCAAATACCTGATAAGAATCGGATGAGAGTGTTTCTTCAACTTTTAGTGCAAGATTTTTTTCTATTTCATGAAATAACCTGTCACGTAAATGCCTAGAAGTTACATACTTTCCTTCTTTACCAAAAAATGGCGAGTTATTGATTGTAAATAGCATACTCATTGTAGGTTCATCAATCTTAATAGCAGGCATTCCTTCAGGCTCTAGTATATCAG
The DNA here is from genome assembly GCA_937912115.1 of uncultured Bacteroidota bacterium. Lineage (GTDB taxonomy): Bacteria > Bacteroidota > Bacteroidia > Bacteroidales > F082. Next base: position 12,650 of record CALDOI010000066.1, on the reverse strand, counting down.
CGACTGTATCCCCAATTTCAAAATCTTCGAGTCCCATTAATGCAACAATATCTCCTGCATTAACCTCCTCTTTCCGCTTTTCTTTTCCAAGACCTTCAAAAGTATAAAGCTCCTTTATTTTTTGCTTTAATATTGTTCCATCACGTTTTACTAGTGAAACAGCCATTCCCATCTTTAAAGTACCACGCTCCAATTTACCAACGGCTATTCTTCCTACATATGAAGAATAATCCATAGATGTAATCTGCATTTGAGGAGTTCCAGCTTTAAATTCGGCAGGAGGAATATGCTCAATTATTTGGTCAAGCAGATACACTACATTGTCGGTTGGTTGATTCCAGTCGGATGCCATCCACCCTTCTTTGGAAGATCCATAAATAACAGGAAAATCAAGTTGATCTTCAGTTGCGCCAAGGTTGAACATCAAATCAAAAACAGCTTCATAAACCTCGTCAGGGCGACAGTTTGGTTTATCAACTTTATTTATAACTACAATTGGTTTTAGGCCTAGATCGATAGCTTTTTGCAATACAAATCTTGTTTGAGGCATAGGTCCCTCAAATGCATCAACAAGCAAAATTACACCATCAGCCATGTTTAGTACACGCTCAACTTCACCACCAAAATCGGAGTGACCGGGAGTATCTATGATATTTATTTTTACTTCTCTATATCTTACAGATACATTTTTTGAAAGTATTGTGATTCCACGTTCGCGTTCAAGGTCATTACTGTCCAAAATCAAATCACCTACTTCTTCATTATCTCTAAAAAGCTTAACCTGATGTAACATTCTGTCAACCAGCGTTGTTTTACCGTGGTCAACGTGGGCAATGATTGCTATATTTCTAATATTCTGCATTAAAATCTCCTTTTAAATTTGGGACTGCAAAAGTACTCTTTATTTAGATTAGTTGAGAAAGCGAAAAATCAAATGTTAGAAATTAACAGATTAGAGCGTGATCGCTTAATTTTAACCAATGACCATCCGTTCGGAAAGCCCTGATTAACTTTAATTGTGGATTATAAATCCACTTTCATTAACTTTCGGATTACAAATCCGAAAGAGGAGCTGTGGTTGCAAATCTGTAAGAGCCCTGGATTGATCTCACTCATGCAAAAAAACGACTACAGCTTTAATAAAATCAACAGGATTATCCATATGAATTGAATGAGCAGCATTTGAAATTATCTTGGTCTTACAGTTTTGGATATCAGCAAATCCATCTGCAGTTTCTTTTGGAGGGAACAATATATCCTGTTCACCATATATAACTAAAGTGTTTGCTTTTATCTCACTAATACTTGACAAACAATTAAAATTGGATATTGCATTAACCTGATTTTCAAACGAATTATCTGATTGTGGATATCGATAATTTATTGCCATTGTAACAGCCTGATTAAGCAGTACCTCATCCTCAAAAAATTTGGGAGAGAATATCCAATAGAACATGTTTTTAAACCAAAGATGCCTATTCATTCCAGCTTTCAAAAACCCTATCCAATCTTTAAACATCTCTGCATTCCTATTACTAACAAAGGGTGACGTGGCCTCAAGGATAAGATTATCCACTAATTGAGGATAACGAATAGCAATATCCATGGCAATCATGCCGCCCATTGAATGACCGAGTAAATTAACAGATGGTAATTCCAGATGATTGATTAATTCAATACAATCATCTGCCATATCTTCAATTGTGATGTTTGAATTACCATGTGATGAACGTCCAACTCCCCTATTGTCGAAAGTAATAACTCTGAAATTTTTAGATAAATTAATAATAACGGGTAGCCAACTAACTGAGTCTGACCCCAATCCGGCAATAAGTATGAGCGGTAATCCAGTCCCATATTCCTTATAATACAGTTCACATTTACTAGTTTTAACTTTTGTCATATTACCATGTATATTATTTCAGCTGCAATTTACAATATTTGTAAATCTACTATATTTACAAACTGAAATTTTTATAATTCATATGAGCAACAAAAAAGCAAAAGCTGCACGACTTTCTGTATTTTCAAACGCATTTCTAATTGTAATGAATCTAGCTGTTGGACTAATCAGTGGTTCGGTTAGTATTATTTCGGAAGCCATACATACGTTTATTGATTTTCTGGCAGCAATAATGGCTTACTTTTCTGTAAGGATTGCTGATTCACCTCCCGACGAAAGGCATCCATACGGACATGGTAAATTCGAAAATATTTCAGGCGTTGTTGAGGCATTACTAATATTTGTGGCATCGGGTTGGATTATTTACCATGCTATACAGCGTCTTACATCCGAACATATTATTGATCATAATGGATTAGCACTAGGATTCATTGTAATGGTTATTTCGGCTTTAATCGATTTATTTGTAAGTAGACATTTATATCGTGTAGCAAAAGAAACAGATTCTATCGCTTTAAAAGCTGACGCCCTCCATTTAAGTGTGCACGTTTATACATCTTTAGGAATTGGAATAAGTTTAGCTGTTATTTACTTTACAGGATGGCATTTTCTGGATCCGATAGCAGCTATTGTTGTGGCAGCATTTATACTAAAAGAAGCATTTGAAATTCTTGTGGAAGCCTTTAAACCACTAATCGACAATGCTCTACCAGAAGAAGAAGTAAACCTAATTGTGAGTACAATAGAGGAATTCAAAACCAAAGAAATGAATTACCATATGTTACGCACCCGAAAGGCAGGATCCAATAGAGAGTTGGATTTTCATCTAGAAGTTCCAGGTAATATGACTGTAAAAGAATCACACGATTTTTGTGATAGCATTGAAGAAAAACTTAAAAATAAATTACCAAATATGGAAATTACGATTCATGTGGAACCTATTGAATAGTAATATTGCAGGCTAGTTATTCACTTTATTGCCATCAACATAAGTTGAAATAACTTTTAAGGTTGGAATCCTTAATTCAGGAATCGTGATTAAGTCATCTCCAAGGATCACAAAATCAGCAACCTTCCCAACTTCGATACTACCTTTTATGTTTTCATCAAAACTTCCTTTGGCTGGCCAAATTGTAATCGATCGTAAAGCATCTTCCCGACTCAAAGCATTTTCCTTTTGAAATCCACCATCCGGCCAATTGTTTAAATCTTTACGTGCAACTGCAGCATAGAATGTATGGAGAGGACTAATCCCCTCAATGGGGAAGTCAGTTCCATTAATCAGCCAACCATTTTGTTTCAATAAATCTTGGTAGGCATACGCAGTTTTTATTCTTTCAGGTCCAAGTCGTTCATCGGCCCAATACATATCTGAAGTACAATGTGTTGATTGTACTGAAGGTATTATTGAATATGCTGAGAAAAAATTTATATCATCGGGGTTTACTACCTGAGCATGTTCAATCCTCCATCGCCTATCATTTTTTCCTTTTAGATATTTAGCATATGAAAGCAACATTATTCGATTTCCGGAATCACCAATTGCATGTGTATTTATCTGGAATCCTGCATTATATGCCATGTTACAAATACTATCAAAATACGACTGAGGGCTAAGTTGTAATCCATGAGTGTGAGGAGCATCTGAATAAGGCTCCAACAATAAAGCTCCGCGTGAACCGAGTGCACCATCAATATATAGTTTCACAGAACTAACTGTGAGCTTATCATTACGTATTGGTCCTTTTTGAAAAAAATATTCAAAATTTTCATTAATTGGACTTAACATTGCATACACCCTAATATTTAACAAATCTTTTTTTTGAAGCTCATCAATTAATAATACCTCATCCTTATCCAATCCGGCATCAGTAACTGAAGTTAGCCCAACAGCAAAACAATCGTTTTGAGCCTTTTGAAATGCCAATGCTTTTTCTTCAAGACTAAAATCAGGAATAATATTTCTTACTAATCGCATTGCATTATCAATAAGTACTCCCGTAACCTCTCCATTTTCAATCAGCACCTCACCTCCTTCAACAGTAGTATTAGAATTAATGCCGGCTAGTTTTATAGCTTCTGAATTTGCAACTAAGGCATGTCCATCAATGCGAGTTAAAACAACGGGCTTATCCGGAAAAGCGATATCAAGCTTTTCTTTGGTTGGATATATAATATCATCCCAATCATTTTGATCCCACCCTCTGGCCAATATCCACTCACTTGGATACTCCCGTTGATGAGCAACTACCCTTTCAATAACTTCATCGAACGAACTGGTTCCAACCAAATCGGCATACTTAGTTTTCATTATACCGTATCCAAGAAAATGACTATGCCCATCATTGAATCCCGGATAGATATACTTACCGTTGGCATCTAGGGTACTGTCTGAGCTAAAGGTTGAAAGTATCTCATCATTAGTTCCTACTCCAATAAATTTTCCGTCTGCAACGGCAAAAGCCTCGTTGACTTCAAAAGCAGCGTTAACAGTGTATACTTTAGCATTTTTAACTATTAAATCTACTTTTGTTTTTTGGCTATACGATGTTAGAAATGAAAACATAAGTAAAAACAAGATGTAGTTTAAGATTTTCGGTTTCATATTTTTTTGATTTTTAACTGTGATTATTCAAGACCCACCCCTAGCCCATCCGAGGAGGGGAATTGGTGAGAATATCAATTCCATTACGGATTCATTATAAGTGTTATTCAAAATAACAACTATTTTTTGTCCCACCCTAACTCCCGTGGGTCTTACACTAATCCTTATCCATACTAAAGCATATCCGGATTAGATTCAAATTTTCTTGTTGCCGCATTAAACACGACTCCTTTTCTGTCAAAAAGCTTATTTATCATTCCTGATTTTACCAGCTCATCAGGATTACCCTGAGTAAAGAAACTTCCCTTACCCAATAACCATAACTTAGTAGCATAGTTTAAAGCCAGTTCAGTATCATGTGTGGTAAGGAGTATGCTCTTTTTATGTTTTAGAACCAAATTAGATAGGATATTCATTATAACAACCTTCCCTGGAGAATCAATAAATGCTGTTGGTTCATCAAGAAATATCAAAGGAGTATCCTGGGCTATTGCTCTTGCCAATAATACCTTTTGCTTTTCTCCATCACTAAGGCTATAAAAAAAACGTTTTTGAAATTCATCAGCATCCACCAGCAATAAGGCATTATTAATAATCTCTTTATCTGTTTTTGTAAGTCTTCCCATAAATGATCCATAGGGATATCTGCCAGTTCCAACAATATCAAAAGCAGTTAAATACCTGTCATCAATTTTATCGGTAAGCACTAACGCTACTTCTCTTGCTACCTCCTTATTTGACATGTGCCTAAGATTTTTTCCATTGTAGCGAACATCTCCGTGCAACGCCGGCACCATACCTGTTAATGTTTTGATCAATGTTGATTTTCCTGCCCCATTGGGACCTAACATAGCTATTAGCTCACCCTCCACAATATTACAATTTAAGTTACTATGTAATTGTGATTGATTACTTTGGGAAGATTTATACCCTGTAGTTAGCTTTTCTAATTTTAATAAAACATTTGATGAATCTATACTTTTTTTAGCTTGCGATTTAGCAGTTGAGATTATGTTAAGCATTACTCATCCTCCTTCCTTTAATAATTACCCAAATAACAATGGGAGCACCAACAATGGAAGTAACAGCATTGATTGGAAGTGATGCATCATATCCTGGTAGTTTGGAAATAAAATTGCATCCTAAGGCAAGAGCAGCTCCAATAAGAACAACTGCAGGCACCAAAACAGCATGATTAGATGTTTTAAAAATACTTCTGGCAATATGAGGAACAGCTAATCCAATAAACGCTATTGGACCTGTAAATGCAGTACCAAGAGCAATTAAAAACCCCGAAATCAAAATAAATATGGTTTGCATCACTTTCACATTAAAGCCCGAGCTAACAGCGTACTGATGACCCAATAACAAAGCATTTAATGGCTTGACAAAAATCATGATTGCTGCAAAAAATACTATTGTAACTAAAAATATTGACACAGACTGAAATATACTGGTTTTTGAGAAACTACCCAATCCCCAAAGTATAAATGCGTGCAAGTCTTCAGAATTGCTGAAAAACTGCATTGTTCCTACAATTGCCGACACAAGATATCCAATCATAATACCAATTATCAACACAGTTACTGCATTACCTACCTTGCCTGACACAAATATTATAATCAATAATACTGCTAAGGCGCCTCCAAATGCTGCTATCACAATAGCCATATCGCCCAATAGCGCGATCGTTCCACTAATTTGTAAACCTGCAACTCCACCCAGCAACACTAATAAAGCTACTCCTAAACTTGCTCCGGCACTAATACCAAGTACCGAGGGACCTGCTAAAGGATTATTAAAGGTAGTTTGTAATAAGAGCCCGGCAATACTTAACCCCATGCCAACGGAAATAGCAGTAATGGCTTGAGGCAATCTATATTGAAAAATAATTATGTTAGGTGCTGACTTTACACCTTCATTTGAGAAAAGAGTATTCAAAACATCCAACCATCCAATATTTACAGATCCATACCATAGATTTACCAAAAACAAAACAACAATTATCACTGGTAGAAGTGTGAATATTATCGTTGTATTTTTTTTAGATGTCATTCTAAGTTGGTTAGTTGTAGAGTTTATAATAAACCGGATTATAATCTGGTAATAACTCAGGATGAAATGCATGAACTAAATCGGCTAATAGCACGTGAGGTTCAAGTGTCCCGGTTTCAAAATATGATGTTTGTTTTGAGTCACAAAAAATAACTTTATGGTTATTGTAGGCATCGAAGTGTTCATATAGAGCATTTTCCGCAAGTAGTTTTTCGTATGCAAACCCGTCTGGATATGTACCAACTATTCTCCAAAAATCTGCATTATGAGCTTTATTATAAACTACTTCAAAATCCATATTTACACTTGCCGAATTTGGATTTTCTTTCCATAAATAATCTGCGCCAGCATCATTGAATAGTTGTGCAATATAACTTTTACCTCCTGGTACAAACCACTGTCCACTATAATATTTATCAGAAAAAACAGTTGGTCTTTCAATTACATTCACAGCAATTTTTTTAAAAGCATTATAGCTGGTTTCAATTGAATCGAATAACTGATTGGCCTCATCATCATTATCAAAAAACAACGCAGTAAACTTTATCCATTCTGCCCTTCCCAATGGGTTTGATTCCATAAAATCAAAAAAAGGTATCATAGTTATTTCAGTAGCTGCAAGTGGATGACTCTGCGCCATATTATATGGTGAATAAAAAATAATATTAGGATTTAATTCAAGGGTTTTTTCAAGATAAAAATTCCCGTTACTGGCTAAGTTTACAATATTACCACTATTGTAAAGGTCTCGAACTCTTGGATTCTGGATATATTCAGATTCGGATATTGCAATGACTTTATCAAGCAGATTTAATTTGCTGAAAGCATTTAGTTGTGTGGCAGAAAAAACAGCAACCCCTTCTAACGGTGCTAATATTAAATTATCAGAGTTTGGATAGTTGTTATAAACTAATGAATCAGTTAAATAATATGTTACAAGGACTTCTGAGATATTTTTAGGATTATAAATCACAAGTTTTTTTATCCCATTAATTTCATAAATATCAAATCCTTCAGCATATATAATGGAAGATGTGAGTTCAAAATCATGATTACTAAATAATTCATCAATAGTAGTATTATTTATTTTTGGTGCACACGACACAAAACACTGGATCACAACAAATAACAGAATCAGTTGTTTAACTATGGAGGAATTAGTATTAATCATTTATCGTTATAAAAGAGCCATGCAAATGTAGTCAATTGTTCTTCTTTTTTTAAACCTAAATTAAAATGCATCACTCAAATTACTAATTTTGACAGATACATAAAAAAATACCCATGTTTAAACACATTTCAATTGCCATAGGTTTAGTCATAGCCGGTTTCTTAATATTTTCATCATGCACAACCGAAAAATCAAAAAGAATAAGAATTGCAATCTCAAAGGAAAAATCAGAAACCAGTACCACAAAGTATGCCGACTGGTTATCGAGGCATGATAGTACAGTTGAATATTATTATATGTATCCATTGGGAATAGACTCGGCACTAAAAAGTTTACGCATTTGTGATGGGCTTTTAGTAACCGGCGGTGAAGATGTATTTCCCGGAAACTACGGAAAAATTGATGATACTTCGAGGTGTGGCACTTTTGATTTATATCGTGATAGCTTAGAATTTGCATTGATTGAACTAGCAATTGAAAATGATATTCCAATTTTTGGAGTTTGCCGGGGTGAGCAGATATTAAACATTAGTCAGGGAGGTACTTTATACATTGATATCCCAACCGATTTTGACTCTACAGTTACTCATCGACAACCAAATTGGGAAATAGGGTATCATCCCGTTATACTTGTTAATAACTCATTGCTTCAAAAAATATGTGGAAGTACAAATCATGGTGATGTGGTTAGCAGCCACCATCAGGGAATCGAAATTCTTGGAACCGGCCTTCAGATATCAGCTTACTCGGCTGATAACCTACCGGAAGCTATTGAGTGGAGTGACACAATTAATCATCCATATTTAATGGCAGTTCAGTGGCATCCCGAGGCTATGGATACCTTGCATCCTCTATCAGCACCGTTAGCCAAAAAGTTTCTTATGGAAGCTTCAAAATATATAATTACTAAATAATCAATTAAGTTCAGGTATTTAATTTTAAAGTATGATTAAAAAAAATAATCCTTCAACTATCCTTATAACAGGTAGTACCGGGTTTGTTTGTAAATATTTTGTGAATAGCATATTGAAATCAACAAACTTTAATATTATTGCTACTTACAGAGATAAAATTGGTGATTATAATGTTGACCAACGATTATTATTCGTACAAGTTGATTTATTAACTCCATCTGTATTTGAAGAAATCTTTAAAAAGCATAAACCTGACTACATCGTTCACCTCGCGGCAATGGCACGTGTTAAAGATGGCGAACACCAACCTGTTAAAGTACTGAAAGCAAATTATATTGCAACAGTAAATCTAATTATACTTGCCATTAAATATGGAGTAAAGACCATGATAACTACTTCTTCAAATCTGGCTCAAGATGCAGTTTCTATAGTTGGCATTGGGAAGTATCTGGTTGAACAGTTTGTCCAAAAAACTGACTCCGGATCAACAAAGTTGATAAATTTCAGAATGCCCAATGTGATTGATAGCAATGGAGCTGTTACACTCATTTTCAAGAAACAGATTGAACAAAACCAACCAATTACAATTACACACCCCGAAATGAGCCGCATGTTTATAACTGGTGAGCATGCATCAGATTATTTGCTTTACCTTCTTGAGAAAGGTGAAAACAAGGGAGTTTATGTTTCTTATGAAGAACCTGTTAAAATAACCGGCCTTGCTAAGGATATGATAAAAGCTTCAGGAAAGGATATAGATATTAAATTCATTGGAATGAAACCTGGGGAAAAACTGATTGAAAAAAGTTTTAGCATAAATGAAATTGAACCAACTGAACTATCAGGACTTGGCATGTTAAGAGATTATCATTATAATAAAGAACAAGTTGAAACAGTTATTAAAAAACTTAATGAGAAAAAAGAAGTAGCAGAGAGTGATGAGATTCAAAGTATATTTGCGGGGTTCTAAGTTTTGAGTTGTGGGTTATGAAATTGTTTAAAATGAAAAGATCAATATATATATTACTAATACTACTTATTGGATTATCAATAAATCTAAGAGCTGCATGGTTATTTATACCAATGGATGAAGCTCAGAAAAATCATTTAAAAGCTTATGGCGTTGCATTTTGGGTTCTTGAACAGGGGGTTGAAATTGAGTGGCTGTTGAATTATCGAGGTGGCAGTTATTTGATGAAGTATCACGAAAGTTTTGAAAACGAATGTGTAATACGAAATGTTACATCTCAGGTAATAACTGATGTTCAAGCATCATCAATAAAACAACAGATATTGCAACCAGATGTTAACATGGATATTATTGCACTGCATAAAGTGCCTAAAATTGCTGTTTATTCGCCCAAAAATAAGCAACCATGGGATGATGCAGTTACCCTTGCTTTAACTTATGCCGAAATACCTTATGATATAGTTTATGATCATGAAGTAATGAGCGGTATGTTACCCACTTACGACTGGCTACATCTTCACCATGAGGATTTTACCGGACAATACGGGAAATTTTGGGCACACTACCGAAGTTATCCATGGTATAAAGAAGATATTGCTGCCAATGAAAAAATCGCAACAGAATTAGGATTCGATAAGGTTAGTGATCTCAAATTAGCTGTAACAAAAAAAATACGTGACTTTGTATTGGGAGGTGGTTATTTGTTTGCAATGTGTTCCGCTACTGACAGCTATGATGTAGCACTTGCGGCGATTAATATAGATATTTGTGAAGTTATGTTCGATGGTGATCCCATGGATCCAAGTGCGCAAGAAAAGCTTGATTATGATAATTGCATGGTTTTTAAAGATTTTACAATAGTTAAAAATCCTGCCAAGTACGAGATATCAAATATTGATGTAACCGAAACCCGTCCAAAAACAATTCGTGAAAACAACGATTATTTCATGCTTTTTGATTTCTCGGCAAAGTGGGATCATATTCCTACTATTCTATGTCAAAATCACGAAAGGTTGATTAAAGGTTTTATGGGACAAACAACAGCTTTTAACAAAGACTTAATTAAAACCAATGTTGTGATAATGGGTGAAAATAAAGCTGCCGGTGAAGCACGTTATATTCACGGTGAATTTGGAAAAGGATTCTGGACATTCTATGGAGGCCATGATCCGGAAGATTATCAACACCGCATTGGTGATCCTCAAACCGATCTTAATCTCCACCCTAACTCTCCGGGTTACCGACTAATACTTAATAATGTATTATTTCCTGCAGCCAAAAAGAAAAAAAGAAAAACATAACAATATAGTTAAGACAAAAATAGGCGAGACTTATCGAGCTGGCTCAAACTTTGCATGGAGTGCTGAATTTAAAAATACTTAAAACTAATTTTGATTTGTTGCTTGTGATTTGTAATTATATAATTTGATTAACATTAATTAATATTGTAGCTTGCACACTTAAATATTAACCCAGGATTAGTTAGTAATGAAAAAGCTACTTATACTTACTATTGCTTTATTTTTAATAATTTCGTCTGTAACTTCCCAATCATGCTTGCCCGATGGAATAACATTTACCACACAAGAACAAATAGATAATTTTCAAACTGACTACCCGGGGTGTACTGAGATTGAAGGAGATGTTACTATTTCAGGTGTTAATATAGTAAACCTATATGGTTTGTTTATGCTTACATCAGTTGGTGGGGAGATTAGTTTAATCGAAAATATATCCCTACCAAGTTTGATTGGTCTTAACAATATACAATCAATAGCAGGAGATCTTCGTATTGAAGATAATGATTTGTTAGTTGACTTATCAGGACTAAATAGCTTAACAAATATCAACGGGAATATTTGGATAATAGCTAATGAAAACCTAATTAATTTCCAGGGATTAAATAAACTAGTTTCAGTTGATGGCAGTTTCACAATTGGTTATACTTTTTTTAATTCTAACTCTAGCTTATCAAATTTCATGGGTTTAGATGGATTATTATCAATTGGCGAAAACCTTGATATATTCGGGAACTATTCTCTTGAAAGTTTCTCAGGGATAGATAATCTTACTCATATTGGAGCGGAATTGAGAATTCATTACAACAGCTCTCTTATTGATATATCGAGTTTAAGTCAGGTACTAGCTGATTCTATAACTGAAATTACAATTTCCTATAACAATTCTTTATCAGTTTGTGAAATTGATTGTATATGTTTATTTCTTGATAATCCAACAGGGCCAGTAAACATTTGGCATAACTCCCCCGGCTGCAACAATCCTTATGAAGTAGCTGTAGCTTGTGGAATAACTTTAGATTGCCTTCCTTTTGGAAATTATTATTTTCACTCACAGCTCGATATTGATAGTTTCCAATATATGTACCCCGGATGCTCAGCTATTGAAGGCAATATCGATATTGATGGTAATGATATCACAAATCTGGATGGATTAGATTGTATTACTTCCGTGGGTGGCAATCTCAATATCGGTGACTATGGAGGTGGAAATTATAACCTTACAGATATATCGGGATTAATTAACTTAACACATGTTGATGGCTGGCTTAGTATTATATTTAATGAGTCACTTTCAAACTTAACCGGTCTTAACAATCTGGAATCAGTGGGAGACGACTTAATGATTTACTATAATTTCATGCTCAATAATTTAGATGGGATTGAGAATCTAACATATATTGGCGGTTCATTACGGATTTACGAATCATTTTACCTAAGTGATTTAAGTGGATTAAATAATGTCGCTCACATTGGAAAGGATTTGATTTTGCACAGTAACTATAATCTGATGGAATTAACTGGATTAGAGAATATAACTTCAATTCCTGGAGACCTTAAAATATATGGGAGTGATTCTCTTGTTGATATTTCTGCACTTAGCAACATTACATCAATTGGTGGTAATCTGGATATAAGATATACTCCTATTTCAAGTCTGGCTCCCTTAAATAAAGTAAACTATCTGGGAGGTGAAATAAGGTTAATAGGGAATGATTCAATATTAAATTTAGA
>CALDOI010000065.1 GCA_937912115.1 uncultured Bacteroidota bacterium | reverse complement strand
GAATATACCGGAAGCCTTGGGGGAACCATGTGGGTAATTATCATAAACCTCTTACTATTTGATATTATCTCAGCTATTATTGCAAAAACTCGTAAAGTTAAAATTATTGTGTCTGTTGGTGTATTATTGATAGCACTTATTGTTCCATTAATTTTTTCCTATTCAATATATAATAATTATCAGGAGGAAGAAAATCCGGTTGATGTGGTTGTTGTTCAGCCAAATATTGATCCATACACCGAACAATATTCCCTATCATATGAGAGTATCCTCGACAAAAACCTTAAGCTTGCAGCGCAAAAAATAACCGATAGTACAGATTTTATTGTATTTCCTGAGTCGGCTTTGCAGGAAGATATCTGGGAAGAATGGCTTGATAAATCAGTAAGTTTACGGAAAATAAAAAAGGCACTAAATAAGTTTCCAAATACAACTATAGTTATTGGTGCCACAACTTACCGACTGGTAAAAGATGGTGAAAAGCCCACAAATGCTGCCCGAAAATTTACTAAAACTCTTGAGAAATATTATGCATATAATACAGCTGTATTAATTGAATATGATCAAGATTTTCAAATTCATCATAAGTCAAAATTAACTCCCGGAGTTGAGATAATGCCATCGTGGTGGATATTGAAACCAATAGAAAAGCTTGCCATCGATCTTGGAGGAACAACCGGAACACTTGGCAGAGAAAGCGAACCTGTATCATTTATCAGCCCAGGTAAAAAGATTGGGGTTTCACCAATAATTTGCTACGAGTCAGTATATGGCGAGTTTGTTGCTAATTCGGTTAAACTGGGTGCTGGATTAATATTCGTCATAACCAATGATGGATGGTGGGGCGATTCCCCCGGATACAAACAACATTTTCTGTTTTCGGTGCTTAGAGCTGTTGAAACTCGTCGTAGCTTGGCTCGATCAGCAAATACCGGAATATCGGCCTTTATTAACCAGCGAGGTGATGTTATTCAGCAAACTCCATATTGGGAACCTGCGGTTATCAAGGAAACTCTAAACGCTAATTACAAATTAACCTATTATGTTAAAAATGGTGATTACTTAGGAAGGATATCTGCTTTTGTGAGTGCCCTATTAATACTGATTTCCTTTACTCAAGGATATCTACGTAAGAAGAAAAGTCTGGCGTAAAAAAGTCCGAAGACCGAAGACCAAAGTTGGAAAACCGAAGTTGGAAGACCGAAGTCCAAATAATGACACCTTTCTTCGGACTTCCGACTTCCATCTATTTCGACGTCTCCTTAACTCTCATATCGCCAAGTAACACATCCCAGAAACCAATTAATCTACCGCCGATTTGTGTTTCCTTACGCTTAACGAAAACAGTGATATCCTTCTTGGTCGTATCCTGATATATTAATCTACCCTCAGCATCATACCCTTTGAATTTTTGAAAAATAGTTATTACACCAACATAAGTACCATCGGGCTGCTTTTGAAGGTCGCTCATATATTCTATGTTATACCACTCAATCTCAACCTTTTTGTAGTTTAATCGCATTAGCCGCTCAAAATACTTTCTCACATTGTAATAATTAATATCATTGGGGTTGTTTATTGAGGATACGCCAATTTCACTATCGGTCATAAAAAGCTCCTCAGCTCTATCGATTACTCTGTTGGCCTCACTCCATGGTGTTTCTTTGCTCCCAATAATACTAATGTATTTACTCAGATCGCGTACTTTTTCAAGTGCGAGACTGTCAACAGCTTGTTTTCGCTCGGGGCTTAACTGATCCTGAGCAGTTGCAGAAAATGAAATCCCTACAATTAAAACTACAATCCACAAATATGTTATTTTCATTGTTATTTACTTTTTAATTAATTCTAATTCAGTAATCTTACCAAGCCCATCACGTTTAACCGATTCAACTGTATATTTGTATTGTTTTTTATCTTTAAGATAATTTAAAAACTTACTAATTGTTGTAGGGCGATCGTAATCGTTAATGCCTCCATACTGGCTTATGATAATTAACACAGGCACATCAGGACTGGCAAATTGATCCATCGAAAGCATTATTTTTTTATTTGCTGCGTCAATGGTTGTAGATGTTGATATGGAATTAAGTTGATCGTCAATTTCCTGATGTTTAGGAGACTCTTTCATTTTTCTCTCCGCTTCCTCTCGTTTAAGACTTTCTTCTTCAGCCAGTCGCTCAGCTTCGGCTCTTTCCATCGAAATTTTAGCGGCTACCTTTGAAATAAGATCAATTACTTCAGGGTCATCAATATTATACGATTTAATAGAATTTAATCTAACATCCTGTTCGTCTAAACTCCAGTTTGTAGATCCATTTAGCATTGCGGTTAAGTCATTTTTAGCCTGCTCGACTTTCGTTGCATATTCAGCAGCAGCTTTTTCACGTGCCAGTTTTTTCTTGCTTCTACATGAGGTGGCACTGCCCAATATTATTATTGTGGCTAGCACAAGCATCGTTATTCTGGATGCATTTTTTACCATTATACTCATTAGTCTATTTTTGATGATTATTCTATATACATAATAATGCAAAATTATCTAAAAAATTGTATAATCTTTGTGAAATAATGTTAAAGCACTACACAATTCCTATCTTTATTCCTGAGCTGGCTTGTCCCTTTCAATGCGTGTTCTGTAATCAAAAAAAAATATCAGGGCAAACACACGATCCATCGGGTGATGAAATAATTGAAACCATTGAAAATCATCTACGAACCTTTAAAGCCAGGCATAAATATGTTGAAGTTGGATTTTTTGGTGGTAGTTTTACCGGCATTTCCATCGATGAACAAAAGAGATACTTGAAATATGTTCAGCCGTACATTCGGTTGGAGCATGTTCAGAGTATCCGACTATCGACTCGCCCCGATTATATAAGTGAGGAAATTCTTAGAATGCTAAGGAAGTATAATGTCACCACCATTGAGCTTGGGGCTCAATCTTTCGATGATGAGGTATTGAGAAAAACTAAGCGAGGTCATAATTCGCAACATATTGTAAAAGCTGCCTCATTAATTAAGAAATATGGATTCAACCTTGGATTACAAATGATGATTGGATTACCCGGCGACACATTGGAAAAGTCGATTGCCACGGCAAATAAAATTATTGAGATCGGGGCAGTTAATACACGTATTTATCCGGCTGTAGTTATAAAGGACACTCAAATGCACAAGTGGTATGAGCAGGGCAAGTACAAACCTTTAGATTTGGACGAAGCTGTTAACTGGACAAAGCAGTTATTACCACTTTTCGAAAAAGCTGGAGTTAATATTTTACGTGTAGGTTTGCATCCATCTGAAGGACTTGTGAGTGGAGAAGACCTGATTGACGGGCCCTTTCATCCTTCATTTAAGGAGTTGGTAATTACGCATATATGGAGAGATTTACTTAAACCTGTTATTAACTCGAACAATACAAAGAACATTGAAATCCATGTCCCATTAAATGAAATAAATTATGCGATTGGGCATAAGTCGGCAAATAAGATTATGCTTCTAAACAAGTTTGAAAAAGTGAAATTTGTTGGAGATTCAACATTGCCCAACCGAAGTTTCAAAATCCGTTAATTAAGAACCCACCATCAACAACAATGTTTTGGCCTGTAACATATGATGATGCGGGCATGCATAAAAATGCAACTACTCTCGCTACCTCTTCTGGTTCCGCGATTCTTCCAATGGGAGTGCTATCAATCACCTCTTTGTAATAGTCTTTATTTTCCATTAGTCCCTGTACCAATGGCGTACGAGTATACCAAGGGGAAACTGCATTCACCCGAATATTGTCGGAAGCCCACTCAACTGCCAGATTTTTGGTTAGTTGATTCAGAGCAGCTTTTGTCATACCATATGGTGATCCTGTGCGGATATGTGTAAGTCCGGCAACAGAAAGAACATTTACAATCGTTCCATTTCCCGATTTCTTTAAATATGGATGCATGAACCGTGTTATCACAAAATTCGAATTCATGTTTGTATCAAGGATTTTTTGATACTCCAAGTATGTATATTCAGTGGTTTTTTTGCGGATGTTTGTTCCAACATTATTAACAAGGATATCTATACTATTATAATTGTTCGAAATATAATCAAACAGTAATTGTCGTCCTTCCAACAAAGAAACATCAGCAGTTATTCCAACTACCGTTGTTCCGAACTTTTTTAAACCATCAATGCATTTATTTACATTTTCTTCCTTTCGTGAAACAACAATAATATTGACTCCAAGCTGAGCCATAACCTGGGCAATGGCCAGTCCAATGCCGTATGTGCTGCCAGTTATCAGAGCTGTTTTGCCAGCTAAACTCCAATATTCTTTTTCCATCATCATAATTTTTTGCTAAGTTGAAAAAAATCTATTGAATGATAACAATCCAACGTCATTATATAATTGAAGATTGCTAAAAAGCCACAGATTCACAGATTTAAGTTAGGAGAAGAGTTGATTAACAATCTGTTAATCTGTAGCTAAACATCAATAATATTTGTTGAGCGACGTTTTTCATTCTTTGTTACTTTTGATGACCATATGATTATAATCTCAAATAGTACAATTCCTGATGAAGCTCTTAAGAAGTTAGATCAGATCGGAGATGTGATTCCCTTTATTACAAGGGGTATTACATACCCCGCAATATCCGGACATCCTGATGTGTTTTTTTGTCACGTTGATGAACTGCTGGTATCTGCCCCCAATATTCCAGCAGATATTAAAAAAAAATTGGTGAAAGGAAAGATTAATTTTATTGAGGGAAGCAGTGCTGTTGGCAGCAAATATCCTGAAACAGCCAAGTACAATGCAGTAGTTACTGACCGTTATTTGATTCATAATCTACAAGTTACTGATAGCAGAATAAAGGAACTATGTTCAAATAGGATATCAATTCACGTCAATCAAGCTTATACAAGGTGTAATCTTCTTCCATTGAATAATGACAGATTTATTACTTCAGACTTAGGCATTTATAATACCTTAATAAACAACAAGTTAACTGCGCTATATATTGACCCTAAACAAATTAAGTTACCTGATTTTAGTAATGGTTTTTTTGGCGGTGCTTGTGGCGTATACAAAAACAAAATCTATATAATTGGTAGTTTAGTTGAGATGAAAGAAAAAAACCAGATTATTGATTTTTTATCAGATACAAATTATAATATCCTCGAATTATACAAGGGACCTCTTTATGATGGTGGAAGTTTGATATTTATTGATTCTACTGCCAAAAATTGTTAACCATTCCCGAAAACAACATCAAAATAGCTGCAAGCACATATATCACAATAATAATAATGGTAAAGATTCCCATGTATTTAAAGTGCGACTTGATATTCTTAAAAGCAAGTTCAAGATTGTTGTCCTCTTTTTTCTCGAGAGCTTTCTTCATATTTGAAGAAAATTTGAAAAGAAAATAGATTGGAAAAAAGTATACAACAGCTAATATAAAATAAACAAAGCCTATTATTATTCCTGATATATGAGGCAAACTATCATTATCGATAGTTGAAAATATAATAGAAATCGCAATCGATCCAATTACTAATAACCCCAAAAAAATAGCCCCAAGAATGGAGAAGAAAAAAGTCCAGCTACTGGTTTCTTTTAAATAGGATTCTGAAGATTTCGAAATTTGTAATGTGTGTTCAATTTCTGGTTTTTCAACGATATTATTCATGATAAATTTTGTTTGATTTGAGAAGCTAATTTAGTAATATTATTTATTAACTAAGTCAATTATTGTAACAATTACACATACGCGAAATCTATATATGAAATTGAGTTACCAAGTCTAAAATCTAATTGCAATTTTATATATCTGCAGGTAGGGTTTGTTTTTTTTATGCTCTTTCTGCAAAGGTTAATTACAAATAATTGGATCGACTCAGCCTTTTGACTGCATTTTTATAGGTATAAATCTATACATGTAATAGACATAAAATCAGAATCATATAACTCTAAAATTAATAATATAAAAAAAGATTAAATTTTATTTGCTTTCTGGATAGTTCTTGATGTATATTTGTTGCTCATTAAAGCTGACCAAATTTCCTACCTTTTGATTAGTTTAACTAATTTAAAAAAATGGTTGCTTTATGAAAAAAGTCTTATCGTTAGCATTCCTAATCGGGAGTGCCTTTTTAGTTTCAGCACAAATGACTTTATCCAGCGGCTCACAAATTGTTGTGGCAAGTGGCTCAACTTTGGTTGTGAATGATGTGGTTAATACTGATGGTAAAATTAATAATTCAGGTACTGTTCAAATCAAAGGTGACCTTGAAAATAATACATCTGGATTAATGATTTCAACTTCTTCAGGAATCCTAAAATTTAATGGGAGTTCTACACAGGAAATAACAGGAGATGCAGATGCCTCCTTTTATGGAACAGTTGAAATTGATAATTCAAACGGCGTATCCATTAAAACCAGTACTGGTCATGATCAAACAATTAATGGGACATTGACTTTTACTAATGGACTACTTACTTTAAATGAGTTTGATCTTACATTATTTGCAGATGCAACCACACCAGGTGCTGGAAAATATGTTCAAACAAATAGTACGGGTTATGTAAAACGTAGTGTTCCGGCTGACGGCTCAACAAATGTAACCTATCCTATAGGTAATAGTACTTATAACCCACTAGTCCTTCAAAATGATGCTGCCGCAGTAACTGATAATTATAATGTAAGAGTTATAGATGATGAACCTTCAGGTTCAGTAACCAGTCATTTTGTTGATCGTTCATGGGTTATTACCGAAGATGCTTCGGGTGATTCAGATTTATCAGTAACACCCCAGTGGAATAGTGGTGAGGTTTTAACTGATTTTGACAGTGATTACTGTAGCGTTGGATTAACATCTAACGGAGGAACTGATTATTCTTGGACAGAATCAGGTGGTGCTACAGGAACTGATCCTTTTACAAAAACAGGTACTTCATTTACTACATTAGGCACATTTGCTATTGGAGATTATTTTTATTCAGGTAAAAGACTTAATCTTAAATTGTTTCTTGCCGGAGCCTATAATGGAACAACAATGGATCAGGATCTTAAAACTGCAGATTTAATACCAACTCAGGATCCATATAGCATTTCAACAGATGTTACTACTATTCCTGCAACTGCAGTTGATTGGGTAAAGGTCGAATTAAGAGATCAGACTACACCAACTACAGTGCTTCATTCATTTGCTTTTTTTGTTGATGTAAATGGGAATATATTGGATAGAGATGGAAATACAGGAGGCAAAATAACAGGGGCAACAATTACAACACCATATAATGTAGCGGTTTTGCATCGTAATCATTTTGGAATAATGAGTTCAACAACTGTTAATTTGGATGTTTCATCTCCCTCATTTGATTTTTCCACAGCATTGTCTCAAGCTTGGGATAATACTTCAGTTACAACCAACGATGCTATGAAAGATGTGTCAGGTGTATTTTGTTTATGGGATGGGGATGCGAATGGGGATGGGTATATTAAATATAATGGTTCATCGAATGATAAAAATGAAGTTTTAAGTATTGTTGGACTTTCATCTCCCAATAACATTGTTTCAAGTTATTCTGCAAGTGATTTGAATATGGATGGAGAGATAAAATATAATGGTTCTTCAAATGACAAAAATGTGATACTAAGTGTTGTTGGACTTTCTACGCCAAATGATATTAAAAGTGAACATATGCCAAATTTATAATCAAAAAAATTAATCATTACAAATATGAAAAAGAATTTATTCTTAGTACTAGTTTTTGCAAGTATCACGCTGTTATCTTTCGGTGGGACATTTCAAATTCGAGCAACCGAAGGAGGAGAAGGTTATCTTTATATACAAATGCAGGAAACATCAGGATTAGGAACTCCTCAGACTTCCAATCAATTAACGGATATTGTTTTTCAAGTAAAATGGCTTCAGAGTTTAGGTAATGTAGATATGGGTGACGTTCTTTGCACTAATTATGAAATTACTAAGTCAGGAACTAGATCAACTCAAGGAAGTTATTATTATCAAGAATATTTTGCTGATAATACGCCATTTTCATTTCCGGAAAATTGGGTTCAAAACACTTGGGTTACAATAGCAATGTTGGAGGTTAGTACTGGTAGTGGAAGCGGGATATTTGAGGTCGGGGAAGACTTATTTGTTCCAACAGGAGTTAATATTGGAGTCGACTTAACTGACTATACACCATCTGTTAATGGTAGTGCTGCAGGGTATACATACCCAACAATTGAATATAATTATGTTTGGGTTGGTGGAAATGGCTTCGGAACTACGAATAAAACAAAGTGGGAAAGTGATGGTAACTGGAGTGGGACATGCCCAGGCGATGCATTACCAGGAGGTATGTATCCTTATATTGGGTTGGCAGATGCCTATATTATTATTCCATCGGGTCTTAGTTATTATCCTGAGAACACTACAGGAAGTGATGATGGTGGATGGGCATGTGAAAAAATGTTCATAGAAAGTGGTGCACATGTTACGGTTCCTGACTTAGCTGGAAGCACATCAAACACACGTTTATATATTGATGGCGATTTAAGAGTAGATGGTACACTTAATCTCCCCGCCTTAGGTTATGCAACAGTAACCGGTAGTACAACAATAAACTCTGCCACAGGTATAGTTGTTCAAGCAGATGCCACAGGAATTGGCTCCTTCATCAACAACGGCACAATAACCTACGGAGCAAGTGGAACAGCCAAGGTTCAAACATATTTATCTAACTCAGTTGCTGGTGATTGGTATATTCATCTTATCGGACCAACAGTAAACGAAGAAAATTACACAGGAAGTGGCACCGGAGCATTTCTCGATGCTTTTAATCTTGTAAATGGAAATACATGGGCATATGAGTGGGATGAAACTGTAGTAAATACTTTAGGAAGCGAACCATGGATTAATTTATTTTCATTAACTGATGAAATTTATACAGGAAAGGGAATTGGAATCGCAACAGATGATAATACTAATCATACCCTTGAAATGACAGGAGCTCTGATTACTGGTGATAAATCACCTCCAGCCTTAACATATAGTGAAAATCATAACGAATTAATAAGTAATCCATATCCATCAGCAATTGATTTTGATGCGTTTTACGCAAACTCAGGAAATAGTAGTGTCATTCAACAGAAGAACTGGGTTTGGGATGCCACAGCTGGGACATACCTTGCTCGAACAGTTACTGGAGGTGTTCAATACATTCAGGTAGGCCAGGCTTTCTTTGTTGAAACTCTGGGAGCGGGAACTGTATCATTCAAAAATTCAAATAGAGTACATAGTAATGAGGCCTTCAGGAATGTCATTCCTAATGTTTTGACGGTGAATGTATTTGGTGGTCAAGAGAACTATCGAGATGAAATGATTGTCATGTTTAATGAAGAAGCTACTAGTGGTTATGATATTGAAATTGAAGCCATGAAATGGAATAGTCAATATGATGATGCAACACAAATTAAAACCATCGCCGAAGACAATACCGCACTTGCAATAAATGTACTTCCTTCAGAAAGTTTGAATAATGGCATGACAAGTGTTCCAATGCATTTTAATTGTGGGTACAATACCGAGTATACGTTATCATTTTTCGATATGGAAACGTTTGAATCAGGCTCAGAAATTTGGTTGGAAGATAAACTCATAGGAGGCGACTGGATTTCCATAAATGAAAATCCAGATTATTCTTTTTCAGCAACACCCAATGATTCTGAAGATAGATTTATATTACATTTCTTTGGGCCAACAAGTGTTGATGAATTTGGCATTGAAAATACTATTGATATTTATGGATACCGTCAATATGCCTTCGTTAGGAACAACACAAATGAGGTAATTAAAGAAGTGAGAATATTTACACTTGCAGGTGAGTTGTTAAGGGATATTGAAACAGTTGATAATAAGATAAATAAATATTGGGTTTCAGATAAATTAGGTTATTACGTTGTTCGTGTTATTACCGATAAAAATGTTTATACCAATAAAGTGTTTATTTCAAAATAGCCAATTATAAAAGCAAAAAATTAATTATATGAAAAAGATTATATCAATTCTTACGATTTTTATAATATCAATGCTTATTTCAATTTCCAGCTTAATAGCCGATACAGGTACTCCGGGCGATCCTCCTGGAACACCAACAGGAGGAACTCCCATAGGTGGAGGAGCTCCAATTGGTGGTGGCAGTATAATACTCTTGGGTTTAGCTGCAATTTATGGGGGAAGGAAACTTTATCAAATCAATAAAGAAGAACTTGAAGAGTAATAGAGAAAACTTACCTTAATCTTAAAATCCTCCATATCACAGAAAATGATGTGGAGGATTTTTTATTTAAGATTTTTTTTAGATACCAATCTGCCATCTTTATGTTAAAAATACATAATTCATTAGTCGTAGTTCTTATTAGTTGATGGGTTAATTGATTGATACCGTTTTTTTTACTATTTTTGCACACTGAAAATTTCTAATACACACATTATGGAAAAAAAGAGGGTACTATATGTAAATCAAGAGATTATGCCCTACCTTCCTGAGACTCAAATAAGTAAGATAGGACGCTTTCTTCCACAAAAAACACAGGAATCTGGTAAGGAGATTAGGACATTTATGCCACGTTATGGTTTAGTTAACGAAAGGCGGAATCAACTCCACGAAGTAATTAGGCTATCTGGTATGAACCTGATAATTGACGACATTGACCACCCGCTAATTATTAAAGTTGCATCTATTCAACAAGCCAGGATGCAGGTTTATTTCATTGATAATGAAGATTATTTCCACCGTAAATTTTTGTTTAGAGACAAGAAGGAAAAGTTCTTTGAAGATAATGATGAAAGAACAGTTTTCTTCTCTAAAGGTGTACTGGAAACAGTTAAAAAACTTGGATGGGCTCCAGATATTGTTCATGCGCATGGGTGGTTTTCGAGTTTAATACCACTGTACATTAGAACTTCATATAAGGATAATCCAATCTTCAACGACTTAAAAATTATCTTCTCATTGTATGATGATGATTTTTCGGAGAGCTTCAAAAAAGGCTTCACTGAAAAAATGATAACAAAAGGCTTAACAAAAGCCGAACTTAAACACTATAGTAACGGAACTTACGTTTCGTTGATGAAAGGTGCCATTGATCGTTCGGATGCGTTAATTCAGGGAAGTGAAGAAATTAATCCTGAGATATTAGAATATGCAAAGGCATCTGGGAAACCAATGTTGGATTATATTGATGAAGAGAATATTTATGTTGCCTACAATGAATTTTATGACAAAATTATTGGAGAAGATTAGAAAACAAGCATTTTCTATCCAAATATTAGGAAACCGATTGTCAGTAATTGTGCTGTTAGTATTAATTGTATCCTGCGCAAAGGAACCAGGACAAATTGGCTATATAATTCAGCCGGAAGACAGCAGATTAAATGTTGCCTTTTCTGATACATCAACAATTTATGCCTACTCAGAACTGTTGGATTCCATAAGGTCTGATAAATTAAGTGTAAGCGCTTTTGGTAGTTTGCGAGACCCTGTTTTTGGCAGCACCACCGCAGGATTTTATACTCAATTTATCTTATCTGCTCCTGGTCATGAATTTTCTGTTGGAAGTATTTTGGATTCATTAGTGTTTCAATTAGATTATGAAGGTTATTATGGAGATACGAATAATACCCTTCATGCGCATACATACGAGATGTTAGATAGTTTAGAAGCAAGTAGTTCCTACTATTCGAATATTGTTGTGCCTGTTGGGCCAACAGATTATAGTAACTATACTTTTGATCCACGACCAACAGATAGTATTGTTCTAAATGGTGATACGCTTCCCGCTATGCTAAGGCTTAACTTAACAAATTTGAATACTGAATTAGGTCTCAAATTACTTAATGCCAGTGCAACTGATATGGAAGACAGTGAGAAATTTCAAAAGTATTTTAAAGGACTATTTGTGCAATCGGAACCAATATATCAAAATGGAGTAATTGTGTATTTCGGGCTAGCATCAGGAAAATCAAGATTAGAACTATACTATCGGGAAACGGCAGAGGATACAGTATCAACAAGATATGATTACCTAATAACAACATCTACAGCTACTGTAAATAAGTACGAGCATAATTATTTTTCTGCATCACCTGAATTTCGTTCTCAAGT
This sequence comes from uncultured Bacteroidota bacterium, assembly GCA_937912115.1. Lineage (GTDB taxonomy): Bacteria > Bacteroidota > Bacteroidia > Bacteroidales > F082. Next base: position 23,607 of record CALDOI010000065.1, on the reverse strand, counting down.
AATCGACGGTGATACAAACTCAGGGCAGCAGAAGTTTTATGTACAGGGTTATGGCGGAGTACAGACAACAATCAGAATTCCCCATGTAAAAAAATGGGCAAGGAAAGGAAATGTTGCAATAAATGAAGCCAAGCTGATTTTGCCCGGTTATGATGGAGATGGTTTTTTTGATCCTCCAGGCCAAATGTCATTATTGAGAATTGAAGAGGATGGATCAGGAGCAATATTATCTGATCAGGGAGAAGGAGATTCATATTTTGATGGAGATTATAACGAAGCAACTAACTCATATGAGTTTAGAATTACACGATATATTCAATCCTTGGTTAGCGATTCAACATTGCCAAACAGGGGTTTGTATTTATTCTTATTTGGAGGATCGGTTCATCCCGAAAGGTATATTTTTAAAGGAAATAATTTTGGCGCCGATTCAACAGGAATAAAATTAGAGATCTTGTTTACAGATCTTTAAATCGTTTATTACAACCTTTAAATTTTTTTTATTTACAATCTCCTCAATTCACTTATATTTGTAATTATTTAATAAAAAGCTATGTGTGGAATAGTTGCTTATATTGGGTATAAACAAGCCCATCCGATATTGATAAAGGGACTACAACGCCTTGAATATAGAGGTTATGATAGTGCCGGAATATCCATTTTAAATGGAGAAATTAAAACGTACAAAACAGTTGGCAAAGTTGAAGAACTTGAAAAATATTTAGTAGATAAATATATTGATGGTGAAGCAGGTATTGCTCACACTCGATGGGCTACTCATGGAGAACCTAATAAGGTAAATGCTCACCCACATTTTTCCCAATCAAAATCAATATCGTTAATTCACAACGGGATTATCGAAAACTATGCAGTATTAAAGGAAGAGCTTGTTGCCAGAGGTTATGAATTTGAGTCGGATACCGATACGGAAGTATTAGTTAATCTTATTGAAGAAATTTGGATTAATGAAAAAGTGTTACTCGACGAAGCTGTTCGCATTGCCCTCGGTCAGGTTGTTGGTGCTTACGCTATTGTAATATTATCAGAAAATCATCCAAACACATTGATAGCTGCCCGTAAAGGAAGCCCATTAGTAATAGGAATAGGCGAGAATGAATACTATGTAGCTTCAGATGCTACTCCCATAGTTGAATATACAAAAAATGTTGTGTATCTTGAGGATGAGGAAATTGCTGTTCTTACTCGAGGAGAAAAGTTTAAGATAACGACAATCAAGAATCAGCAGAAAACCCCCTATGTACAACAATTGGAATGGAATTTAAGTGAGCTCGAAAAGGGTGGATACGAGCATTTTATGATGAAGGAAATATATGAGCAGCCCAGATCAATTAGAGATAGTATGCGGGGTAGAATTAACCCTGTAACGGGCAATGTTTCTTTGGGAGGGATCATTGATTATGAGCAAAAAATTCTTGCGGCGAAGCGAATAATTATTATTGCATGCGGTACTTCATGGCATGCCGGTTTGGTTGGAGAATACCTTATTGAAGATATAGCAAGAATTCCTGTTGAAGTAGAATATGCATCAGAGTTTAGATATAGAAATCCGATAATTACGGAAGAAGATGTTGTAATAGCCATTTCGCAATCAGGCGAAACAGCAGATACATTGGCAGCCATTGAATTGGCTAAAAGTAAAGGTGCTACAATTCTTGGAATTTGTAATGTTGTTGGATCCTCAATAGCAAGAGCAACTCATGGAGGTTCATACACACACGCCGGTCCTGAAATTGGAGTGGCATCAACAAAAGCATTTACTGCACAGGTTACTGTACTTACTTTGTTGGCTCTTCGTTTGGCTCAACTTAAAGGTACGATTCCTAAAACCAGATTTATGCAATTAGTCCAGGAGCTTGACAGGCTTCCTGAAAAAGTTGAACATGTACTACACAATAACGGGCTCATTGAGGAGATTGCGAAGAAATATAAAGATGTAAACAACTTCCTTTATTTAGGAAGAGGGTATAATTTCCCAGTGGCATTGGAAGGGGCACTAAAGCTTAAAGAAATTTCATATATTCATGCAGAAGGTTATCCGGCCGCAGAAATGAAACATGGGCCAATTGCTTTGATTGATGAGAATATGCCTGTTGTATTTATTGCTCCAAATCTTGGAATATATGAAAAAGTTGTTAGTAATATTCAAGAGGTTAAGGCTCGAAAAGGAATAGTTATTGCAATTGTTACTGAGGGAGATACTACTGTAAAAAAAATAGCCGACTATGTAATCGAGATTCCCAAAACGGAAGAATACCTGGTTCCAATTTTGGCCTCAATACCTCTGCAAAAGCTTGCATATCATATTGCTGTATTGCGTGGTTGTAATGTTGATATGCCACGTAATTTAGCTAAGTCAGTTACGGTAGAATAAAAAGCCCAAAACTCACTTTCCGTAGATAGATAAAATAAGTAATTGCAAAAATTAAGTCGGCTTCAAGAGTTTGCCCAGTAAGCTTAGTTAATTTTTGCGATCTTCTTGGTAACACTACCCTTCTCGGTTATAATTTCGTAAACATAAAACCCAGATGGTAATACTTTTCCTCTTGAATCTTCCCCAGTCCAAATTATAGAATGGCTACCCTCCGATAATTGTTGGTTTAAAAGGGTTGTTAAGTTTTTACCACTAAGATCATAAATATTCACAATAACAAATGAACTTTTTTCGATGAAAAAAGTAATGGTAGTTTGATCTGTAAATGGATTTGGATAGCTAACAACTTCATGGTTTGAATCTTTAATATTATCATTTATATCAACCCAGATTTTAATGCCACCAGAGTAACAGTAAACTTTTCCATTTCTGCCACCAACAACCATTTCCATTGTTCCGTCTCCTACAATATCAGGAATCGAATTTAAGGCATCAATGGGAGTATTATAATCAATCGATTTTAATTCTTCACCATCTACTCCATCTAAAAAATAACAATAATTATCCGAAAATAAAGTGCCTATTAGAACATCATTAATATCATCACCCGAAATATCATCAATAACAGCAACATTCCATGATTTATCGGCTAACGGGTGTAGCCATATATTCGATCCATCAAATCCATTTAATACAATCCCATTATACTTGCTATGGGCAACTAAGATATCAGAATATCCATCATTATTTACATCGTTAAGTTTTTCAAACCTAAGTATTAATGACCCTGATATTGCTCCATTGAATATTTCAGTATTATTAACCGGATTTATGTAATAATAATTTCCGCCAAAATCGCCAGCGGCAACATCTTTAACACCATCTCCTGTTATATCGTCAATCTGTAACAATGCCCATACCGACGATCCACCTGTTGTTTTAGTCCAACTAATACTACCATTCGAGCCATTAATTCCAACTACCTTTCCTTCAGTTTCATCAGCACTTGAAGCTCCAGCAATGGCATCAGGAATTCCATCTGCATTAAAATCCTCAACTCCAATTGCCGAAAATACAGGACCACCAATATATGTTTCCCAAATTGCTATTCCATCAATGGCATTTAAACAGTAAACTCTCTTGGGACCAATATCTTCAAAATCATCTCCTGTTGAAGCTATTATATCTACTATGCCATCATTATTATAATCGAAACTAGCATCAACCGAATAAACCCATCCTCCTTGTCCGTACTCATTAGTATGATGCTTCCAAATTTGGTCGCCGTTTTTACCGGATATAGCAATAATCGATCTGTCACCCCCTGTTGTACCAACAATTACATCTTCATATCCATCACCATTAATATCCTCAATTGTTGTTAAACCCGGTTGGTCATAAATGTTTCCGCTATATATTTCAAACTCCCACATTACGTCGGCAATGCCTGATGAGTTCCCATTAAAACATCTGATGAAATTGTCTTCCGAACAAATTATAACATCCGCCACGGTATCGCCTGATATATCCTGTATTTGGTGTATAGCTTTAGGACTTTGATCATAACCTGTGGTTATTGTATAATGCCATAGTGCATCGCCAATGGGCCAGTTTTTCAATAATCCATCACCGATAATATTTACATAGTATGGATTATTTGAAGGATCATTATTTTCGATTGAAAGTTTTCCACCATAATTAGCATCCGTTTTTGGATTAAACCAAACTCCTACTAAAACTGAATCGAGAGTAGGAATATTTAACGGAAAATCAACGGATTCATCAATAGTAAATACTTCATCATTTGATTCAATATCACTCACAATGAGCATTTCGTCACCAATGTTTTCAATTTCCAGATACCATCTGGTAGTTGCATTTACTCTTACATCTGAATAATCATAAGTATTATAAGGTACATTCAATGATGGCCCCGAATTAACGGCATCTCCTGTTAGATACACATAAACAATGGGAGTTATCGGGTCGCTTGATTCAACAGATATAGTAACTTCCATATGCCCAACAATAGTTGGAGAATAAGTTAGAGGTATTAAAACAGAACCTCCCGGAGATATAGTTTGAGGAGTTGAAAAGGTGGTTGAAACTGGTGCTGAACCAGGAATAACTATTCCGGTTATTTCAAGATTTGCATTACCAACATTTTCAACTTCCATTTGCCATGTTTCAGAAGTATTTATTGTAACGGCTCCGTAATTATGGTTAGTTATTGGAATGTTTATGGCAGGCGTACCTGGTCCGGTTAAACTAACTTTATAGAGTTTACTTGGTGATGACAATTGGCCATCCACATACCATATATATGTACCATCATAAACAATCCCTGAAGGTTTAATATTTTCACATGGATGACTTTCTAATACGTTCCCCGACTGATCGGTTTTATATATCATATTGTCATTATATTCAACCATCCAAAGGTCATTATCATGCATACATATATCCCAAATTTGCTCGCCTGGGGGAGTAAACTGACTAATGGTTCCGCCTGTATTATTAACATTATACACAGTTCCAGGATCAGGATAATATGTTCCAACCCAAAAGTCCCCTCCGTCATATGCAATGCCACTCATGTAATGATCGGGGAGGGCAAAAGTTGATAATATATTACCGCTTAAATCAAGTTCTGTGGCTTCAGCAGGTGCCGATGGTGGAGATACCTGATTAACAACCCAAAGTGACGAACCATCCCACGACATTCCAAAGCAATCTCCAATTGATGGGGCTATAAACTGTTGTTGGTACGATCCATCTGAAGGATCAAACCTATAAAAATGATCGCCGTTGGATCCATATATTCCGAAATAAAGATATGTTCCATCCCAAGCTAAACCCGATGCTTTTCCCGGGATATCCCATGATTGCAGGATTGACCAGCTTCGAGGATCTTTTTGATTATCAGGGTTTTTATTGGCAATGGATGTGGAAAACAGAATAAAGGCTATAAAAATTAAGATTGAAATCTTTTTCATTTCTTCACAATTAAATTGAACTAAATTTGATTGACTGCCCACAAATTTAGTAATTATAGTTCACAAAAAAAATCCTGACTGTGAATCAGGGTTTTTTAAATTGTAGATTGTTTTAATGCTATTGACAAAAAAAGCCCGCTATAAGCGAGCTCTTTTTTATTTTTATACTTTTCAAAGATCAATCAACACGAATTAGCTTTCCTGTTTTAGCTTTCCTTATGGATGTTATTTTGTAAAAATATGACCCTGGTAATAGCTCATCTTGACCTTCAAGGTTTATGGTAACAGTATTACCATCAATTAACTCTAACCTATCAAATACTTTCTTGCCACTGATATCAAATATTTGAATTGATACCTTATTGGATTCCAAATTATTAATTGTGAAATTCAACTGGTTAGTAAATGGGTTTGGATATACAACTATATCTTGTAATATTTCTGAGTCCTCAATATCTGATACCAGATAACTATCCGCTGCAATAATCTCAGTATAAGATTCCAGAATAGTTTCAACAACCATTGTGTCAATCACTAAATTAACCTTGTTTACAACGATATCACAAATTATATTAAGAGTTAATGTATCGTTTACTGAAAGTGTATATGGTAAATTGGGCATTTCCTCAACCCACCATGAGAACTGATTTCCAGCCTCAGTTAGTGAAGTTAGAGTAACACTATTTGATGTTTGGTTTATAATATGCAATGGTATACCATCAAGAGCATCGTCGGGTGTTAAAAATTTAACTGTATCCGGATTAAATGTAATTTCAGTTACGGGTAAGTAAAAGTTTCTAAATACGAATGGATCAGGTTCACCAATATAAGGTTGAGTGGCATTTCTTCCTGATTCGTCGGCTGCATATATGTAATATGAAATAGTATCATTTGGTATAACACCTCCAATGATTCCAGTATATGTATTCCCTGTTTCAAGCTCCATGATTACCGAAGTATAATCTCCACTATTAATTTTATAATAAACCAGTACCGAGTCAGAATAAATGCTTGAACCACTGCAAGCAGTAATATCTGCTGTAATTTCGTATTCAGGGTGGTATAAAACTGTGCCAATTGTAGGCATGTGATCAATGTATAACATACCTATGTCAGCAATACCTTTTGTCCGGCAATGTAATGCGTCAGTATTTTCCCAACCATTATACATAACGCCAACAACTTCGTAGCCGGGCATAATTTCTTCGTACACTGCGATGGCTTCATCATCCCACTGGCTTCCTGTTATAGGAACAAAAACTTTTTTATTAAGAATTAATGAGTTTGTGTAAGGAGTGTTTGGTGCCTGACCGGGAGTAAATACTCTGTAAACCTTAAAAGGTGTACCATATGAACTTGTTTGTGAAGCAAAATAATTCGCCAAATCTTCATAATCCTGATAACGATTATCTGTTGTTGGAACCTGACCGATCAATATTTTATTTGGTGCAAGATATTTGCTCCAACAGTCGATATGCTTAATATATTCCCCCAAAGGATCGTCTAATACATCATAAAATGAGTTACCAAGATAGTCGTTCACATAGCCTCCTACCTCTTCGTGTGAGAGTGTTGGATTTTCTTCCCAAATAAGATCGGTTGAAGCGGCAATCCCTTTTCCTGTACACATATAATTTCCACCTGTACTAATTAAATTCATTCCATAGAGGTCAATGTCAAGGTATTCGGCTATTTTTATAGGTATATCATCATCGTTAGGACGTGGGCGGTTATATGGAAAATTTACAATACCGGGCTGGTTATCTCCATCAAATACAAACCAAGGGCCGTAATCCCTGGTCCAATAACTATCTGTTTGTGCTATTAAAAAGTCACAATTATCAAGGTTTACATTGTTGTTTTGATATGTGGTTGTAACCGATTGTTGTTGAGAAGAATTAGCAACTAAGGTAAGCACCCTTGTGTCTTCGGCCATCTCTCGGATTAGTTCGATTGGGATACCAAATGGATACCTCACAAGCACTGCCTGCATTTGATCAAATTCAGCTACATTTCTAATTTCTCCTTCTGGGGGATCCGTTGCATAGAAACTTCTCGATGTGGTTAAAGGAGTAAGCATTTCCTCTTCGGAGAGGTAGTGAAGTTTACGCCAATCAGGTTGTGCTTGTCCAAAAATGTTGCCAGCAAGAAAAATTATTATGGCTAACAAAAGTACCTTTGTCTTCATATGTGAAATTTTTGATTTAATTGTTCTTTTTCCTAAATAGGGGACAAATGTAAGAAGATGTTGGTTGTTTCACAACTAAAATTTGATTTACGAAATATGATTGTTTTTTGTTAAAAATGGAATGATATAAGCTAAAATGGTCTGGTAAAGTGTTGCAGATAACGACAATCTTATAATATCAATTCAACTGTATTTAATAACTTAGTTTTATTGATTACTTTTGCCGTGTTAACAAAAAAAACGGAAATGGGACTACTTGGAAATATCGCACTTGTTCATTATGCAGGATGGATAGGCACACCTGAGATTATTATTATTGTGGTTATTATACTTCTGCTTTTTGGAGGAAAAAAAATACCTGAGTTAATGCGAGGGTTAGGCAAAGGTGTTAAAGAATTTAAGGACGGCATTGGCGAAGATGGAGATAAAAAAGATGGTTACAACAAAGACGGTGAATCTGACAAGGCGAAGAAAGAGTAATAGATTTGACTTTTATTAGTTATTAATGAGATCTTTGTAAATCTTGTATCGACTCATAATATCTTCAACAAAACTGTAAGTCTCAGCACCTCTAACATATCCATTATATACTACAGAATCGCGATAATATTCTTTATTTGAAAGATTTAGTATACAACTATCCACATTGTTTGACCAAATATTTGGATTTTTATTATATTTCTGAGCCAGTCGACGAGCATCTAACACATGCCCTAGCCCACAATTATATGATGCAAACAAGAATTTTATTTGCTCTATTGAATCATTAATTTCGGAAGGCATTTGCTTCTTTATATATATAAGATGCCTAACCCCTGCAACTAATTGTTCTGAAATGCCAGCCGTACTATCTAGACCGTATTTTTCCATTACATGAGGCATAAGCTGCATTAACCCATAAGCACCAACCCATGATTGAACATTAGGTTTGAACTCCGACTCCTGATATACCAGAGATGCAAGAAGTCTCCAATCCCATCCAATAATTTTGGCTGCTTCCTTAATTTCTTCATCATAAGGCGATAGTTGTCCACCGGTGTAAGAGTTATACTGACTATTAACTATTTTTTTTGATCTAATATTCTTAAAATATTTATTGTATAGAAGCCTGGCTCGTAATGTATGGTTAAATTCGGCAAGCCAGGAATTTATTGTATCAACCAATCCGGTTTGACCCTTTTTTGCAGCCCACGCAATTTTTTGAGGGAAACTTAATGGAGTATTAACATCAATGTTTCTAAAATATCGAGCATTAACAATTGCCACATGTTCGTCGGCAACGGTAAAATCTATTTCTCCCGATGAAACGGCTGAAATTAATTCTTCAATATCTCGATCATCAACAATAATATTGATGGTATCTGCAATCTCATTACTTAGGGTCTTTAGCCTTTTTGAAAATATTGTTCCTTCCTGCACGTTAATACTAGTATTAGCAAGCTCCAGCGGGTTTCTTAATAAATTAGATTCTATTTCATCGGCAGTTTCCATTTGTGTATAACCTACAGGCTTTCGCTGAACCAATACTTGTCGTGTTGTCATAATTGGTGATGTGAATGAAAATCGATTATTCCGATCTGAGGTAACCGTAAGACCCATGGCCAATAAGTCAATTTCATTATTGTTTAACATGTCAATACTATTTTGCATGTTCGATTCAATAACCAGTTCCAGTTCAACCTCAAGATGTAATGTTAATTCCAATAGCATTTCGTACTGATAACCAATTGGTTCTCCACGATAAATTAAAAAGCTTACCGAACCATAATCAGTTGCTGCCCTGAGTTTTTTTCTTGACAATATACTATCAAGAACAGCATCCTTAGAAATAGCAAGGATGGTACTTGTTTTTACTTTTTGCTTACTCTCATTATCTGAGACATCACATGAAAAAAGGAAAATTGTTATACAAAAAATGCTAATAGCCGCCCGTAGAATCATAAATTTCGACATGAAATTTTAGTCTAAAATAGTAAAAATAAGATATATTAAATATACCCGGCATTATTCATACAACTTGTTTGATGAGGTTATGAGGCTAATAAACCTGCCTACATATTAAACCATTACATGAGTTTTTCGTTTTTTGTGAATAGTGCAGGGTATATTTCTATCTTTGTAATATAAGCTTTAATAAACAAAGTACAAATGAGGCAAATAAATGGTTTAAATATAACAGTTGCTTTTTCCCTTTTATGCTTGTTGTTTTACATGAGTTTCACCTCGTGTAAAAAAATAACTAATCCTTCTATCGGGATGAAGGATACAATCACTTACGACTTACAAAAAACCAGTATTTATTTTCAATTTGTTGATGCCAACACAAATGAAAATATTATATCAGGAGACATTGGTGAATTAATAGTTAAAGTAGTTGGTTATTCAAAATTTGCAATCGCTGACATTACCGGGATTCAAAAAGATGAATACATTGTAAGAAATGGTTTCTTAACACTTGCAGTACTACCAGATTATATTCCAAGCAGTAATTCACCCATTATTTTTACAATTGTATATCAAGCACAAAAATATATTTCTTCCTCAAAAGAAATCATATTAACAAATGAGGGCGACTACATAGTTAAAGTACAATTGGTGCGTATTGATGATCCACCAACTGGGGTTGATATTAAACAATTATATAGTGTTGGAAACCTTTATAATGGTGTGCTTTTCGACGACATCACTATTTCTTCGGCAAACGAAGAGGCAAGTATAACAATACCTGCAGGCACAAAACTATTGGATAGCGATACTAACTATCTTAGTGGAAAGTTAAATCTAACCATGGTATATTATAACACAAATGAAGACAAAGCATTAGCAGCAATATCTGGTGGTATATGCAGCTCAATAATTAAAAATCAGAGCAGTAACAATGTTGTATTTTTCCCTGCCGGAATAGTTCGCTTAGAGATAAGAGATAGTGATTACAAGAGGGCTGCAATTATTGAAGACAAGATGTTAGAAATAAACATTAGTATACCAGCCGGCACTTATAATCCTAAAACTAAATCAAATGTTAAATTAGGAGATGATCTTCAGTTATTCTCATATTTATCCGACACAGGTCTATGGTTATATAACAGGGTGGATACAGTAAAAAATAGTTTATCGAGCGGATTAAGTATTGCGACCTCAACATATTCCCCTGATAGTTACATTATTGGTAACTATAAAGTTAGCAGCTGTTACGAAGGCTTAAGCTTTAATTTGTCGGGTGATTGTGAACAATCTGGTTCATTATCTGTGGAAGGAATAATTCGTAAACAAGTTGATGATTCATATATTTCAGATATATCATTGGCAGCTATGTGGAACAAGGAAATCAATATGCCATATACTACAGGTGGCACCGAGGTATATATTGAATGGAACCAGTCTTCGGAATGTAATACTTGTGTAGTTAATCCTTCTGTAAATCCTCTATTAATTGATAATATGTGTAGCCAACAAACCAATGATTTACCCCTGATTGACAATGGCTCTGTATCGATATCAATAATTGCGGATTTTGGCGGGGTTTGCGCTTCCGATACAAACTTTGTGATATTACCTTCATTTGGGTTATGGGTAAGGCAAACCGATTCAAAATGTTGGAGGTGGACATCCATGAAAAACGGTATTGCCCAAGTTTCAAATCTTGTTTATGGTGATACTTATGTATTTGGCACCTACTATAATGGCATCTGGAAAGAATGGATGGTTATTATTAATGAAGAAACGGATTATTCGTTCACAATTGAGTTCTCCGACTGGGCGTGCAACAATATATTTGGTATCCTCTAACGACGAATTAGAGAACCAAAATCAAAATAATTTATAATTATGTAAACCAGCACTCCGGTCAACGCAACGGCAATAATTAAAGCAGTTAATTTCTTTAGATTATCTATCTTTTCTTCTCTGATATTTCCTGTCTTACTTCAATTAATTGGTCTTCAGTTAGATGCTTATAGGTTAAAGGCTTAATTATATCGTTTGAAGATCAACATAGTTACAATTATTCCCAGAAAGATTTGAAGTATTGAAACTAAAAATATGATAGGTCGAAATATTCAAATTTTACTTTATTGAGATATTTACTAAGTAAAGTGATCTTTTTATCTAAGAATGACATGGCTTTATATATCATTGTTTTACCATTCTTTTGCAGGTAATCTACTACATATAATAGACCTAATATAATTAATAGCAATCCAATAATAACAAGAAAAAAATTAAGCCCGTCATTTGTATTTCCTGTCCCTGCATACGATTTAAATGATACCCCTAAAAAAAGGGCTATTATTATTAACATTTCTTTTTTCATAGAAGAAGAGTTTAATATTATGAGCTAAAGATACTAATATTTTTGTTGTTTCTTAAACTGGCAATCATTGTAGAAGTTGAACCTTCACCTCCCATTTTATAGATATTTGGGTATTACATTATGTATCTGAGTGGAATATTAATAATTCACCAGCAGATAAACATTACCAACTACCATTGTGGTTTCCGTTTTTCAAGAAATGCTGTCATGCCTACCTTTCCTTCATTTCCCTCTCCAAATAAAGTCCCAAATTCTGCGGCTTCCAATTTTTCACCATCAGCAAAACACATTTCCATACCAAGTCTAACAACTTTCTTTACTTTCTTAATGGCATTAGGACCTTTTGATGCAATCAGTTTGGCAACCTTTAGGGTTTCTTCCATTAGCATTTCCGGCTCGAATACTTTTTGCACAAGACCAATCCTTAATGCTTCATCGGCATTAATCATGTCGGCTGTCATTAACAGATAAAGAGCATCACCCATCCCTGTTAGTCGTGGTAATCGTTGTGTTCCGGCATAGCCTGGTATTAGGCCAAGACTCACTTCCGGCTGACCAAATTTAGCTTTGGTATTCGCAAACCTAAAATCGCAGCCCATGGCAAGTTCAAGACCACCGCCAAGAGCAAAGCCATTAATTGCAGCAATTACGGGTATGTCCATTCGTCCAAAGCTGCTAAAGGTGTTTTGTCCGAGTTCTGAAAATGCAGTTCCTTCTTCCCCATTTTTGTTTACCATCTCAGCAATATCTGCACCAGCCACAAATGCCTTTCCATCACCTGTAATAATCATAACTTTAACATCCTTATTAGCTGATATTTCCGCTACCAACTGATCCATTTCATTAAAAAATCTGGTGTTAAGCGCATTCATTGCCTTTGGGCGACTAATGGTTATAACAGCAATGCCATCAGTAATTTCGGTACTAAGTATTTCGTAATTCATTTTTTTGATTTTTTTTGTAAAGACCAAAGTTAAGGAAAATTTGAATGATACAATGATTCAATGAGTGAATGATTCAATGTGTGAATGGGGCAATGTATAAATGTAACAACCTAACAAATATTCTTGTCATATTAAGCGAAACGAAATATCTCTTAATGATATAAGATCCTTCGCTCTGCTCAGTGACATAAGCATAGAAATAACTCAAAAATCTGAATCTTAGAACAAAAAAATGAATACCTTTATAAATCCAAAATTATCTGTAAAATGGAATTATACCTACTGATAACCAGCGTTGTATTAATTGCAACATTAATAATAGTAACTCTTTTTCGGAAAAACAACAATTTGGACACATCCAACATCAAAGATGAATTAACAAAGGTTTTCAAGGAAGAACTAACTGAAACCCGGCGCGAAAACCGAGAGTTGAATAAGGAAAACAGGGAAGAAATAAATAGACTTTTTAAAGATTTGCAGGATTCATTACTAAAACGAATATCTGAAAATATTAGCATACAAAAGGAACAACTCGATTCGTTTTCCAGATCGCTGACAGAATTATCGGATAAATTACTGAAGAATTACAATGATTTTAAAGAAAGTAATAAAGCTGATTCGAAAGAAAACAGAGAAGAACTTAACAAAGGACTGAAATCGTTTGAAGAGAAATTTGGAGCGAATACAAAAGATCTTAATGAACAACTAAGGCAGCGTTTTGACGAACTTAGTAAGCAACAAAACGAATTTAATAAACAATCGAAAGACAGTATAAAAGACATTAAGGAAACAATCGAAAAACATCTTATCGCCATTAAGGAAGACAACACTAAACAGCTTGATGAAATGCGTAAGACTGTTGACGAAAAGCTTCAAACAACATTGGAAAAACGCCTTGGTGAATCATTTAAACAAGTTAGCGAACGCCTTGAGCTGGTCCATAAAGGACTTGGTGAAATGCAGAAACTTGCAACTGGAGTTGGTGATCTTCAAAAGGTTCTATCAAATGTAAAAACACGCGGAATACTTGGTGAATATCAACTTGGGAATATACTTGAACAACTATTATCACCAGAGCAGTATGCTGAAAATGTAGCTACAAAAAAAGGAAGTCAGGCAAATGTTGAGTATGCAATTAAGCTCCCCGGCAAAATTGATGAAAATGTAGTTTGGCTACCAATCGACTCTAAATTTCCAATTGAGAATTATCAGCTCCTTATGGATTCGTACGATGAAGGAGATAAAATCAAAATAGATGCAGCACAAAAAATACTACTTAAATCTATCGAGATATTTGCTAAAACCATAAGCGATAAATACATTGATCCACCACACACAACAGATTTTGCAATAATGTTTTTACCAGTTGAAAGCTTATATGCCGAAGTGCTCCGACACCCGGGAACATTTGAAAAACTCCAACGCGATTATCATATAACCGTAACAGGGCCAACAACTTTGTCGGCATTGTTAAACAGTCTTCAAATGGGTTTCCGTACCCTTGCAGTTCAAAAACGGAGTAGTGAAGTTTGGAAAGTACTATCGGGAGTAAAAACCGAATTTAGCAAATTCTCTGAGCACCTTTCAAAAGTCCACAAGCAAATTAGTACTGCTTCAGGCACTCTTGATACATTAATTAGTACTCGTGCAAATGCTATGGAAAGGAGGCTTAGAAGCGTTGAAACACTTGATGGAATTGAATCCGCTGATCAAATTGAATTGCCGCTAACCGGTGAATTTGTTGATGAGCACTAAAAAAGCCCGCCCTGCAAATGCAAAACGGACTTAACCAAAGATCCTACCTTTTGGATTTATTTTTCACTTACCAGTTTTAATAACTGTTCTATTTTTTTGTTTTGTTGTTCAATAGTTTTCTTCAACTCATTAATTTGCAATTGTTGCTCATAATTAGCTTTGTAATTGTAGGTTACTACTTCATCTGTTAGAATAGATGTTTCATCATGAAGTCCCTTGGGTAATGAAAGAGGATCAAGTTCAACATCCCCCCTTTTGGTTCTATAATCAAAACTACCTGCTGCTTTTTCTGTTGGAGGATGGTTAACAATTTCTTCCGATACACTACGATTAGCAAACGCAGCTGCACCCTGATTATGAAGATCATCATAATAAATATCATCCCATGCCTGACCATCTGCACCGAGATCACCACTTTTATGACTACCAGGTAGTACGGCACCATTATCAAAAAAGATATTATTACTTCCATGCCATAGGAAAATCCTATCATTGTCGTTACTATAACCAAAAGAGGCTCCATAGACAGCATTATCAAAAAAAGTAATTTGCCCCAGATTACTACCTGAAGATTTAATAAATAATGTTGCTGCCGCTGTGGAGGATTCAATATTTGCTGTTACTGCTGCAGATGATTGTTTTACCTGGAAGTTTCCTCTTACGTCTAATGCTTCGTCAGGTGATGCAATACCAATACCAATTTTGTAGGTACTTTGATAAAGGCCTGTTCCATAAATTGTGTTTCCAATGTTTAACTGGTTTGATCCTGTTGTAATCGAAGCATCGGCATCGTATCCAATAAAAATATTACTTGAACCGCTTGTCAGGTTTGAACCCGCTGACGCCCCTAGGGCAAGATTGTAACTCCCTGAAGATAGTGCAGCAAAACAATTAGATCCCAACGCAGCATTTTGTGTTCCTGATGTTAATGCATCCAGTGAATACGCTCCAACAGACGTTAAAAAGGAATCAGTGGACGTGTTTTTTAAGGCATTGTCACCTATGGCTGTTATACCGTATCCTGTTGTATTTGATTCTAATGCGTTACCTCCAACCGCAGTATTTTGACGCCCGGAAGTATTGGAAGTTAAGGCAAAATAGCCCAAAGCGGCATTGGCATAACCTGTCGTATTTGCATTTAGCGAAGACGCTCCTAAAGCAGCATTATTATAACCCGAAGTATTGTTTTGCATAGATGCATCACCTATGGTTGTATTATATCTGCCGGTATTTGCCGAAGCGGTACTACTACCTCGAAGAGCCTCATATCCAATAGCAGTATTGTATGTTTCTCGTCCCGATGAGCGGTTATCAGCATATTGCATAGCTTGATATCCAATTGCTGTTGAGCGGCTGTTAGCAACATTATTATAAATGGACATATACCCAATACCCACATTATTTCCACCTGAGGTGTTATTATACCCGGCATAAGTACCTATAATGGCATTAACACTGCCGGATGTGATACTTTGCATTGAGTAGGCACCAATAGCAGTATTATAACTTCCAGTTGTGTTGTTTAACAATGATGATGACCCAACAGCAGTGTTATAAGCACCTGTGGTGTTTTGATTGAGAGCTTTAAAGCCTAAAACTGAATTACTATTTCCTGTTGAATTTGCTGTTAGAGATTGATATCCAATGGCAGTATTATAAATACCTGTATTATCAGCAGCAGTAGTACTTCCTTTCAGTGCTTCGTGACCCACAGCAGTACTATAAGTGGAAGACCCTCCAACGGTAGTATTATCTGTATAATACATGGCATGATAGCCAATGGCTGTTGAACCGTCATTTGCCACGTTTGAAAAAAGCGCACCAGACCCTATTGCAGTATTCTCATCCCCCCAAGTATTTGAAGCCATTGTCGAATTTCCAATAGCCACATTGCTTGATCCATATTTATTACCAGCCATAGTTGAATCCCCAATAGCTGTATTTTTTGTTCCTGAATTCAAAGAAGTTGTGGAACTACCTTTTAAGGCAAAGTAACCTATAGCTGTATTGTAGGTATTTCGCCCTGTAGTTCTACTGTCGGCATTATACATGGCCATGAAACCAATTGCTGTGGAACGACTATTTGCTTTATTATTAACAAGGGCACTATAGCCAACAGCCACATTTGTGTCACCTGTAGTGTTATAATACAATGCGCTCAATCCAATGGCTACATTTCTTGTTCCTGTAGTGTTATTCATTAGAGCTTGTGCTCCTATTGCCGAGTTGAGACCACCAGAAATATTGTCATATAGTGTATTTTGCCCTATGGCTACATTCCAGTCACCGGATGTGTTATTAATCATGGAACTAAATCCGATGGCAATATTTGAATTGGAAGAAATACTAGATGAAAGTGCGTTTGCACCAATGGCAACATTGGTGTTAAAGGAATAATCATCATTTTTACCAGCATCTTCACCTATAAAGACAGAGCTTCCTGAATTGAGGACTTCAATTCTTGCACTATCGAAAACAAAAAACTCAGTACCGTTCATGGTCAGGCTAACGGTATTTTCATCCGGTGTTTGTTCTACCTCAACCTTCGTGTTACCATCGGCATCGGCCAGGGTGGTATTGTTGTTTGATCCATAAATTTCTTTCCAACTAGTGGTTGTTAATTCATAGAACCATACACTTTTAGTATCTGTATCAAATACTAACAAACCATTTGCAGGTGTTGTAATACCAGTTCTGTCAGCAGAACTCATTCTGGGGATTAGTAATCCTTGAGATGTTGATTTTACATCAAGAATTGCGGTGCCATCGGCTGATGAGCCGTCTGTATTTATTGCTACCTGAGCCGAAAGTGTGATCGGGGAGAATATGATCACTGTCAAAAAAATTACCCAAAAATTTCTCATATTGAAAATATATATTAATGCGTGAAATAGTCCCTAGTAACCAAAAGCTGATTGGCGGGAAACTTTTTATGATATCTGTTCATTCAATTATTTCCTTTTTTAGTAGATCAACAATCATTGGATTAGATTCTTCAACCAAAACCCTTAAAAGTGATTCATGAAAACTAACTAATTCAGTTTCTCTCATTGTTGCATCATTACTACTCGAAAACTCTTCATAATAAACCAATTTGCATCGGCCTTTTTGTTCATTTTCCTGATGTTGATTTAATAATTTAAACCTTCTAAATAAATTGTTCGTTACACCAATACTATGTAGTTTGTTTACTGTACTAAAAGCAATATAGGTGTAATACAATGCCATAATTCTGAAAACAAATTGGTGTAACAATTAATTATTCAGGGCAAATATGTGATGTTTGCTTCCTTTGAAGTAAGTGATTTATAAAAATGGGATAGAAAAAACGTATCTAACTGAACAGCAGAACCATATTCTTTATTTACAGATTGACGAAATTATAATATAAGGAGTTTTTTGAATCAGGAAAACTGTTTTCTGTAAGCTGATGGTGTTTTACCTGTTTCTTTTTTAAAGTAAGCATTAAAAGTAGATAGTGAATTAAATCCCGAATCAAAAGCAACACCTTCTATTTTTAAAGAAGTTGTTTTTAATAATTTTTTAGCTTCTACCAGTCGATAAGTATTTATAAACTCATTGAAGTTTTTATGATGAACCTGGTTGATAACCTGAGATAGGTTGTTCGGATTTACTTTTATTGAAGATGCCAGTTTCTGCAAACTCAAATCGGCATCGAGGTATAGGTCATCAGTATTCAGTTTTTCCAATAAAAGTTTATTTATTTCTGATATTTTTTTACTTGATAAATTGGAATTAGTATACCTCATCAGTTCTTTTTGACGACTCAGTTTTCTTAATAAATAGAATTTATGCAATGAAAAAAACAAAACCATAAGAATAACTAAGCCTATAGCCAATAAATAAAAATATTTTGTTTGATAAAATTGTGGTTTTATTGTTATGATCAGAGGGTTTTTGTTTAATGTCCAAACGCCATCATTATTAGCTCCTTTAAAATGAAGTTTGTAGGTTCCTTTTGGTAAATTAAAATATTGAAGACTGTTTTTATTGCCTGTATACTGCCATATGCTATCATAGTTTTCCATATAAAAAGCATAGTTGTTTTTCTCAGGCTGAATATAATTTAGCAGAATTATGGATACTTCTAAATTGTTTTGGTTAGAATTTAATATGATGGATTTCGATATTTTTTGAGACGAGCCATTCACTATAAAATCTTTAAGTATAATTGGTGCTTGGTAATTGTTAAGTGGCAGGCTGTCGGGATGGAAGAGACACATGCCTGTTAATCCTCCAAAATAAAGACTACCACTTTTATCTCTTAAAGCAAAATTATTTATAAACTCGAATTCTCTTTGCCCAAGGTCTTCAATATATGCGTTGTTATTTATACCATCAGATTTATCATAGGTAACAAACTGAAAATTTGTAGTATTGAATTTTACAATATGGTAAGGTGTGGTAAACCATAGTTCGTTGGTTCCTTTATTACCAGAAATGGCTTTAATATTATTTGATGGCAATCCATCTGTTTCATCAAAATATTCAAATTCTTTGGTTTCAAAATCATAAGAGTTTAGGCCGTTATTAGTGGCTATCCAAAGATGGTTGTCTTTTTCGTAAATACTAGTAATTATATTTGCACTTATGCTATTTTCATTATCATAACTCTGTTTAAAGCGGGTAAAATTTCCGGCGGTAGCATTCAGTTTATTTAAACCATCTATTGTTCCAACCCAAATATTTTTTCTTCTATCAACAAATAAACAACTCACTAAATTACTGCTAAGGCTTTTGGGGTCGTCTTTGTCATGTGTAAAATGATAAAACGATTTTCCATCCTTATTTAGTTTTGACAAACCTATTGATGTTCCTACCCATATTGTTCCATTGCTTTCTTCAGCAATACTTGTTATAGCATTGCTTAAAATGCTACTAGCATCTTGCTGATTATGATGATATTGAACTACTTCTTTAGTGTCAGGGTGGTATTTTATAAGGCCGCTGTCGGTTCCTATCCAAAGAAAACCTTTTGAATCAAAGTGCATTGAATAAATCCAATCCCACTTACTAGTGGTAGGGGGAAGGTTTACAGAAATTAACTCTTGAGGTTTATTCTTATTAAAATAGTACAATTGGCCTCCAGGTGAACCAACCCAAACTCTATCGTGATTATCAACTGCAGCTGTTTTATACAACAATGTTGACAGGCTGTTTGAATTATCAGAATTATGTGAAATAATTAAGAATTTATTTTTCTCTTTTAAGATATTTATTCCGGCAAACTCAGTCCCAAACCATAAGTTGCCACTTTTGTCCTGAAAGCCTGAATGAACAATTGTGTTTGACAGTGAGTTAGGCAGGTCTGGTTGCGAGGTGAACTGCATAACACTTTTCCTGTTAGCAGAAATCTTATACAATCCGTTAAACCAAGTCCCCATCCATAGTTTATGGTAGCTATCTTCAAAAAGAAACATGACTGTAAGCAAACCGTTATCAAGTTTATTATTGCTACTTGACAGATCCTCAAAAATATATTTTGATAATTGTTCATTTTTGGGGTCGTACTTTAACAGATAACCATAAGGGGTTGAAATCCATGTATCTCCTTTGTAATCCTCCTCTAAATAATAAGCACTATAAACCTGTGTGGATTTATGAGTAAGGTGTTCCTTTTCAGGGATAATTTGCAGTTTCCTAAATGATTTGGAACTAAACTCGAAAATATAGTTTTCGTTTGTGGTAATCCAAATACTATTGTCGGAAGTAATTAATAATCTGTCGAGCCCAATGGTAGGATCGTCTGGTTTATAGGTATGTAATTGTTGAGTTGATATATCATAGTTGTAAAGTGCAGTGTTACTACTAATCCATAAAGTACCGTTTTTGTCTTGTTTAATATCTTTTATTCTATCGCCGGTAATACCTTTAATAGGATCGAACTGGTTGGTAAGCGAGTTATATTTACTAACAACACCGGGCTCAGTGCCAATCCAAATATTACCTTTTCTGTCAGTAAATACTTCTTCTACAAAACTACCTCCAATTGAGTGTTTGTTTTCAGGGTCTTTCCGATAAGAATAAAAAGTTTTTGTATCGTAACGTATCAAGCCATCTTTTGTGGCAAACCACATTTGCCCGGTGCTATCTTGTGTAATACATGTTATGCTGTTTTTTTGAATATTTCCATCAATGTGCAAATGAAAAAAATATGGTTCTTCTTGTTCTGAAGATTTTTCCAGAACTATAGTCTCTATATCTTGCGCATAACTGAATTTATAAATAAAAAGAAATAACAATATTATATTAAAGATGAGTTTACTTTTCACAAGTGTTTATTAATTTGGCATTATTATACAATCACGATAAAAGATAGTCATGATTGAAGTTTGGATTTTGGTGGCACAAATATAGTACTGTAGATGTGTTTATGTTCCATTTAAGTGCTTTATTGCTTATATATAATCTGTCTAAACAAGCAGCGTTATCATAATGATGTGAACATCAGAGTTACAATGGCTTTTATGCTAAGGTTCGAATAATAAATTAATTATAAATGTCCATATTTTTAATGAGTATAAACCACTTTGTTAAGAAAATTACTTTGTGTTCTTACTAGTATTTATCAACTTTTAACCACCTTTGCCAAAACTTCATAATAATGCCAACTCTCAACCTCATAAAAAACGACCCTTACCTAAAACCTTACGAAAAAACAATTACTTATCGTTATAGCAATACAATACTTAAACTAAATGAGTTCGTTCAGAAAAATGGAAGTTTAAAAGATAGTATCAATGGGCATCTTTACTTCGGATTGCACAAACAAGAAAATTCTTGGGTTATTCGTGAATGGGCACCCAATGCAAAATCAATTCATTTAATAGGTGATTTTTCAGATTGGAAACCAAAAGAGGAATTCAAGTTTGCAGGAATTGAAAATGGCAGCTGGGAACTTAACCTACCTTTGGAAACGCTATCACACGGGATGCTATACAAATTGCTTATAAGCTGGGGCAATGGAAGTCATGAACGGATTCCTGCTTATTGCACTAGAGTGATTCAGGATGATCAAACAAAGATTTATTCAGCGCAGGTATGGAATCCCAAAGAAACATATAGATGGAAAAATCCAATCCCAAAAAAAATTGAAAATCCTTTAATTTATGAGGCTCACATAGGCATGGCCACAAGTGAACATAAAGTTGGGTCTTATGTAGAGTTCAGGAAAAATGTGTTACCACGAATAGTATCTCTTGGGTACAATACTATCCAGTTAATGGCTATTCAAGAGCATCCATATTATGGATCGTTTGGTTATCAGGTGAGTAACTTTTTTGCTCCTTCATCAAGATTTGGTGCGCCAGAGGAATTAAAGGAGCTTATCGATGAGGCACATAAACTTGGTATAGCTGTAATCCTAGACATTGTTCATTCACACGCTGTTAAAAATGAAATAGAAGGCCTTGCCAAATTTGATGGAACCGATTATCAATATTTCCATGAAGGTGCAAAAGGTGACCATCCGGTTTGGGATTCTCGATGCTTTAATTATGGTAAAGATGAGGTAATTAACTTCCTGCTTTCAAATTGCAAGTATTGGCTTGAAGAATTTCGTTTTGATGGATTCAGGTTCGATGGGGTAACAAGTATGATTTACAATCATCATGGACTTGGAATGGACTTTGTAAATTACGACATGTATTTTAATGGTGAGCAAGATGAAGATGCCCTAACTTATCTTGCATTGGCAAATATCCTTACACATGAAGTTAACCCTGATGCCAACAATATTGCAGAGGATGTTAGCGGAATGCCGGGTATTGCTTCTCCATTTAAAGATGGTGGAATAGGTTTTGATTTCCGCATGTCTATGGGGGTGGCTGATTATTGGATAAAAGTAATCAAAGAGAAAAAAGATGAAGATTGGCAGGTAGGAGATATATACTATCAACTTACAAACAAAAGAGCCGACGAACGAACCATAAGTTATGCCGAAAGTCATGATCAGGCTATGGTTGGCGATAAAACCATTATTTTTAGATTGATTGATAAACATATGTACACATCAATGCAGGTGGTTGATGAAAACTTGGTTGTTGACAGGGGAATGGCACTTCATAAAATGATTAGATTGGTCTCACTAGCTACTGCAGGAGATGGATACCTTAATTTTATGGGTAACGAATTTGGTCATCCTGAATGGATTGATTTTCCACGTGAAGGCAATGATTGGAGTTACAAATATGCTCGCCGTCAATGGAATTTATCCGACAATAAAGAACTCCGATATTATCTGCTTAATGAATTCGACAAAGCAATGATTAAACTCGTAAGTGACGAAAAAATACTTGCAAGTAAACCAACGGCAATCCTTCAAAACATGTCTGATCAGGTATTGATTTTTGAAAGAGGCTCACTCATCTTCATCTTCAATTTCAATCCTGTTACATCCTTTACAGATTATGGGTTTGTAGCGTTATCAGGGGAGTACAAAATAGTTCTAAACTCTGATAATAATAAGTTCGGAGGATTTAATCGTAATAATGACGATGTTAACCCCCAAACTCAAAATGAAAATAATGTGAATATGCTTAAGCTCTATTTGCCAAGTCGCTCAGCTACAGTAATTAAAAAACAATAAACACTCAACTCAAAACCCAAAACTATTTCTTCTTAGTCCAGGCTCCAAAAATAAATCCATTGATTGTAAATCCAACCATTGAAAATCCGCCAATTATCCATGCTAGCCCATAAGGTGCATGAGCAAACATATTGTTTACCATAACCGTAAGGAAGATAAAAACAAAGGCAATTTCCAGCCCCAGAATAGCACCTTTTATGCCAGAGTCAATTCCTAGTTTTGCCACAAACCAGGCAAGTAAGTACATCGAAAGCACACTGGATACAACATTACTGATCCATATTCCTGTCATTCCTTCCATGTTTTCGGCATCGGCCATAGTAAGACCAACAAATGACATCCATTTTTCTCCAAGTAAAGGGCCGTACCATACAAAACCCAAAGCAAACATAATTACAACGCCCACCCAAAC
>CALDOI010000064.1 GCA_937912115.1 uncultured Bacteroidota bacterium | reverse complement strand
ATCAATAATCAATAATCAATAATCAATAATCAATAATCAATAATCAATAATCAATTAAAAATCGGCTTCAAAAATACAAAACTCATTGGTTAATTGCACGATAGTTATTATATAATTGAATTTCAGACTGTTTATTGCCAATTTGAAATAGACTTACTAAATGGGTTTTATTGGTGTTAAAGGGTGGAACAGATATTGTCTGTTATTTTGAACGCTACTACAGAGGTATCTTGTTCTTCTTTTAGTTCCTTTTTTAAAAGTTCTGCCATTTTCTATCTGGAATATTGCATCTTCCGGAATATCTTCGAGATAGGTGCCAGATGGTTTATTATCATATTTCTTCAGAACACGTATAAGTTTTAAATCGGAGCTGCTGGATGCTTTACTATTTATTATACTAACCAGTAATACTTCTCGAATGTCATCTGGAAATATATCTTTATGCAATATAATTTCCATTAAATTTCTAAATTCAGATTTCCATTCTGATCCATGCGGACTCACCTTGTTTTTGTGTTTTACCCAAACAACCAGATGAGCCAATTCGTGAACAAAGGTTACTAAAAATGCATATGGATTTTGATCGTGATTAATGCTAATGCGATGATATGGATTTTTTATGGGTGGCCTATAATCACCAAACTTACTACTCCTTTTTTTTGCAATTTTTAGATGCACGTTATTCTCAATGATCCAATTCATAACTTGATCAACAGAGTTAATAGGCAGATATTTTAACAGGAGTTCTTTTTCTTTCATTAGTTTGCAAATATATGATGAATGAATAATAATTACATATAATTTGGGTATAAGAATCAAACTCAATAGGATTCAGTTTTGCGTTAGCAAAAATTATAAACTAACATTACATGCTGATGGCGACTTGAGATTGTTATAATTTATCATCAAAGAAATAGCCACGGATACACTGACTATATTGATATTTTATCGAACTATCTATGAATCTGTGGCATTTTTGTTTAAAAGAATAGCTTATTTTTGATTGTATTATTTGAAAAAGCAGCCAGAATGAAACATATCAACACTTTAACAATTATTGCTTTTGTTATTTACACCTTGGTTTTATCACCACGAGCATTATTCTCACAGGATTCAACCAATAATACTTCAAAAATTGATACTGTAAATAACTTATTACAACAAGGTGTGGCTTTAAAGTTTAATCAACAACAATTAACCAGTTTGCCATTTCGAAGTTTGTCATCATATGGGTTGTTGGCGCCTTCAGCTTATAGTTTGAAAGGAGATGTTAATTACTATTATGGGATTTCCGCAAATGGAAATAGTGCATTTGTTGATGGAATGAATGTTGATGATATTTCGAATTTTCCGGTGCGCGTAATCGATTCCTATAGCCTATATACTTCAAAAGCACCTATAGTTGCTGGATTTTCAGTAGGCGGTATTACATCAATAGAAACTTTAAGTAATTTAAATGAGTTTGTTGTTTTGTTTGATGTGGCGACTAACCGGGCATTTAATATGCAGGGCATTGAGGGAGAGCTGTTTATAAGCATTCCTTTAGGTTTTTCAAAAAAAAGCAGTGTTTCAAAACGCACGCCATCACTATTAGTGGCAGGAAAATATGCATTAACAAACAATAATGACCCTGTGTGGCAACACACTCAAAAATTAAGCGATGAAAAGCTGAATTGGTTAAAGGAAAACCCATATAAAATAAAACAATATGGTGCAGGGTTTAACTATAACTCAGAATATATTATTTCTAGTGATATGGTTGATCAAACTGTTCCCAACAATAATGGAAAAACGGGGTACTATCCTTATGTAAAATTAGAACTGCCAATATCGAAAAATATTGATCTTACACTCGGCAACTATTCTACAATCGACGAAACAGATATTAATAATCAAAGTAACCAACTATTAAACTACAAAAATAATAATGTTCGAACCCGACAGAATTTTGACAATTATATAAATCTTAAACACAATATTGTGGTTAATGATAAACTGAGTTTAAGCTATAACCTAAACCTTCAATATTCTAATCATTATTCCAAGATCGCAAACCCCGAATTCGACAAAAACTTTTTCGATTATGGTTATGTAGGCAAATTTACCTCATTAAAAATGCCAACTTTTGAATTGGGGAGTGACTCAGTAGATGGTCAGTATTATCAAAATGTTTGGCTACTTAACTCATGGGATTATGATACACTTGTAATTTTTGAGCCTTCAAATATAAATCCTGATTTATCTAAATACACAACCGAATATTTCAATATTTATTCTGGTCAACCATGGGGGCATTTTCAAAATCTGGATGATATCATTCTAGGAGGCGGATTAATAAATGGTATGTCGCCGGGGAGTGCTTATGGTTTGTTTAATAACATTGGTAATGTTGCTACTTCTTATCAGGAGAATAACTTTGAAAGATTTCGTGCCGCAGTAAATTTCGAGGTGGATTACAAACAACATCATATAGTACTTGGGGGTGAATATAATCGCGAAATAGAGAGCCATTTTTCCATACAACCCAATGGTTTATGGAATTTTATTCGTGATGGCAAAGGACTGACAAACTTTCACTTACTGGAACTTGATAGAGACAACCCCGTTTTGATAAGTTATAATGGCCATGTTGACACAATTATTTACAAGAGAAAATACGATGCCCACACACAAAGGGATTTTGATAAAAATCTTCGTCAAGCCTTGGGTCTTCCTATCGATGGGCTCGACTACATACTAGTAGATTCGTATGATAGAGTTAAAAACACTATTAATTATTATGATGAATTTGGTAATATGCAGGTTGTTAGCACACCCGATGATTTGCTTTCGCTGGAGCTTTTTTCTGCCCAGGAACTTCTTAACGGTGGGCTTTCTGTGGTTAATTATTCAGGATATGATTATGCTGGAAACAAAATAAAAAACAGCTCAAACCCTTATTCTTTTTTTAATGATTTTACAATAGCTTCTTCTGAACCACAATATTGGGCAGCTTTTGTTCAGGATGAATTTACATGGAAAAACCTTCATGTTCAATTGGGGGTACGTGTTGATGTTTATGATGCTAATCAACCAGTATTGAAAGATGAATATTCATTATATCCTATCAATAATGTAGTTGAGGCATTACAATTAGGAGATATAGTTTTTTCAGTTCCTGATAATATAGGTGATGATTATACTGTATATGTTGATAAGGTGAAAGATCCAACAAGAGTTATTGGTTATCGCAATAATAATAGGTGGTACAAAGAAAATGGTATTGAAATAATTGACCCTGCGATACTGGATGTTGGAAATGGTATCTCACCCTACTTGAAATATCCTGATATTCATAGTATGAATGGAGAATGGGAGCCATCCATGTCGTTCAAAGATTATAGCAGGTCAGTTAATATACTACCTCAAATCAGCTTGGATTATACAATTATTAAGCGAATAAATATCTATAGTAATTACAGTTCAGCTACTCAAAACCCTCACTATTTTTCAGATTTTCGTCCCGATCAATATTATTATTTTAATAATTATTCCCGATCTCAAATAATCTCAAACCCGGCGCTTAAGCCGATACGCACAGGAAAATTTTTTACCGGTATAAGAGCAGTTATTTGGAAAAATATAATGGCTGATGTAAGTTATTTATCTACATCCATCGACAATTATATTTATAGTAGGGAAATATCAAATGCATACCCATCCAGTTATTATACTTTTGTTAATGATGAAAAACGAATCACCACTCAAGGTTTTGAAGCTCAACTAAATTTCTTAAATCAATCACCTTCAGGTTTTTTTGGTGGTGTAAGTTATACAAGGCTATTTCCACTACAAGAAGATTATACATATATGCAGATTTCTGATATGGTGATAAATGCAAATGTTGGCTATCGTTTTGGAAGGGGAGGGACTTATAAGGGGCCTAGGTGGGGCAATGGGAAAATTTTTCAAGGATTTAGCACAAATGTTTTTTATCAACACCGTAATGGGGTGCCATATTATTATACCGAAAACAATATAACCAGTGGAGTTAAGCACACCCCAAATTTAAACATGGTAAACATTAATGTTCAGAAAGATTTTGAAATTGGAAAAAAAGCCATCTTAAATCTGTATCTAACTATTGAAAATTTATTCAACTTCAAGAATGTTTTGGAAGTTTATCCTGAAACTGGTGACGCTGGAGATGATGGATATTTAACAAATCCCGTATGGCAAAATCAAATTAGTAATCAAATAAATCCTGATTCATATAGGTTACTTTATCAGTTAAAACTATATAATCCTCAACATTATGATATTCCCCGGATTTGGCGAATTGGACTAACTTTCAGATATTAAGCGCCAGAAATTAATGCCAGATTGGCAAACTGTAATATAATTATGAACCATATTTTAAAATTAGGAAAAGATAAAACTCTTTATATTATCCTAAGCGTAATACTTTTTATCTACCTATTGATAAGAGCTATATTTGTTCCATTTACGCATGATGAAGCGTCGACTTTTTTTCATTTAGTTCAACCTTGCAGTTTGATGCCCGAATTTTCACGGGAAGCACTGAACAATCATTTCATAAATACAATACTCACTTATTTGAGTTATTTATTATTTGGCAGCTCAAAAATTGCACTCCGATTGCCAAATCTGTTGTTTGCGTTGGTGTACTTGGTATTTGTTTATAAAATAGCACGTTTTTTAGCGGATGGTATATACCGCTGGGGGTTTATATTTGTAATGCTGTTTTCACATTTTTTCATTGAATTTTTTGCGGTTTCCAGAGGTTATGGTATTTCGATTGCCTTTTTTATGGCCGCATTTTATTTTGTAATGAAAGCCATAAAAACAAAGAAATTAGCAAATCATATTTATGTATCAATTTTCATTTTGCTGATGATTGCTGCAAACATAAACCTTGTTATTCCTGCAATAGCCATTGTTTTTTTTCAGGTTCTCGAGATTTTATTTTATCGAGAAGATATTCCTTACAAGCAGAAATGGATGATTCCCCTGTTCCTGTTTATTAGCCTAACAAGTATAACGGCAGTTTTTTTCTATGTAAATAAACTTAAGGAATTTGATGCATTTTATTTGGTTCCCGAAAATATTGGCTTTATAAATTCAACAATAGTAACTCTCGTAGCAATGCTTACAGGCACATATAGCAATATTGATTTTATTGTTATTCTTGCGTTATTTGTATTGGTTATTATTATAACTATTAGACAGTTATTTCGTCTCACGCTTAATTTTCTCATTTCAGTAAACTCAACCTTTATATTTGTTCTGGTACTATCTTTAGCAGGAATATTTTTAGTTGTGAATCTGTTTGATGTAAACTTTCCGGAAGATCGTGTTGCCATGTATTTATTTCCATTAGCCATTGGGAGTTTGTTTTTTGTTATTGATTCGGTTGAGGGAAGTAGATCCCGACTTCTTTATTTTACCGTGATACCATTGTTGTTTTTCCCAATTCATTTTGTGTCAAGCATTAATGTATCATATGTAAATGGTTACAAAACAGAAGCGTTGCCCGAAAGGTTCTATCAGACCATATCTTCAGAGCATGAAAATAACAATGTAATTCCTACTGTTGGTGGATCAAATATGAGGCAGTTTGCATGGACATATATTAACTATATGCATGGTGGAAATGAGAATTCGATTGACTGGGCTGGTTATCCAAATACAGTTTCGTCTTTTCAAATACTGGAGACAAACAAATACCCCTATAGCCTTAATGATTACGACTCAATTGATTATGAGCCATGCTCCGGCCTCACACTTTTCAAAAGAAAACAGGAGGTTACAAAAATAAAAACTCACGAAATAAGTATAAATATGCCCCGGGAAGTTGCAGGTGATGAGTATTTCAATATTCTGGAAATTGATACTGTGGATCAAAAAAATTACTATTTCGATTTTAATTTGTCGATAGTTGCTGCCGAATTACCTATTACAGGATGGCTTGTAATACAAGCTGTGAATAGTGACCATAATACACTCGTGTATAAATTTATGCCACTAAACTGGTTAAAACATGGATTGCCTGATATTCCATTTGATTTTCATCAAAGTATTTTTATGGCGTCGTTACCTGAGGGAGTAGAAACGATAAAAATATATATTTGGAATAAAGATAAGAATACTTTCACATTAAACTCAGCACGAGTAGAAGTGTTTGATTATGAGTAACGATGGCTCTGTACTTGCTGTACGGCCAACCTTAAGTAATCATAGTTGTTTTTAGGATCGATAGGTTTGTTATAACTCCACTTCGAACAATCGCAATCTTTTTTCTTGCGTTTTGCAGGGCGATAACCGTGTTTTTGCGATGCGCATGAGGATAATATAATCACTAAACACAACATAATAAAAATATATATGGAACTATTTTTCATTTGAAAAGTTAACAATTTGCAATGCGCATGTAATAAATCTGTGTAATCTGTGGCAAATCTTCGGCACAAAATTTTCTCCGCAATTTTACGTTAATTATCAAAACGAAATAATTGTACTCTTGTTGTTTACGTAAAAAAATCTTTTTGTTACCTTAGCCGATGTATTAGTCTGTTAAAAATGACTTTTAGCATCTTATAAAATAATCATTTTTTATTATGGGATTTTTAAGAGAAGCAGGTGATTATGTATCATTGATGATTGACACCTTCAAACGGCCCGATAAAGGCAGGGTTTTTCGACGTCAGTTACTAATCGATTTCCATGCACTTGGTGTTGATTCAGTGGGCATTGTTGTTTTTATATCATTGTTTACCGGAGGAATTATCGCAATGCAAATGGCATATAATATTGATAATCCTTTGGTACCATTGTATTTGGTGGGTTATACAACCAAACAAATGATGATATTGGAAATATCACCTACAATTATGAGTTTAATCCTTGCCGGGAAAGTTGGGTCGAGTATTGCCTCTGAGATAGGAACAATGAGGGTTACAGAGCAAATAGACGCACTAAAAGTTATGGGAATTAACCCGGCCAACTATTTGATTCTACCTAAAATAACAGCAGCAATGCTGTTTTTCCCTGTACTGGTAATTTTTTCAATTGCAATTGGGTTAACAGGTGGTTTACTGGCAGTAATTATTACAGGATCAGTTACTCCTACCGATTTTATTGATGGACTTCGAGCATGGTGGGCTCCTTTCGATATTTTTTATGCACTTATAAAAACAGTCGTTTTCGCTTTTATTATTGCATCAGTATCAGGTTATAAAGGATATACCGTTAAGGGGGGCTCAGTGGAAGTCGGCCGCGCGAGCACAAAAGCAGTTGTAGCCAGCAGCATACTAATTATTATTTTCGACCTCATACTTACACAGATGCTATTAACATGATCGAAGTAAAGAACATATCAAAATCGTTTGGCGACCAAAAAGTGTTGGATAACATAAGCACTAAGTTTGAGAAAGGGAAAACAAATCTCATTATCGGGCAAAGTGGGTCGGGCAAAACTGTACTAATGAAATGCTGTATAGGTTTATTTGATGTTGATGAAGGGGAAATAAACTTTGATACAAGGTGCTTTTCAGGGTTGAAAGAAAAGGATAAAAAGGATACTCGCAAAGAAATGGGGGTGCTGTTTCAGGGAGGAGCATTGTTTGATTCATTTACTGTGGAAGAGAATATTATGTTTCCACTAAATATGTTCACAAGGCAGAGTTATGAGGAAAAACTCCAACGAGTAAATGATGTTCTTAATCATGTTAATCTAGAAAATGTTAACGCAAAGTTCCCTGCCGAACTAAGTGGAGGAATGGTTAAGCGTGTTGCAATTGCCCGTGCTATTGCCATGAATCCTATGTATTTATTTTGTGATGAGCCAAACTCCGGCCTCGATCCTAAAACTGCGGAATTAATTGATGAGTTAATATCAGAGCTTACCCATAAATTCGATATGACAACTGTAATAAATACTCACGATATGAACTCTGTATTACAGATTGGTCAGAAAATAGCCTTTATCAATAAAGGTGAACTCTGGTGGGAAGGCGATAAGGAAACAATATTAAAGACCGACAATAAAGAATTAAATGAATTTGTTTTTTCAACCGAACTAACAAGAAGAATTAAATAGAACAAAAAATGAATGTAAACTTGTTAGACATAATTATTATTATTCCTCTTTTGCTATTTGCTTGGGGTGGCTACAAAAAGGGACTCGTCATTGAGGTTGCTTCACTTGCAGCTCTGGTACTAGGTTTATATATGGCATTTTTCTTTTCTGATTTTGCGGCTCAAATGCTTAACGATCTTTTTGATATGGATCAGAAATATGTTGCTGTTTTTGCATTTTTGATGACATTTATTGTCGTGATCTTTCTTGTGATAACAGTTGGGAAAATAGTTTCAAAATTTGTTGACATACTGCTACTTGGTTTCTTGAATAAACTTGCAGGTGCTGCTTTTGGCATGCTAAAAGGTGCCTTATTATTAAGTATCCTAATATTTGTAATAAACTATTTCCACTTTGGGGATTTCATCTTCAAAGAGGAATCACGACAAAAATCAATATTTTACGAACCCATTGAATCAATAGCTCCAGCCCTATATTCATGGCTCGACTCAAATAACTTTACTTTCGATATTCCCGGTAAGGAAGAAATTATGGATAAGGTTTATTAGTGAATGGTGAAATGTGATTAGTAAATAAACAGAAGATAAAAACAACTCATTCGGATTTACAATCAGGGGTGTTCGGAAGAATATTTGAGGAAATTCACATGGGTTTTAACAATTTGATGGTTGCTCTTAAAGCTTCGTTCAGGCCAGTATTGTCTTCAAGCCTTAAATCGCGTCTAAACCAGTATATTTTATACTTCATTTTTAGTTATAGAATAGTATATACCCGTTTAAAGAAGTCGCGATAACTAACCAAATTACATATGGCAGGATAAAAAGGGTTGCCAGCCGTTGATTTTTCTGAAAAGTGATCAACATATAAGCCATTAAAACAGTTAGTGCCGATATAATAACCATTCCTGCCAGGACTTCATGAAAATAAAAGAATACCGGATTCCATAAGATATTCAAAACCCATTGAATAGCGTAGATCCATATCAGCTTTACTCTTGTTTCTTTTGATTTGATTGCATAGGCCATAAAAAAAGCGAAACAAATCATAATAATAGTCCAGGCAGTTCCAAACATCCATCCCGGAGGTGTCCATGAAGCCTGATTTAATGTTTGGTACCATTGCGAAGGAACGCCTTCACTGGTAAATAAACCTCCAATGCCTAATGCAGCAAAGTTGAGAAACAAAAATAAAATGAGTCGTTTAAACATTTCAATAGTATTAATTATTGGACAAATTACGCATTATTATGGGCAATATTATCATAATCAAATTTATACAACTGAAAGGATAATCAATCTAAAAACACATTCTAAATCGCAAGCAGGTAATTGGCGTAAATTTAATAATATAGTCGCTGTTATAATAGACTATTGAGCGAATTCTTTTTGTATAACGCCATAATTGAGTGCGACATTTCATTCTACCTACAAATGAGACCTCCAATTCTTACAAATATCAGTATTCTAAGTAATTAAAATTATGCAGTAACCGTATTTATTATAATGTATATGGATACTCTATTGACCAGGTATTTTGATGCATAGAGTTCTGTTTCAGATTTTTGCCAAACAGATTTTCTATTTCACAATTTATTATATTACCCTACCAAAGGTAGAGAGTATAGGATATTTCATTTTTTTGTATTTTTGAGTTGTTGTATTCTCAAATAGAAATAACCTAATAAGCAATTATTGACCATTTAAAAATGTATAGAATTGCAATATTAATATTATTATTTACTTCGATAGGTGTCAAAGCCGATTCACTCAAAGTCCTATATCTTGGCAACAGCCACACATTTTGGCACGACCTTCCCTTACTAACAGCAAACCTTGCCTTGGCAAATGGCGACACAATTATTTTTGAACAAAATACACCCGGAGGTTGCACATTGGCACATCCGTCAAATGGTCATCTGTTTAACCCCGTGTCCATAGCCTTAATTAATTCAACGGATTGGGATTATGTTGTTCTGCAGGAACATAGTCTATTCGCAGTAATCGACTATTACAAAAATACTTACATGTACCCCGGAGCAAAGGCTCTCGACTCATTGATAAAAGAAAATAATAATTGTACAAAAACTATTATGCAATTGATTTGGGGTAAAAAACAAGGTGGTCAGCATTGCATTAATACTTACTGTTCAGTTGATTTTGATGATTTCTCACACATGCAGGATTCCTTGTCTACTGAGTATTTAAGATTAGGTGACACCTTATCTTGCATCGTTGCTCCAACAGGTGTTGCCTGGCAGCAATCCATCGAAAATGGAGACCCTATTGAATTATTCGATCCTGATGGGAGTCACCCAAGTCTAGCCGGTCATTATCTTACTGCATGTGTTTATTATGCAATAATGTTTCAGAAATCACCCGAAGGAATTTCCTATTATGGTGGACTTACACAAACTGAAGCCAACTATCTTCAACAAATAGCCGATCAGGTGGTTTTTAGCTATCCTGAATTATGGAATCTTAATGGTAATATTCCCGAAGCTGGTTTCGAATTAGTTCAAAATGAAAATGTAATTTATTGCACCGACACATCAATTGGAGCAGATTCATTTAGTTGGGATTTTGGAGATGGTGCAACTGACACAATTCAAAATCCAAGCCATAGCTACTCTGCTACCGGAATCTATATTGTTACTCAGGAAGTAAGCAAATATTGTAATACTGACATTGCCATAGATACAGTGGATGTGATTTTGATAACTGCTCCTGAATTTTTGTCAAAGAAAGATGAGATTCGGTTTGTATATGAAAATAAATCCGGACTTGTAAGAATAATCTCTAATTCAGAAATATCAGGAACAATAAATATTTATAATATTAGTGGTCAGTTATTAAGCTCCGAAAAAGCAATCGGTAAAAAGGAGTATAGTTTTAAAACCGATGAATTACAATCGGGCTTGTATTTGATTTCAATTCAAAATAAGGGCAAGGTAACTAGGAAAAAGATATTGCTCTAATCATCAACAGGAACAACCTTATACAGCTTGTCACCACGACGTACCAAGTCAGTAACTTTGATGGAACAAACATCACCCTTTTCAACCTGCGCAACAGGATCAAGGTCAAGCCTGATTTCATCTATAACTGCTTCGTGTACTCCGGTTGTTTCTCCAAGTATTATTATTTCATCACCTACATGTAAATCGTGGGATTCAATTTTTATTTCAGCAACATTAAGCTTATTATAGTAATTTGTGACTTTACCGATATACATCTTTCGCTGGGTAGCCTGATTACCGTAATCCTCGGTCCATTCACCAAATTTACGCCCCATGTAATAACCTTCCCAAAAACCACGGTTATAAACCGTTGATAATCGAACATTCCACTTATCAATGTTTTCCTGAGTATACTTTCCTTCAAACCAAGCATCTACCGCTTCACGATATACGGATGCAATAGTTTTTACATATTCTGGTGATCGTCCCCGGCCTTCAAGTTTTAACACTCTGACCCCGGCATCAAGTATTTTGTCAAGAAGTGCTACAGTATTCAAATCCTTTGGCGACATAATATATTCATTATCGATTTCCAGTTGTTCGCCGGTTTCTTTATCGGTAACGGTATATTTCCTTCTGCATTGTTGAAGGCATGCACCTCGATTTGCAGATGAATTTAGATTATCAAGGCTCAAATAACACTTGCCGCTTACAGCCATACATAAAGCTCCATGTGCAAAAACTTCAATCTGAACCAATTCTCCGGAAGGACCACAAATATTATTTTCCTGAATGGCAGTTGTTATTGATTTAACCTGCTTTATCTCCAATTCGCGTGCAGTAACCATTACATCAGCAAACTGTGAGTAATACTTAACCGCTTCAATGTTAGTGATATTTGTTTGGGTCGACATATGAATCTCCATCCCAACAGAGTAAGCATATTGAATAACAGATTGGTCAGATGCAATAATTGCGGTTATCTTGTTCTGTTTTGCAGCATCCACAATTTCACGCATTGCTTGAATTTCGTGATCGTAAATTACCGTATTAAGTGTAATATATGTTCGTACTTTTTTCTCCTTACAGATATCAGAAATCTTTATGAGATCATCTAACGTGAAATTTTTGGACGACTTAGAACGCATGTTCAAATTGCCAATTCCAAAGTAAACCGAGTTAGCCCCCCCTTGTATTGCTGCCATTAGTGATTCGTAAGAACCAACCGGGGCCATTATTTCTATATCCTTTGCAGTCATGTAGTTAATTTAGAACTGCAAAAGTAGTAAATATGAAAAACCATTAGATTATTATATAATAATCGATTATTAAAAGTGGATAGAATAGGTTGCCAAATTAATGAAATTATCCAATAATGGGAAATAATACCAATAGCTTTTAACAGTATAATGCTGATAATAAATGCCTTAGCTACAATGGCATGAATTTAGTCCTGTGTAACTTGCAAAAACTAATTAAACCCTTAATGATGAAAAATGTGAAACTGTCTCTGATGCTAATTATGGTTATTACCTTTTCCATACTTTCATGTAATAAGAATAATACTGAAAACAACGATAATAACTCAATTCCAATGGATGAGTTAGTTGTAAGTGAAACTTTCAACTGGGCCACAACTCAGGATATTATAGTAAAGATTTATGCCAAAGACAACCAGGGAATTGCAATGAATAACGTACTGGTATCTGTTTATACTGGTCTTCCAGAAGAAGGGGGATTGCTTATGGCAAAGGGTGTTACCAACGATCAGGGGTTCTTCACAATTAGCCGTCCTGTAGGTGCTTATTATGAAACCTTGGTTCTGGGAACTTCCCAAATTGGACTTGTCAATTTTATTGAAGTACCAATAGTTAATGGAATTGTTGAATATACTTTTGGTGGGGTTCAGATACAGAAAAAATCAACTTCATGGGTAAGTCCAAAAAGCACCAATAGCCAGATTGCATTTTTGGGTACTTATGATGGCAATGGCGTACCTGATTATTTAGAACCAGTTGATGATCCAATCAGTGGTGATTTTATGGCTGATTTAAACAATTCTTTCCCCGAAGGACAACCTCTATCAACGACTCATCCCGATTATCTGTCGACAGATTACGAACATGACCTACTTCTGGAATGCTCAACCACAGTATGGGTAACATTCGTTTCTGAAGGTGCAGGATACAGAAATGTACTTGGTTTCTATACCTATGATCTTAATTCACCCCCTACGTCAACTAATGATATTGAAACAATTACCGTAATTTTCCCTAACACCTCTTTTCAGGGAAGTGGAGGAGGACTACATGCGGGTAACAAAGTTGAAATAGGTACATTTCCTGAAAATACAGGAATTGGTTGGGTGCTAATTGCCGATGGATTCCGCGGTGGGACTGTTACTGATGGCTACAATTACCTATATTCTGAGAGAGGATTCAACCCTGAAACAAACCCTAGTTTACAACAACATAGCGTACTACTTTACGACCCGGGTCGTGAATTAACAATATTGGCATGGGAGGATATTCAGCGAGACAATGCCGGTTCTGACCCATATACATGCGACCAGGATTTTAATGATGTAATGTATTATGTTACGATTGACCCGGAACCATGTGCTATACTAGATTTTCCAGTAGTAGACTATACTGGTGTTGATAGTGATGGTGACAATATTCCCGATGCATTGGACGACTATCCCGGAAATATTAATTATGCTTTTAATAATTATTATCCGTGTAATGTTGCTTTCGGAACCCTTGCATACGAAGATTTATGGCCGGGCAAAGGTGATTATGATTTTAACGACCTTGTATTAAATTACAACATAAATCAAATAACCAATGGAAGCAATAAGATTGTAAGAGTTGATTCTGAACTAAAAATCATGGCTCATGGAGCTACTTTCAATAATGGTTTTGGATTCGAATTTACTGTTGATCCTTCACATATTACAAGCATAACAGGACAAGATCTACAGGAAGATTATATTACAACCAATGGGAATGGTACTGAAGCGAACCAATCTAATGCAGTAGTTATCGCTTTTGATAATACATATAATATATTACCATCTCCGGGAAGCGGTATCGGTGTAAATACTACTCCGGGAGCACCTTATGTAAATCCTGTTACAATAAATTTATCAATAGAATTTGACCAACCTTATACTTCCGCTGAAATTGGAATACCACCATTTAACCCATTTTTAATTATTGATGGAGACAGAAGTAAGGAGATTCATTTACCCGATCATCTACCAACAGAACTAGCTGGCGCCGAACTATTTGGCACACAACACGATAATAGCATCCCTGCCATTGGCAGATACTATAAAACCGAAGCTAATTTGCCATGGGCCATTGATATTTGGTTCGATTTTAAATATCCAAATGAAAAAACACAGGTTACATCTGCACACTTAAAATTTGCCGACTGGGCACAAAGTGATGGTATTAATTATATGGATTGGTACGAAGACGAGCCTGGATATAGGGATGATAGCAAAATATATCAGATACCATAATCATTGGTATTTCTTCCACCAATTTCTATAAATGAATATTTATAGATAGAAAACCAAGTGGGCCAAAACTGGTTCTAAAACCACTTAATCCGCTTCCACTGTCTGAACCTGAGTATTCATATTTTTCATTAGTGGACCCTGTAAAATATTCTGAGGTAAGCTTAACCTCCGTTCCAATTGGCAAGTTAGGAAGAATATACACGTTAACTCAAAGAAGAGGAACTATTCCTATTGCGGTTTCTGTTATTTTAGTTTTGAGCAGAAATTGTGATTGAT
The DNA here is from genome assembly GCA_937912115.1 of uncultured Bacteroidota bacterium. GTDB lineage: Bacteria > Bacteroidota > Bacteroidia > Bacteroidales > F082. The sequence continues at coordinate 20,316 of CALDOI010000064.1, read as the reverse complement.
GAGCTGAATACAACTAACAGACATAAGGAAAGTAAAAAAAGGTTTTTCATGATAATTAGTTTTAGGGTTATTAATGACCATATAATTACACTAAAACACAATTCCAATCTATAAAAAAGAAAAAAACTTAATCTGGTCTATCCAGCATACTTATGGGAAGGATTATTAAAAACTACATACTCAAATTCTTCCTCTCAAAAATTAAGAGCCAGGCAACACCGGTTGTTATTGCCGAATCAGCAAGATTGAATATTGGACGGAAAAATATGAAATGGCCATCATAACCAAATAGCCAGGATGGCAACCATGAAGGGCCATCAGCCTCAACAAAGTCAATTATGGGGAAATATAGCATATCAACAACCTTGCCATGTAATAGCGAAGCATAACCTTGTCCTTCGGAGGCAAAAGCGCCGAGTGTATGATATGTGCTTTGGGTAAATAGCATACCATAAAAAGCACTATCTATTATGTTACCAAACGCACCAGCAAATATTAAGGATATGCTAACTATCAATCCATTACTTTTCCCCTTTTTAATAATAATAAAAAGGTACACAGCAATAGCTATTATTGCAAGTATCCGAAAAATGCTAAGAAAGAGCTTGCCAAATTCACCACCAAACTGAAGGCCAAATGCCATCCCGTTATTCTCAGTAAAATAGAGGTTGAACCAGCTACCCAATATGGGGATTTCTTCACCAAGAGTCATGCTAAGCTTGACCCAAATCTTCAAAGCCTGATCTGATATCAGAACAAGCAATATAATAAATATGGATTTCTTCAATTCAAACTAGTTTATGGGATCGGGTTTAGCCATTTTATTCTTGGCATCGATACTGAGTGTGGCATGAGGAACCGCTCTTAATCTTTCTTTGCTAATTAACTTACCTGTAACACGACAAATTCCGTATGTTTTATTTTGGATACGGGTAAGTGCATTTTCGAGATTTGTAATAAACCTATTCTGTCGTTCAGCTAAACGGCTGTTTTCTTCTTTCGACAGCACCTGTTGTCCTTCTTCGAGTACTTTAAATGTTGGTGATGTATCGTTTGTACCGTGTTCGCTATTATTGCTATATGCTTCTGTTAATAGTTGAAAATCTTCCCTTGCCTTTACTAGCTTCGATAAGATGATTTCTTTAAACTCTTCAAGTTCGGCATCATTGTATTTTGTCTTTCTTGTGTCACCGTTTTCATTCTCTTTCATGACCGTCTTTTTTTATCGTTAATCTAGAAATATTGACCGTATAAATATACAATCTTTTTTGTATCTTTAAATAATGAACAATTGTTTTATTAAGTTATTGTTTACTGATTACTAAAGCAACAGAAACACCTTCAAGCAGCTCAACTTCCTCTATTCCATTATGCTCAACTTTTTCAGTAAAGTTTAAATCAGCTAAGGTTTCCGAGCAAATATAATCATTAAAATTAATAAGTGCATTATTTGTTAGTTCATTATTTTCAACCAATAGTTTGATTCTGTCAGTAACCTCATATCCCTTATCTTTTCTTAAATTCTGGATGCGGTTAACAAATTCCCTTGCCAAACCCTCTTCTCTAAGTTCAGGCGTAACTGTTATATCAAGTGCAACCGTTGTTTGACCATCGTTAGCAACACTCCACCCCGGAATATCCTCTGTACTGATTTCAACATCATCAAGTGTTATTTCAAAATTATCATCACCAATAATTAATGAAAAATAACCTTTATCTTCAAGTTTTTTAATGTCATCCTGATCAATATCCTGAATGGCATTTGCAAGCTGTTTCATCATCTTTCCATATTTTGGTCCCAATGATTTGAAATTAGGCTTAATTTTCTTAACAAGTATTCCTGTTGAATCAGTGAGATACTCGATGGTTTTCACATTAACTTCAGATAGAATTAAATCTTCAACCGCCTTAATATGAACTAATGTATAATCGGAAAATACAGGAATTATGATTTTTGCCAACGGTTGCCGTACTCTTAAGAAGTTTTTCTTACGCAGGGATAGCACCATCGAACTTATCTTTTGAGCAAGTTCCATTCGCTCTTCCAAATCCTTATCTATTAACTCGTCATTTACTACAGGGAAATCAGTTAAATGTACCGATTCAACATTGTGTTTACCGCTCACATTATTCAAGTCAACAAATAACCTGTCGGAAAAGAAAGGCGCAATTGGTGAGCTTATTTGAGCGATGGTTTCGAGTACTGTATATAATGTTTGATAGGCTTCTATTTTATCCTTTGTATAAGATCCTTTCCAAAATCTTCTTCGTGATAAGCGCACATACCAATTACTTAGATGTTCATTTACAAAATATTGAATTGCCCTTCCGGCTTTGGTGGGCTCAAAATTACTGAGTGACTCATCAACATTTTTCACAAGAGTATTAAGCTCCGAAAGTATCCATCTGTCAAGTTCTGTTCTTTCACTAACAGGAATTTCATCTTCACTATATGAGAAACCGTCAATATTTGCATAGAGGGCAAAAAATGAATAAGTATTGTATAGGGTTCCCAGTAATTTCCTTCTTACTTCATCAATACCATTTTCATCAAAACGCAGGTTATCCCATGGTTGTGAATTAGTAATCATATACCACCTTGTAGCATCCGGACCATATTTATTGATGGTTTCGAATGGATCCACTGCGTTGCCAAGACGTTTTGACATTTTGTTGCCATTTTTGTCGAGAACCAAACCATTGGATATAACAGTTTTATATGCTACCGAATCAAACAACATAGTTGCAATTGCATGAAGAGTAAAAAACCATCCTCGTGTTTGGTCAACTCCTTCAGCAATAAAATCAGCCGGGAAGTTCTTTTCAAATACCTCTTTATTTTCGAATGGATAATGAAATTGGGCATATGGCATTGACCCCGAGTCGAACCACACATCAATAAGGCCGGGTTCGCGCATCATTTTCTTACCACTTTCCGAAACAAGAATAATTTCATCAGCATAAGGTTTATGAAAATCAAAAGTTTCATAGTTCTCTTTGCTCATATTTCCCGGTTCGAAATCAGCCATCGGATTTTTGGTCATAGTTCCGGCAACCATGGATTTCTCCACTTCTACTTTTAATTCTTCTGCTGAACCAATAGCTTTTATCTCAAGCCCGTCTTCGGTTACCCATATTGGTAATGGTACACCCCAATATCTTGAGCGAGATAAATTCCAATCAACCAGATTTTCAAGCCAGTTTCCAAAACGACCTTCTCCAGTTGCTTTTGGCTTCCAGTTAATTGTTTTGTTAAGCTCAATCATTCTATCCTTAAGAGCAGTGGTTTTAATAAACCAGTTATCAAGTGGGTAATAGAGAATTGGTTTATCGGTACGCCAGCAATGGGGGTAACTGTGAACGTGTTTTTCTACTCTAAATGACTTATTATCTTTTTTCAGGCTAACAGCAAGATCAATATCCAATGATGTATCATCTTTACCAAGCGATTCATCATAGTCGTTTTTCACATATCTGCCTGCGAATTCGCTATATTTATCAACATCAACATAATCCTTTACAAATCCTTCATCTAAATCATCAAGTGTGAAAAAACGTCCTTTGAAATCAACCATTGGGCGTCGCTCTCCCATTTTATCAATGAGAACTAGAGGTACTATTCCCAATATTTTAGCTACACGATCATCATCGGCTCCAAACGTGGGAGCAATGTGTACTATACCTGTTCCATCTTCAGTAGTAACAAAGTCTCCCGGAATAACTTCAAATGCTTTACCCATTGGCTTAACCCATGGAAAGAGTTGCTCATAACTAACTCCCGTTAATTCAAACCCTTTACACTCACCAACAACTTTAAACGGTATTTTTTTATCGCCAGATTTATAATCCTCGAAAGAGAGATCTTTATTCTTTTCATTAAAATAAGAATTGAGTCTTTCTTTGGCGAGAATTACTGTAATTGGAATCCCCGTGTATGGATTAAAAGTAACAACCTTAACATAATCAATTTTATCGCCAACAGCAAGTGCAGTATTTGATGGCAAAGTCCAGGGAGTTGTTGTCCAGGCCAATATAAAAAGATCACCCTCAACACCTTCAAATATCTTATGAGGAGCTTCTTCTTTAATAACTTTAAATTGCGCAACAGCAGTTGTATCGGTTACATCACGATAACAACCTGGTTGATTTATTTCATGTGTACTAAGTCCTGTTCCTGCAGCAGGAGAATAAGGTTGAATGCTATATCCTTTATAAAGGAGGTTTTTTTCGTGTAGCATTTTTAAGAGATGCCATACGGATTCTATATACTTGTTATCAAAAGTTATATATGGATTTTCAAGATCAACCCAATATCCAATTTTTTTGGTAAGGTCATCCCAAAGATCTTTATATTTCAACACCTCGGTACGGCATGCATTATTATAATCTTCAACGCTTATTTTTTTTCCTATATCTTCTTTTGTTATTCCAAGGGTTTTTTCAACGCTAATTTCAACTGGCAATCCATGAGTATCCCACCCTGCTTTTCGCTCAACAAATCTTCCCTTAAGGGTTTGGTATCGGCAAAACAAATCTTTAATTGTACGAGCCATCACATGATGAATTCCGGGAACTCCATTTGCGGATGGAGGTCCTTCGTAAAATACAAAAGGCTTATTGTTTTTTCTGTTTTCTAAACTCTTTTCAAAAACATCATTTTGTTCCCACACAGCTCTAACCTCCTCAGCAAGTTGAGGTAGGTTTAGTTGTGAATATTCATTGTATTTTCTTCCCATTAGGACAATTTTGCTCAATTAAAAAATAAGGTGGCAAAAATAATAAAAATGAGGTAGATAGCTCTTATTATAAAGAGGCGTAAAAAAATAATAGCATAAAAACGTTTATAGGGAGCTGTTTTCCTCAGAAAAAATCAATATTTATCTACTTCTTTTTAATTATAAACGATGATACCTTTGGACTGGTTAATATATTTGAAATAATATCAATACTGGCAAAGTCACCCAGCTCCTCAATTAATTCTTTCACTCTGCGCTTCTTTTCGGTTAAGCTATTTTTCGATTTGATAATTTTATGAAACTCTTTCAATTGTGACCCTTTAAACTCATCGAGTATAATTGTAAGTATTTCATTTGCTTCTTGACCAGCATTATTATCAATATCAGGTAATCCATAAATTTTGAGTTCGTCGATGGCAGCTTGCATTACTTCTTTAGCAAGTTTCTTTGAACCTTCTTCATAGGATTCGTTACCCGATGCATCGCGCAATGACCATGAATTAAATTCGAATTCAATATTTTTAAGTTGTTTGATTTTCGAATCATGTTTTCCAAAAATACGAGTAAGAATAATTAATGAATATTCTTTCCATGCATCGAAGTCAAAACCAGGAGAGGCTAGTTTTTCAATTTGACTCTCAAGAAGCTTTATTTCTTTATTTACCATGATTTTGTTGTTTGTGTAAAAATACTAATTATTATGAAAATTTGATTGTCGTTATCATGTTATTTTTTTGCTAGATAGTTATCATGAAGCTCATCGCAATTCTCATATTAATAACACAACATTTTTTGTGCACAACTAATCTTCCAACATAGTTTACACACTTTTACAACATATATCTTATTGCTTACATATTTTATTTGAGAAATTACTATATTTGCGCCCACATTAAAATCCTTAAATAATAGCTTTTTATGGAGAAAAAAAACGTTGGTCAAATAGCACAAATTATTGGCCCTGTTATAGACGTAGTTTTCGAAAAAGAAGAAAACCTCCCGAAAATTTTTGACGCTCTACAAATAATTAGAGATAATGGTGAAAAATTAATCCTGGAAGCACAGCAGGCAATCGGGGAAAATACTATTCGTACTATTGCAATGGACTCGTCAGAGGGTCTTCGTCGCGGAATGAAAGTTGAAGCTCTTGGTCACCCAATTTCAATGCCTACCGGCGAAGAAATTAAAGGTCGTTTATTCAACGTAATTGGTGATGCCATCGACGGTTTAGGAGATGTTGATTCAGAAAAAAGGTATCCTATTCATAGGGATCCTCCTACATATGATCAGCTAACAACAACGAAAGAAATACTATATACCGGTGTAAAAGTTATCGACCTTATTGAGCCTTATTCAAAAGGTGGAAAAATTGGTTTGTTTGGTGGAGCAGGTGTTGGTAAAACCGTAATTATTATGGAACTTATCAACAATATTGCGAAATCATACGCCGGTCTTTCAGTATTTGGTGGTGTTGGTGAACGTACTCGTGAGGGTAACGATTTGCTTCGTGAGATGATCGAATCAGGTGTTATCAAATACGGAAAAGAGTTTACCGAAAGCATGGAAAAAGGTGGTTGGGATCTATCGAAAGTTGATCGCGAAGAACTTAAAACTTCACAGGCCACACTTGTATTTGGTCAGATGAATGAGCCTCCAGGGGCACGTGCACGTGTTGCATTATCAGGACTAACAGTAGCCGAATATTTCCGTGATGGAGATGAAAAATCAGGTGGTCGCGATATACTTTTCTTTATTGATAATATTTTCCGTTTTACACAAGCAGGTTCTGAGGTAAGTGCACTACTTGGGCGTATGCCATCGGCTGTAGGTTATCAACCTACTTTGGCTACCGAAATGGGTATTATGCAAGAGCGTATTACATCAACAAAACGTGGTTCTATTACATCCGTTCAGGCAGTTTATGTTCCCGCAGATGACCTTACCGATCCTGCCCCAGCAACAACTTTTGCCCACCTTGATGCTACAACAGTATTGAGTAGAAAAATTGCAGAACTTGGTATTTATCCTGCTGTTGATCCGTTGGATTCCACATCACGTATTCTTACGCCTGATGTTGTTGGTGATGAGCATTATAATACAGCCGAACGAGTTAAGCGTATATTACAGAGATATAAAGAATTACAAGATATTATCGCTATTCTTGGTATGGATGAGTTAAGTGAAGAAGATAAACTTATTGTCCACCGTGCTCGAAGGGTACAAAGATTTTTATCACAACCATTCCACGTTGCTGAGCAGTTTACCGGATTAAAAGGTACTATTGTTTCAATTGAGGATACTATTAAAGGATTTAACATGATTCTTGACGGTGAAGTTGATGAATATCCCGAGGCTGCATTTAACCTTGTTGGTACTATTGATGAGGCCATTGAGAAGGGCAAGAAGTTACTAGCGGAGAGTAAATAATAGTTATACGTTATTTGTTATAAGTTATTAAAACCAACATATAACAAATCCGCCTGCCGGACGGGCAGGTAACTTTTAACATTTAACATAGATAGAAACATGAATCTTGAAATAATAACTCCTGACAAAACTATTTACGAAGGTGAAGCCGAACTGGTTCAGTTACCAGGAATAGATGGTTCGTTTGAAATTTTAAATAACCATGCTCCTCTTATTTCAGCATTAAAGCAAGGTAAAGTTAAGATTAAGAAAAACGGAAAAGAAGAGTTTTTTGATATTAAAGGTGGTGTTATTGAAGTTCTTGATAATAAAGTGCTGATATTGGCTGAGTAGAAAATATGCTAAACCTGCTAATGCAGGTAACCACTGGAAAATCCCGGTAGTCGTTTGATTATCGGGATTTTGTTTTATATGGTATTAGCTCTTCTACTTCCCTTTCCCCGAACAATAAATATCCACAGCCTGAGTACCCTTTGGGTTTCCCATTGTCTTTGCTTTTTTCCAATCCTTGCATGCAAGATCGATGTTCTTCATGTAAAAATGGGCAAGACCTCTATTAATATAGGCTTCGGAATTACCCGGATCGTATTTAATGGCCTTTGATAAATCATCCAGCGATTGTTGATATTGCTTGTTTTGACCTAGCAGAGTTCCTCTGTTAAAGTATACCATGCTAAACGTTGGTGCAACGGTAACGGCTTTATTATAATAATCGAGGGCTTCGGGTAGGTTGCCTTTTTCGGTGCAAATCAAACCAATTGCAACTAGCGATAAAGAATCCTCAGGATTAATTTCAACAGCATCCTTGTAATATGATTGAGCCAGATCTTTTTGTCCGAGATCATAATAAATATTGCCAAGATTATAAAATGCTTTTGCGTTATTTGGTTTAAACTCCAATGAGTTTTTAAACGACTGGATTGCATTTTCAAGATCACCACTTTTATAAAAATTAGTTCCATTATTAAATTGAGTGTGAGCTCTGCGCTTCTTTAAAGCTTCGTCTTCATCCTCTATGGTTTCACGCTTTGCTGATTCATTACCAGTTTTTGATACAAGACCCGAAACCGGTACTAATTCCTCAGCAACAGTTTCAACTTCTTTACTATCAGCTTTTTTATCACCAAGAGTGTAGGTAATTTTAGGTGTTCCATTCTCAATAGTGGTTTCAACCTTTGTTTGCTTTTCAGATGTATTATTTTCTGATTTGGTATCATTTGAATTGCACGCAAATAAAAATGGGAGTGCTAATAATAAAAAAATAATTCTTTTCATGTGTTTATAAATTTTTTCACCGCGGAGGCGCAATGGAGCTGAGAAAAGATTTTGTCATCCTCATCTCTTCAATACGCTCCATCGGTGTTCCATTAATTTATTAAATTAAGAGTGCAAAGATAATAGATATTGGGAAATGGTTATTAGCAAATTAACCTAACATGAATGTTGTCATTGGTAACGCAGTGAAGAATCTTTACATTGCCATATCTTCAATATGCTTAGATTCTTCACTGCGTTCAGAATGACAAAAACCCCCTAATAGGCTCATAATGTATTTTTTTATGTCAATACGCAAATAAAAAGGGAGCACACAAACCAAAATATGCTCCCCTAATCACGGAATTAAAGTCGGAGATAAACTCCAAAAACTATCTATTTATAATCATTCTCTTTGTAGTTGTTCCATTTTCAGTTTCAACACTTATTAAATAAATTCCCTGTTTATATGAACTGGTGTAGAGGTTATAGTTGGTAATTCCATTAATCTTCTCAGAAAACACGGTTTGACCAACATAGTTTGTTACTGTTATGTGCTTGATAAGCAATGTTGAACGAATGTAAACATTGTCTTTTGCTGGATTAGGATACACAGCAATATGTTGAATAATACTATTATCATCAACCCCTTCAAAATAAACAAGCACATAGTCATCATAAGGTATTTCAAGTGCCATGGCTGGTGATGATTCACACATATCTGTTTCACTTGTATAACTTGCCGTTACCTTATAATAATAACCATTATAAAGATTAATATTTGGGTATCCATCGTTGTAACAATAGTAAGTTTGCCCATCAATAAAGTCAACTACATCATACAGTTCATACTCTGTTTCATTCATCACTTTCCTATAAACATTAAACCCTGCAATTGAGCGATAGAGGGTATTGTTATCAACAGTTGGAGTTTCATTTATTTTTTCAATTACTAATGTATTATTGATAATCGACACTGGTATATCCTGAGCATCCCAACAAATTTCAATATATGGTTCATTTGTTAAAGGATCCCATAAGGGTTCACCTGTAAGATCAGTGGGTGCGATACACTCACGATAAACACTAATATTATCAACAAACCATGAAATTATATCAAACGAATTTTGCCCGCTGGCATTAAAGCGAATATTAATAGCATTGCCCGTAGCATATTGGGTGATAATCAGGATATTATTTGAAAAACCAAACTTCCCGGCATTGGAAAATTCTGCTGCCAAATGCCATGTGGTTCCATCATAAATTTCAATCAGCATCTTTTCATTTCCGGTTGAATTCCTATCGACAAGTTTTAAATCGAAGGTTAAAAACAGGTCTCCTTCGGTTATATAATCAACTATAATTGGATAGCTTGTTAAAGTTGCTGAATAATCATTTTCGAGCAATGGATCCCATGTAAATTCTGCCGCCGGTTCGGGTTCGCCTTCTTGTGAATTAATTACCCAGTTGGCTGAATTTTCGTTGAAAGTCCAGTTTTGGAATGTGAATGTTCCATTATCCCAGTTTTCAACAAATGGAATTATTGATCCCCATACCACATTCACGCTATCAGGCCCTTCCATGGCCGACTCAGCAGTTTCACCCGGAAAACCAAAAATGTCCAGTTCATATAGAGCAGATACGTTATAGATATATGGATTTGGTACCAGACCATTATCAATATAGGTTATCCAATCTTCAACCCCCTGACCGTCATACGGAATATTGGCAATATTCACACCATCCCGGTAAAGGTTAAATGATGCAAGTCCGTCGGGTATTGTTCCTGTTGGACCTCCGGAATAAGCTGCAATTTCCAATGCCCAAACAATGTCATTTTGTGCATTGCCACCCAAAGTTACTTCATATTCATCATATAATGCCGGATGAGTAAATAATCCCCCTGCCAGTTCGTTTGAACCGATAATTTGAGCCACATTAATTGTTAAACCGGTGGGTGTCCCCAATGGCAACAAGTATTGAGAAAGGTTATTTTCCCCCTGATCATATGCCCATAAGTATTTATCGGCAGTTGCCCCTGACCAATTATCAAAAGCTAAACCATAGATGGCTGAAACACCCGGCGTAAAAAATCCCAGATTTGTGCCATTTACGTCGAAACAAATAATATCCGTACCCCAATTATTGGCATAAAACGTATTATCCAAATGGTTAAAGGCTATTGCCCTTACATCAGTAGGTGCAGTAAAAGAAGTAACAAGTGTATGTGTTGTAAAATCCATAACAAACACAGATGAATTAGCTGCTGCCCCATAGAAAAAAACTCCATCCCATGCCATGTCGCGAACACCCGAGGTGCCTGAAATTGTAAATGTCTCCAATAGGTTTCCTGCTAAATCATATTTAAAATAATTATCCCCATTCCATTGAGCAGTATAAATAAATTCCCCATCAGTTTCGCACCCGGCCTCACCAGTCCCAGCATTCGGGAATGAAAATTGCAAATCGCCCATATTACGACCTCTTTCCCCTTCATAATCAATTATTGTAACACTGTCTGCAGCATCGGAATTGTTATTGAATGGTGATTGATTTGGGCCTTCATAAACAATGCTAAAGTCTGCCGATTTGCCTGTACCACCTGTCATGGGTGGATTCCACATTAGTGGAACTTCATTAGTTCCATACAGATAGGTATCTGATAAATTTCGTGGAGCTTGTAAAAATATCGACTCCCAGGTTGTGCAACTTGGTTCGCTGACTCCGCATTCATAAACAGCAACCACACATGCTTCGTATGGTACTCCATAAGTTAGATTTGGAAATGTATAGGTTGTTTCATTCCAGCCGGTTTGTGCTTCGAAAACATTATCCAAAAACACATAATATGCAAGTACGGGAGCAGGGCCATTTTTAATTTCAACGTTGTCTACTGCCCAGCCAGATGCCCAGTCACCATTATCATCACCATGAAATGCAACCATTACAGGCTCACTACTTGGTCCTGATATAGAAGAAAGATCTACGATTTTACTATTCCAGTCATTATTGGGTGACATAGTTTCTATCACTTCCCATGTTGTTCCCTGATCATGACTATATTCAACATAGGCACTATGCCCAAATTCACCATTATAAAACTGACTGAAATGTAAAGCAAAATCTTGGCTTTCTCGTAAATCTACCATAGGAGTAATCAGGTAATCTTCACTTGAAGAAGTACTTCCACCTGAATCATCATTTGTAACTGCATAAAAACCATCACCAGGAGGGATTGTCCAACCACCTGAACTTGCATCATCACTTCTAAACCACCCGGCATCAATCGTAGTTGCCTGCCATCCAACAGGAGGAAACGTGGGGTCTTAAAAATCCTCAAGATAGAGTTGGGTAATAAGGGGTTCATCCCATGTTGCAACAGATGTTAAAGGATCAACTTCAAGATTTGTTGGGGGGTACATTTTTTGCAATATCTCAACACCTATTGTAGTATCATTATAAATACTATAGGTATTATTCACATAAGGATGATATCCAACACCCGAAACAAACACATCATAATTGCCATCAATTACACTATCGAAAACTACAATACCAACTGTATTTGTAAAGCCATGATGGAGATCATACGGATATTGAGTACCATATAAATAGACTTCAGAATTTTCAACACTATCATTACATGAATAGACTACAACTGTAACTGTATTATATAGTAAATGGGGTATCGTATTTGAATATACCCATTCTGATTCATTTGATTCATAAACTGCCTTAACAGCGTAAGCATAAAATCCCGGAGGAAAACCTCCCCATCCATTATCTATGTATGGGTAATTAACTGTGTTAGCAAGAGGTGTTAGTGTGCCTGTTTGAGGCCCTAAATTCGGGTCAAAATCACTAACTCTTGCAATTGTGTAGTTCACTAAATCACGAGTCGCATCAATATCTTCAACAGGTTTAATATCTCCATCTTTAACAACTCCATCTTTAACATTTGGTAAGTTAGAAGCTAAAAACGGGCCTTCCGTAACTTTTGGTATTCTCACCTTTTTCCCTACTGAACTACTTACAACACCAGCATTTGGCCCATCAACATAAGCTCTGATCATAAAATCCTGGTAAGGAGAAATTGACCATGGATCGCTCCCCATCTTAATGTATGATCGATAAACTGTTGGAAGATCAGTATCAACTGCAATTGGAGCAGAATTGGTTGAATATCCCAATTGCCATAATGCGATATAAAAATCACCATCGAATATCGTGTCGTTAAATACTCCATAAAAGTCAACCCAACCAAAGTTATCAATATATACAACCGTTGAGTCAAGTATTGTTCCCGGCATTCCACTTACTCCATCATCATCAATAACACCAACACCCATAGTTGTTCCTATAAAGTTTGCTCCTAAAGGAAAACTTCCATCACCAACATTAAATCGCCCACCAATAACTGTGGCAGGATAACCTACAGGAGTGAAACTCACAGCAATTGTATTTCCAGTTGTTGTCCAAATTACATAGTCATCAGCTTCTCCATCATCATAAATAATTTCATATGGTCCCGTGGGCAAACTCCATGTGACCAAACAGATTCCTGCAATTTCATCAGGTGTTGCCCATACCCAACCAACAGGATAAGGAGTTTCGACCATGCAAATGCTAATTTCTGTCATAACTCCTGATGCAGCAAAAGAATCAACTACTATTACAGTCTCAAATCCCAGCAAATTAAATACTACATCATAGGTATCTTCATCAACATCCATTTCATAATAACCAATGAGATTTGTGGTGGCATTATATAAGCCGGTTGTAACCTCAACCCCGGCCATGGGCAATCCACTATTACAATCATGCACATAACCATAAAATGTAGCAGGAGTATAAACCAGCATCTGATTTTGTATGCTATCTTCCAGATGAAGTGGATCATTGGTCTCTATTTTCAACCACTCATCATATAATCCTGTTGTAAATCCATAGGCATCATAGGTTATGGTGATATCCATTGTTTGTCCTTCGGGTATTTGCCCCGTTGGAGGCTCCACATCCAATATAAAACCTGGCTGTGGGCATGTGCCATAAACCACTCCTGCCGGAACACTTACATTGGCAGATGTATATAAAAGGTTGCCATCACCATCGTAAAATTCGTAATAGTTTTCGTACGACCAATCTCCAGGAGTATAGGTTGTGCTTATATCATCACCACTTTCAACCGGAAATGAAAAGTAATTAGGGCCACTACCATTGTCAATGGTAATATCGTCAAGAACAAGATTTCCATTTACAAAAACATCGAGGCTTCCGCCATTCCATCCATCGCCGTAGGTATCATATAATACTACTTCCATATCACAGGCAAATCTGCTGCCTGAAATATAACCAGGAAACATAAAATCGAGCATCCCTAAACCACAGTTTTCGATGGTAAGGGTTACTTCTTCTTGTGTATCTATCCATTGCTCATTGTAAATTGTGTTGGGACTCCAGCAGAAAGCTGGTTGTACCCAATCAATGCATGTTGTGGCGCCTATTCCACTACCAAAATCGTACACAGGTTCTACTGTATAACAGTATGTGCCATAAGCAGGTGGGTAGTCTGAAAAGTATATATTTGTAGTTGTCCCAATTGCCAAACCATTTCTTTCTATCCTAAAATATTGTAAGGGCCCGGTACATGAACCATAATCAAACATCCAGTCCAAATGGATCAGACCTGTAACCATATTAACAAGGTCTACTTCAAGATTATAAACCGGACATAATGGATCACCTGCAATTGTCATTGTAACAGGAATATTAAAGGTTCCAACATCGGGATCAGTTGTTATTTCTATTTCGGCTGTGTAAACTTCTCCAGCTATGGTACCAGATGCATCAAAATTAACATCAACAATCTGGTTACCTCCACCGGCCATAACTGTGCCATCATATATACCAAGAGTTAACCAGTCTTGAGTATTTGAGCTAAGGCACATTGCCAATCCAGCCGGCAATACACTATTGTTTTGCATTGATGTATATACCGGTGTATTATATGTATTTAGCCAGTAAAAAGTTGGGCTTCCACCTGAAGTAGCCTGCACACCTATCCATCCGGAAGTTAAAGTACATGTGGGAATATCAACAGTGTATGAATATGTATCATAGCCAATTACAGGAATTCCTGTGGCAACAGGATCGGCCATTACAATTGTAGAGCTTTCGATAGTTCCTGGGGTTGATCCGTCATTATAAACTTCTACCAATAACTCACGCTGACCTGAAGGTGGGGTAGTATGGATTGCATAAATTGTTACTGTTGTGAAGCTTCCGGTTGCTCCCGAGAAACTCTGATAACACATGAGTCCCTGATCCTCATCACAACTATATCCATTATTGGATGAAAATGCTGGGTTGCTAAATACACTTTCATAAGGGCAATCAAATCCTGATCGGGAACTAAGGGGTTCACCATTCCCCCCCGGAATTGAAACCACATGTGTTTGTGTATAATCAATAAAACTATAATCCATTACATTTAATGAAGATACATTTTGAGATCCAGACACCTTCTTTGATGGTGGAAAAATAATAGTGGCAAACCAGTTCCCATCACCATTACCAGTATTTAGAATACCTAAACTGCTTGTTAAATATTCCCCCGGATTAAGGGTTTCATCGAATATTAGCGGGCTTATTGTAATATTAGGTTGGGGTAATGTAAAATCAAGATTCACGGTATCGTCCACAATAACGGTTATTGTATCTACAACAATATTATATCCATTTTTGTAACACACTACAATATTATCGCCAACGGGCATGCCCGGAAGGTAGTAATAACCCAGAGAGTTTGTGGTTGTTTGCCCCTGACCGTCAACACCAACATTAACACCGGCAATGGATAAGCCATCGCCATTTACAACATGGCCTTCAATATCACTCCACGGGTTAAGAGTACTTTTAGTGTATTGATTATTGTTGAGAATTACTTGGCTTGTGTTACCAATCAACATAAAAGAAGATAAGAACATCTGCAGGAAAATAATGGTAATAAGTTTTTTCATAGGTTATGGGATATTGATAATAACCTTGACGAGTTTATTATCATATATATGTATAAGACAGTTAACTATAGTTTTACCCCTACTCTCATTTTGAAAATGTTATAAGTTAATAGTTCCTTATAATTACTTTTTTTGTGAGATTATTGTTTTCCGTTTTTACGTTAACAAGATATACTCCTGTTGGGTATGCACTGGTAACTATGCTTACCCTGGTATCATTAATATTATTGTTACCATAAACTGATTGGCCAATGTAGTTTGTTATTGTTAAACTAGTGATTGGAGTTGTTGAATTCACATTTAGAATATCATGAGCCGGGTTAGGATATATACTTACATTGCTGATAATATCTGGTGGAGCAATCCCGGTTACATAAACAAATACAAAGTCATTCAGTGGGATTTCCAACGCCATGGCTGGATCTGATTCACATGTGTCCGTATCGCTTAAATAATTTGCGGTTACCTGATAATAGTAGCCCGATTGAGCCACAACGTTTGGAAATGCATCGAAGTAACAGTATGAGGTTTGACCCTGTTGCAATGGCACAACATCATACAATACATAATTACTTGAATCCATTTCCATTTTATAAATATTGAACCCATCAATAGCTCTGGAATTTTTGCTGAATTCGATAGTCGTTTCGTTGTTATAAAAACCACCCAGGTTCTTACTTGTTGTATCAGGAGCTTCCCAACATAATTCCACTCCCAGTTCATCAATTGCATTCCAAACATATTCACCCGTAAGGTTTGTTGGTGAACTACATTGGCGGGTAACGCTAATATTATCGACATACCATGATTCGATGTCATGGGAATTCTGACCTGTAACATTGAATCGAATATTGAAAGTATTACCTGTAATATGGTTATTGATATTTATATGGTTTGTTGAAAAAACTGTTTTGCCATTATTGGCAAATTCAGCTACCTGATTCCATGTGGCTCCATTATAGATTTCTACCAGTAACTTTTCGTCTCCCGTTGAGTTTCTATCTTCCAGTTTTAATTCAAAATCTAAGAAAAGATCACCTTCTGATGAAAAATCTACAATTATTGGTTCACTTGTGAGAGTAGAAGAATAATCGTTTTCAAGTAGAGGTTCCCATGAAAACTGTGCAGATGGGGCGGGTTCGCCTTCATCAGTATTTATTAACCAGTTTGCTGGATTTTCGTTTAATGTCCAGCCTTCGAAAGTACCAGAATTCCATCCCTCGAAATATGGAATAATACTTCCCCAAACCATGTTCACAGTATCCGCACAATTATATTGTGATTCACCAAAATCGCCGGGGAATCCAAAACTTGTGAGATCGTAAATGGCAGAAACACAGAAAAAATATGAGTCTGGGCTTAAAGGATCGGTAATATAAGTTATCCATTCATCGGGTAGCTCATTTTGGTATGGGATATTTGAAACAATTACTCCATCCTGATAAACATTAAAGGAGGTTAATCCATCGGGAATTAACCCTACTGCGGTGTTATAGTCGGTTAAAGCAACACCCCAAACTCTATCATCCTGGGCATTCCCACCAATGGTTACTATACCCTCTTCATATAATCCGGGATGGGTAAATAATCCGCCGGCCAAACCTGTGCAACAACCCGGATTAACAACAAATCCAGTTGGTTCTCCACCGGGCAAGGCAAACTGTATTACTTTGTCTTCTCCCTGATCATAAGCCCAAAGACACTTAATTCCCTGAATGGTCCACTTATCAAAAGCTAATCCATAAATAGCACTTACACTTGGTGTAAATGAACCAAGATTACTGCCTGCAACATCAAAATTCACAATATCGGTTCCCCAGTTATTCCCATAAAATGTATTATCGTCATCATTATATGCTATTGCTCGAATATCTGTTGGTGCTGTAAATGTTGTAACAAGAGTATGAGTATTAAAATCCATCACAAAAACTATGGGATTAGCAGCAGCACCGTAGAAGAATTCACCATCGTAGGCTAAATCTTTTATACCTGAAACTCCGGGAATTGAAAACTGCTCGATTAGATTTCCATCAATATCATATTTAACAAAACCGTCGGGGAGTACGGTATATATAAATTCACCATCTGTTTCACAACCTGCTTCGCCGGTAGCAATAAGATCAGGAAAAGAAAATTGCTGTATACCTATGTATCTGCTAATCTTATCTTCAAATTCAATAATTGTTATTTCTTTTGCCGCATCTGTGGTTGGACCATAATTTTTTGTTTGTGGACCACAATACACAATTTTAAATGCGGCCGCCATGGGTATTGTGCCTGTTAGGGGAGGATTCCACATAAGTGGTATTGTGTCGGTTCCATAAACATAATTATCTGTAAGATTGTGTGGTGGATGAAGATATGTTGATTCCCATATAAAATAATTACCTGGGTCAGACAAACCACACTCTCTCAGAGTTCTAACACTTGCCTCGTATGTTTGACCAAAAGATAAATCTACATAAGTGTAAGTCCTAATAGTTGGCGGAATCTGAGTTATAAAACTACCATCCAGATAAACATAATAACCTATTAGGGAAAGAGGGAAATTTATAACTTCAACATTATCAATTGCTAATCCAGATGCCCAACCTCCCTTATCATCAGCATGAAATGATAACAACACCGGTACTGATCCAGGCCCTGATAAAAAAGCAAGGTCAACTGAATCCAATGTCCATTCCGAAACCGAAACCAACGAATCAATAAGTATCCATGTAGTTCCCGTATCAAGGCTATATTCCAAAAATGCACTTTGTCCATTTGAACCATCGAAGAAATAATCAAATTTAATTTGATACGAAATGCAATCACTCAAATCTAATAAAGGTGTAATAAGATAATCACTACTCCCGTCATTTGCTGCTCCTGCATCATCATCATTTGATAATGCATAATAACCATCTCCGGGTGGGATAATCCAGTTTGCTGAACTACCATTATCACTTGCATACCATCCAATACCCAGTGATGATGATTGCCAACCGGTTGGTGGAAATAATGCGCCTTCAAAATCTTCTGTTGGTAGTTTTATAATCGTTGGATCATCCCATGTTGCTACAGATGTTAATGGATCAACTACCAGATTTTGTGGAGGAAGCCTTAATCCAGTTAGGACAATATCATAGTATAAGTCATCATAAATTTGCAAATCAAAATGTTCATAAACTTCAAACCCGGGTTTGTATGCTTTGAGGTAATAAATACCATCAACTACATCATTAAATACAACAACACCGCTGGTATCAGATATTGCAAAAAAAGATTCAAAAGGGTATTCAGTTCCAAGAAGTGTTACCTCAATACCTTCCGGTAGATCATCCATACAATGAGTTAAGGTAATAGTAACCGTATTATCTATTCCAAGAGTTACAACATTCGAATAGATGCCAGGTGATACTGCATGAGGATATACAACTTTCACAGCATATGCGTGGAACCCATCTGGTAGTCCGCCAAAAAAGTCATCATTAAAAATCTCACCAGTTGTGTTAGCAATTGGAGTTAAAGTGCCTGATTGCGGTCCCACCAATGGATCAAAATCGCTTACTCTTGCTATAGTATAATGACTATAGTATTCATAATCCGGTAAATTATTAATATAATAAACCCCATTAACATAAGCTCTTATCATAAAATTTTGGTCAGGTGATTCAGTCCAACCTGCTCCCTGTTGTAAATTAACTGAATTATAAAAAGAAGTTAAATCCGTATCAATGGCTATGGGTGCAGAATTGGTTTCTCCTCCCAATTGCCACATAACAATATAAAAGTCACCCTCATCGAAAGTAATATCAAAAACATCATAAAGATCTATCCAATTATAGTTAACCACATCAACCAAAACCGAATCAAGTACTGTTCCGGGGAGACCATTTACGCCATCGTCATCAATAACACCAACTGCAAACTGGGTATCTATAAAGTTAGCTCCAGCGGGAAAACTACCATCACCAACATTTAAACTTCCACCGGTAACAGTAGCCGGGTATCCTTTGGGTGAAAATCGCACACCAACAGCATTTCCGGGAATTGTCCATATTAGGTGGTCATCAACTTCATCATCATCATAAAGTACCATGTAATTTCCCTGAGGCTTACTCCATGTTACCAAACATTCTGTTTCGGCAGCATTTACCTCAGCTATTACCCAAGGTACAGGGTTGGGAACAACATACATACTAATACTTTCTTCAGATACAGAACCTGAGGCTACAACAATGCTTGTTACCACACTTTCATAACCTAAAAAACTGAAAAGCAAATCATATGTGTCTTCATCCATAGTAAGCTCATAATACCCATTGGTATCTGTTTGGGTGGTATTACCACCTGTTGTAACACTTACACCAAACAACGAATCTCCTGAAATTGTATCGGTTACAGTACCATAAATTTGGCCCGTGCCAACAACCTCATCCTGATTTAATAAATTGTTTATTTGATTCGTAGAGAAGTTAACTTCAAAAATTGCGCCTAAAGAAATCTGCGCAAGCAGTAGAAAAATAATTGTAGCACGTTGTTTCATGGGTTGGGGTTTTGAAAATAAAGTTACTAAGTAATAGTTACTTATAATAGTATGACAGTTAACTATCGTTTTACCCTTACTGTGAATAAATATCAATTAAGAAACTGAGGGATTTTGACCAACCCTAATGGGGATCAATAACTATTTCTTGGGGAATTATTATGTTCTAAATTCCAAAATTTAATTTCCAAACAACAAACCTATATGCCGAACAGACCATGTCAATTACTTAACGTTTTTTCGTCGAATACGAACGTAGTGAAGCAATCTCTACAAACATATTCTCTAGGAGATTGTTTCGTCATACTTCCTACTAATGACAACTATCTGTAACAGGCTGCATATTAATTAG
>CALDOI010000063.1 GCA_937912115.1 uncultured Bacteroidota bacterium | reverse complement strand
TAAACAGGATCTGAAGCTTCAGATATTGTAATGGTTTGGGTATGCTCTGTGGTAGCTGCCCCTCCACTTTTTGCTATAACCTTTAGGATGTAATCACCTGATGCTGTATAAGTATGGTTAATAACCTCCTCTGGCAAAGCATGTACTGGTTCTTCATTGGGTACATCCCCAAAATAAATATCCATTATTGTTGCATATTTAGCTTTGGCAGAAACAGATATCAATGAAGGATTGGCATCATCTTTAACAACAGTAACTTTGAGATCTTCCGGCGCCTTAAATGTTACATTTAATTCCTTTTCGATACTGGTTGAAAGACCTGTTAATCCAACTGCAGTAATTCCAAGATTGTAAACACCTTCTGAATAAGCGTGTGTAATTTCTTCAAACATGGCATACCTTGTTGGTGATTCGTCGATGGTATCTCCAAAAGTTATCATGAATTCCGTAGCACCCTCAGCAACTGGGACTATGGTAACAAGCCCACTATTATCCTGAGTTATATCAAAAACAGCCTTCACATTTGTTGGAGCGCTTACTTTATCTAATTCCTTAAGATTATCGATTTCCTTTTTGCATGATCCTGCTAAAACAAGGATAAGCATTAAAAATGTTATATTTCTAGTTATTTTCATCTTCTTATCTTTAGAATTAATAATTAGGATTTTGAGCCCAATTTCCGGCAGAAAATTCAATTTCTTCTATTGGAATTGGAAACAGTTCGTTTTTTCCGACTACAAATCCTTGAATATTCTCAGCAGCCCGTCCTGTTCTAACCAAATCGAAGAAGTGATGCCCTTCGCCCATAAGCTCAACTCTACGTTCGTGATAGATTGCATCTGTAAGTGCGGCACCTGAGTAAGTAATATCATGATCATTATCTGTAAAAGCTCTTCTTCGGACCATATTTAAATATTCCTGTGCTTTTGAATCTGAGATTCCACCACGATTATTTGCCTCTGCTGCCATTAGTAGTACATCAGAATATCGAATAGCCCTATAGTTATTGGGGTTGGTTAAATTTAAATCAGGTTGTGCATTTTCACTTCTTTTACGGGGAATATATTTCCTGTTGAAATACCCTGTATGCTCATTGCCTGTTGAATAAACTGCATCTGTTGAATCCGCCCATGTAACAATATCCAGTATTGTCACATCTTTACGATGATCTCCTTGTTCGAATGCGTCAACAGCTTCCTGAACTGGTACATTGAAGCTAAAGCCTGATGTGAACAATGGTCCATCATAACCTCTAACACCGCTGAAACCAACAGCTACATTTCCTTCAACACATTGTAAACATTGAAAACTTGCTCCTTCAGCATCAGTATATTGTACTTCAAAAACAGATTCTGTTCCATTTTCACCCTCGAATTCAAATATTGAATTGTAATTGGAAACCAAGGTATACGGTCCTTCTGTAATCACTCCTTCCAATACTTCTGCCGATTCAGTAAATTTTTCTTGAAAAAGATAAGCTTTACCAAGCAGTGCCTGAGCTGCACCTTTTGTTGCCCTTCCTGTTTGAGATTGAACTACCGGCAAAACACTTTCAGCATAAATCAAATCAGCTTCAATTTGGGCATAAACTTCACTAACAGGAGATCGTGGAATCGTTGTTTCATCGCCAAGCTTAAATCGTTGATCAACCTTCATTGGGATGGCACCAAACCATTTAACGAGCTCAAAATGAAAATATGCTCTAAGAAAGCGAACCTCACCAATCATTATTTCCTTGCCTTCAAAGTCGGTTTTGTCTTTGAATTCCATGAAATAATTTGTGCGCTGAACTCCCGCAAACATCCAATCCCAGATATCACTAAGGTTACTGTTTGTTGGTGTTTGAATCATCTGATCAACTTGCTGCCAACCAATTACATCAGTTGGGCTTTCTCCGCCACATAATGTATTGTTTGAAGCTATTTCACCCAATATTGCGTTTGCATATGTTGATTGAAGTAAATCATATGATGCCACAAGAGCCATATAATAATCAGTTTCTGAATTAAAGTAGTTTTCAGAGTCAATAGAATACTCGGGAGAGATCTCTACAAATTTATCACTACAGGAATAACTCAACAATAATGTTATTAGAGTAGTTGTAAGTATTGTTTTATTAATAATAAATCTTTTCATCTTTCAGTTTTTAAAGGTTAATGCTAAATCCAAACCAGTATGTTCTCGCAGCCGGATAGAATCCTGAGTCGAAACCTCCACCAATTGGTTGACCGGTTGATGCTCCAGGATCGAAACCCATATATTTTGTTAGTGTTACAAGATTGTTTACAGCAACAAAGAATCTAACTTCATCAATTTTTATTTTCTGAGTTAATGTTTGAGGAATTCGATAACCCAACGAAATTCTTTGAAGTCTTAAATAAGATCCATCTTCAACGTAATACTCTGAAAAAACAGTATTGGAAGTAGCTCCATATGTAACCCTTGGTACGGTGTTACTTGTTCCTGGACCTGTCCATCTATCGAGTGATGTACTTAGTCTGTTAACATCGGGTTGTGCCCTTTCGTAATTTCTAACAATATCATTACCAATACTGGCAAATGCATAAGCAACAAAATCGAAGTCTTTAAAACGAAGCGACAAATTTAATCCCATAATGAAGTCAGGAATTGGGTCGCCAATGTAGGTTTTGTCATCTGAATTAATAACGCCATCACCATTTACGTCTACAAATCGTATATCTCCAGGAGATGCAAATGAACCCAATGCTTGTTGCGAAGGGTGAGCATCTACTTCTTCTTGTGTTTGAAACAACCCGTCTGTTTTGTATCCATAAAAATAGCCAATTGGTTGGCCAACTTCCATACGAGCAGGAGAAGGTTGTCCTACTCCAAAGCTACCACCAGCTAAGAATCCTGTACCATTATCAACCTTTAATACTTCATTATTCAATATGGTAAGATTGTAGTTTATACGATAGCTAAAATTTTCAACCGCCGGTCCACGAAAACCAAGTGCAAACTCAAAACCACTATTACGCACAGTTCCTGCATTTATAGTTGGACTACCAGCTCCTGGTGCATAAGTTCCGAGAATACCCGATACCGGAATTCCAGGGATCAAAAGGTCTTTTGTTGTTTTAACAAAATAATCAGCTGTAAAGTCCATTCTGTCTCGAAGGAAAGTGAGATCAAAACCAACATCTATTTGTTCTGATTCTTCCCATTTTATACTTGGATTTGGTAAAGTACCAATGGCTGTTCCATAAATAAGTTGTCCGTTAAGAACATAAACTCCCTCACCATTAAGCAATGATATATATTTGTAAGCTTCAATTTTATCCGATCCAAGTATACCATAACTTGCTCTTAGCTTTAAAAAATCTATTTGTTCAACATCCTTTAAAAAACTCTCATCCGAGATAATCCATCCCAACGTTGCTGATGGGAAATAAGCAACAGCATTATCAGGACCAAATTTTGTTGAAGCATCCCTTCTAAACATAGCAGATAGCAAATATTTGCCTTTATAATCGTATTGAGCTCTAGCAAAGTAAGATAAGCGACGCTGATCGTAAGTATATGACCCTGATGATTTAGCATCAATATACCCTGTTGTAAGGCTTATATCTGCAAAGTCCCACGAATTATTAGGCACATCATAGCCGGTGGCATTCAGTCCATTACCCCATTCCTGAAAAACTGTTGTTCCAATAGTTCCAGTTACATGATGATCTCCTTTAAAAGTATTATCATAATTAATAAAAGCATCAAATGTATAGTCATTATAGTTGTTCTTGCTTTGATTAACGCTGCTACGAGGAACGTTAAAAACTTTACTTTCTCCATAATCAACTACTTTTGTAAATGATTTCCCATTTGAAAAAGTAGAGTTAAAACCTAACCTTGCGGTGGCAGTAAAATGGCTAGCAAATTTAGCTTCAAGTCCAACGTTACCATTTAACTTATTCAGATAATATGAATTGAAGGTGTTTGCTATTTGCTGTATTGGATTAATAATCTCGATCCCCACATTAGCCGGTGCAATATAATAACTACCATCGGGGTTATAAACCGGAACAGTTGAAGGCATATTAACAGCATTAAACAATACCGAACCCAACCCAAAGTCGTTGAAAGAAGTACGATCGATATGGGTATATGTAATAGCTGAATTAAATTTCAACCAAACAGTAAAATCCGCACCCATACTTAAACGTGCTGTTGATCTTTCGTAAGCTGCCTTATCTCCGCCAATTATACCCTTTTGCTTCAAATTAGAAGCGCTTAGGGAATAATTCATTTTTTCTGATCCGCCAGAAATATTAATGTTATTATCAAAAATTGGCTCTGTAGAAAAAAGCTGATCCTGCCAATTTGTACCCTTTCCTAATCCTGATACATCAGGAAATGGAAGAGGCTTACCAGCACTTGCATAACTTTCGTTTAATAGAACTGCATATTCAGTTGCATTTAACACAGGTAATATTCTCGTGTTTTCCTGCAAACCGGAAGTACTATTGAATTTAATTGTTGTTGGTGTGTTTCTTTTACCTTTTTTAGTGGTTATAAGTATTATTCCATTCGCACCAACTGTTCCATAAATTGCGGCCTGAGCATCTTTAAGTACGGTGATTGTTTCAATATCATTGGGATTGAGGGTATTTAAATCGCCTACATAACCATCGATTATTGCTACCGGAGATGCGTCTCCGTTCGTTGATATCCCTCTAATTCGTATATCTAACCCAGCACCTGGGGCACCGGATTGCTCAGTAACATTAACACCGGTCATTGTACCTTGTAATGCCTGTTCGATTTTTACAGGATTAAGTTTACTGATAGTTTTAGAATCAACAATAGAAACAGCACCTGTAACGTCCTTTTTCTTTACAGTACCGTAACCGATTACAACAACCTCATCTAATTGTGAAATGTTAGTTTCCAATAATACGTTAATGACATTTTGGTCACCAATCGGAAGCTCAATAGTTTCCATTCCAATAAAAGAAAACACTAAAATTGACTCTAGAGCTACAGTTTCCAATTGGTACAATCCATAAATATCGGTTGTAGTACCAATGGAGGTTCCTTTAATTACAACGGTTACACCCGGAATGGTTAACCCATCCTCGGCAGATGTAACAACACCTGTTATCGTTTTTTCCTGTGCAATTATCTGCATTGATAAAAACAAAAACAGTAAGGTTAAAACAGAATAAATTTTTTTCATCTGTGGTTATTTTGATTTATAATTATGTGATAAGTATATTCCATCAGAATTGGCATTATTCGCAATAGTACTAGTTGGTTCAAATTGCAATCGTTTGCAAATGTGGCACATCTCCACACCTAAGTCAAGCAAAATAGTTCATCAAAATTACTTCATTAAATATATTTAATACATCATAAATACAACATGCCATCGTATTAAATTCTGTTTTTCAATATGTTATGTTTTTACAAACACCACACACGTCTATACATCAGTTGGTGGAAAACAAGTATCTTGTGATTTCTTTGACTAAAAAGATAGTATATATTCAGTAAGATTGGTTTCGCGTTCGATTCCAAGCTTTTTTCTTAACCTATACCTGCTTATCTCGACTCCCCTGGTGGAGATATTCATCAGGACGGAAATTTCTTTACTTGATATATTCATACGCAGATAAGCGCATAATTTAAGTTCTCGTGGAGTAAGATTTGGATAATTTAACTTAATACGTTTTAGGAATTCTTCATGTACGTTTTCGAAATGAGTTTCAAAAATATGCCATTGTTTTTCATTATCAATTTCCTTGTTAATACCTCTAACAAGTCGTATTATATCATGTTTATGGGTTTCGGAGTCAATTAGCTTTGCAAGCTTTTTAAGTTCATCCCTTAGTGTAATAAGCATTTCATTTTTATGAAGCATCTGCATTGTTGAGTTAGCAAGCTCTTTAT
>CALDOI010000062.1 GCA_937912115.1 uncultured Bacteroidota bacterium | reverse complement strand
TTTGATGAATCATGGAAAATTGATGATGAAGGCGATGTAGGTGCATACTGGGGACTGTGGGATAATAATAAAAAAATAAAATACTAATATGAGCATCTGGTTTAGCTTTAAAGAAACCTAATAATGAAAAATATGAAAATTGGGAAAATAGATGGAAGTATTACCCGGATAGGTAACCTCATGTTTATTATAATATTAATAAGCCTGTTTTCATGTGCACTAAAAAAGAATACAAGCCAAAAAATTATGGAAGAATCTGTTCATCAAACAGAAGGACTTATACAAGCGAAAAATGATTTATTAGTTGGTAAATCAAAAGCAATTTGTTACTCAGGGTTTAGAACCGGACAGCATCCAGATAGAGGAGATGGAGCAAAAAACCCATCATACGAAGAGGTACTGGAAGATCTTGAAATTCTATCTGAAAAATTAAATTTTCAGCTTATCCGAATATATGATAGCGGTGAAAATTCTGAATTGGTATTACGTGTAATTGAAGAAAACAATATCAACATTAAGGTAATGCTTGGTATTTGGTTAAGAGCTGAACTTAGTAATCATAATACCTGTAGTTGGCTAACAGAACCAATTCCACAGGATGAGCTTGAGCAAAACAAGAAACTTAACTTAGTTGAAATTGAAAAAGGAATATCCCTGGCCAACGAGTTTAAAGATATTGTAGTTGCTGTAAATGTTGGTAATGAAGCGTTGGTTGATTGGAATGATCATAAAGTTAATACCGATACTATTATCACTTATGTGCAAAAAGTAAAAAAGTCCATCTATCAAGATGTTACCGTTGCCGATAATTATAAGTGGTGGGCCGATAATGGTGCAGAATTGGCAAAGGTAGTTGACTTTGTTTCAGTACATATTTACCCCATATGGGAAGGTAAAGATATAAACGAAGGATTATCCTTTTCCATCGAGAATTTAGAAGAAGTGAAACGGACAATCCCCAACGCCAAAATTGTAATTACTGAGGCTGGTTGGCCTTCAGTGGCATACGAATTTGGTGAGCGGGCAAGTGAAGAAAAACAGAAACAATATTATAACGAATTCATGTCATGGACCCAAGAGATGAATATTACAACTTTCTGGTTCGAGGCATTCGATGAAGATTGGAAAGGTGAAACTAATAATATGATGGGTGCGGAAAAACACTGGGGGTTATATACAGTTGACAGGAATCCTAAAGAAGTAATAAAAGCACAACTAATAACTAATTAAATGGCCCACTATAAAACAGCACCATCAGATATTGTCCCTTTTGGACAAAAACTTGCATTTGGCTCAGGTCATTTGGCCAATAATTTATTTAATGCGGCCTTAAGTGTATTTATGGTGGTACTGGTTATGTCACTAGGAATGAATCCAATACTTGCTGGTTTATTAGGAGCACTTCCTCGACTCATGGATGCTTTAACAGACCCGATAATGGGTTTTATTTCAGACAATACCAAATCAAAATGGGGACGCAGAAAACCCTATATACTATTAGGAAGTGTAATAACTGGTGTTTCGTTTATGGTGATGTGGCAACTATACCCTGAGAACTCCCAGACCCACAACTTCTTTTATTTTTTAACGGTATCATTTTTCTTTTACATCGGATATACCGTTTTTGCTACTCCCCTAATTGGATTGGGTTACGAAATGACTCCAGATTATAACGAAAGAACTCGCTTAATGGCTGTTTCACAATTTATGGCACAAGCTGCATGGATGCTTGCTCCCTGGTTCTGGGTAATTATTTACGATCAGTCAATATACGATTCTGCACCCGAGGGGGCCAGAAATCTTTCGATCTGGGTAGGTGCGATATGTATGGTTTTGGGAATTCTTCCTGCACTTTTTAATAAAGAAATGATTGTTCCTGAAAAAGATAAAATGAAGGATTTATCAATAAATAATATGGCTGCTAATACAAAAGAGTTTTTTAGAGGCATAATGTTAACGTTGAGAAACAAGCCTTTTCTTAAACTTTGTGGGGCTACTTTTTTTGTTTTTAACGGGTTTCAAACTATTGCTCAGTTTTCTTTCTTCATAATAGTCTATTATCTATTTAATGGTGACACTGTTGCCGCAGGATCTTGGCCTGCATGGTTTGGTACAGTAAGTGCTTTCGGAACAGCATTTTTTGTTATACCTATTGTTACTAAATTATCAGAAAAATTTGGTAAAAAAAATGCTTTTATTATTGCCACGCTTTTATCAGTTATTGGATATGCTTTAAAATGGTGGGGTTTTAATCCGGAATATCCATGGCTGATGTTTATGCCAATACCATTTCTTTCATTCGGAATAGGAGGCTTGTTTACATTAATGATGTCGATGACAGCAGATGTTTGTGATTTAGACGAGTTGAATAACAGTGAACGTCGTGAAGGTATGTTTGGAGCTGTTTACTGGTGGATGGTAAAACTAGGAATTGCAATAGCAATGCTAACCAGTGGGGTTGTTTTACATTATATTGGATTTAATGAAGCTGTTCAGGTACAGACTGCCGAAACTCTAACAAATCTTAGAATTGCAGATATTGTAATCCCAATTATAGCTGCATTCATAGCTATTATTCTTGTATGGAAATACGACATCACCGAATCAAAAGC
>CALDOI010000061.1 GCA_937912115.1 uncultured Bacteroidota bacterium | reverse complement strand
TGTCCTTGTGATGATTCAATCGAATCAACAGAGGCTGGAGTGCAAAGTAGCTTGTTTTGATTTACAATTGAAGCAGCAGTATATTGTGGAATCATAAATCCGGAGTTAAGACCCGGATTTGCAACTAAAAATGGAGGCAGACCACGTTTGCCATGTAATAATTGATAGGTTCTGCGTTCACTTATGTTTCCCCATTCGGCAGCAGCTATGGCCATATTGTCAAGAGCAAGGGCAAGCGGTTGCCCGTGGAAATTACCCCCGGAAATAATTAAATCCTTATCAGGGAAAATTGTTGGATTATCGGTAACAGCATTTATTTCAGCTGAAAAAACCGAACTTACATAGTTAATCGAATCTTTTGAAGCACCATGAACTTGTGGTATACAACGGAACGAATATGGATCCTGAACATGCTCTTTGTGTTGTGTGATTAAGCTACTGCCTTCCAGAAGATTTCTAAACCGGTCGGCTGTTTGAATTTGTCCTCGATGAGGTCGGATTTGATGAATCTCATCAAAAAATGGTTCTATTCTGCCATCAAAAGCATCGAGCGAAATGGCACTAATAATATCAGCTAATTCTGATAATCTGAATAATTTTATCAGTGAATACACACCATATGCACTCATAAATTGAGTGCCATTAAGTAATGCCAGTCCTTCTTTCGATTTAAGTGTTAATGGTTCAAAACCAAGGTGACTGAGTGCTTTATCAGATTTTATTTTTTCACCTTGAAAGTAAACATCCCCAAGTCCCAGCAATGGTAATGACATATGAGCCAGAGGCGATAAATCACCTGATGCACCAAGTGACCCCAATTGATAAATAACAGGGATTATATCGTTATTGAAAAAATCGATAAGCCGTTTTACAGTACTTAACTGTACACCCGAATGGCCATAGGATAATGATTGTACCTTAAGTAATATCATTAATTTAACAATTTCCTGGGGCACTTCATCTCCAATACCGCAAGCATGCGATTTCACAAGATTTTCCTGCAATTTACCCAAATCTTCTTTCGATATCTTTTTGTTATAGAGTGCACCAAAACCTGTGTTTATACCATAAATGGGAGTGTTGTGATCCTTAGTTTTATTGTCCAGATAATCTCGGCATATATTAATCTTATCTATCGATTCATTTGATAATTTTAATTTATAATTACCAGTTATGATATCGAATACTTTTCTGAAAGTTAATTTTTCGGAGCTTATGGTATGTATTTGAACTGACATTATATTTTAGTTTTTTAAAATTTCCAGTAATTGATCAAGATTTACTTTCTGTTGATCACCGGTATGCATATTCTTATAGGTATATAATCCAGATTCCATTTCTTCAACACCAATAAGTAGTACTGCTGGTATTGATTTTTGATCGGCATATTTCATTTGTTTTTTCATTTTAGCATAATCAGGATAAAGCTCTGCATGGATGCCTGCTTTTCTAATTTTCTTTAGAATTTTTAAGCAATACTTTTCCTCTTCTTCACCAAAGTTAACTAGCATTATCTGAGATGTTGATATGCTATCCTTTGGAAATAGACCGAGTTCATTCATAACATCATACACTCTGTCGGCACCAAATGAAATTCCTACACCAGATACATCAGGTAAACCAAAAATTCCAGTTAGATCATCATAACGACCACCACCACAAATACTTCCAATTTGAATGTCTTTGGCCTCAACTTCAAAAATAGCACCGGTATAATAATTTAATCCCCGGGCAAGGGTGAGATCGAACGACCATTTATTTTTTAGATCTAGTTCCTTAATATGTTTTAGCACTGTCATTATCTCATGTAGTCCTTTCATTCCAATCTCCGAATCAGCTAATATTTCCATTAACTTCGGAAACTTATCTTTCAAGAGTCCTTCAAGATTTAATATTGGTTGTAATTTTTCAATGGAATCAGCCGAAAGACCTTTGGTGGATAATTCCTCGTTTACTTTTTCAAGACCTATCTTATCAAGTTTGTCGATGGCAACAGTAATATCAATAATTTTATCTACTTCGCCAATAACTTCAGCAATTCCGGCTAATATTTTTCGATTGTTTATTTTTATTTTGGTATCGATGCCAAGTTTGGTAAAAACCTCATCAATAATTAGAACTAGCTCAACCTCATTTACCAATGAGTTGCTTCCAATAACATCAACATCGCATTGATAAAACTCGCGATATCTTCCTTTCTGGGGTTTGTCGGCGCGCCACACCGGTTGAATTTGATATCTTTTAAAAGGGAAGGTGATATCGTTTCGGTTTTGAACAACATAACGAGCAAATGGGACTGTTAAATCATATCGAAGTCCTTTTTCACAAATCTTTGAAGTAATCTTATTTAGATCAGGGTTATTAAATTCGTTGGGTGTTGTTTTCTTCAAAAAATCACCAGAATTAAGAATCTTAAATAATAGTCGGTCGCCCTCTTCACCATATTTTCCCGTTAAGGTTGATAGGTTCTCAATTGCAGGAGTTTCAATTGGTTGATAACCATATTTCTGAAAAACATTCCGTATTGTATCGAAAATATAGTTTCTCCTCATCATCTCCTCTTGAGAAAAATCTCTTGTTCCTTTTGGTATTGATGGTTTTTGAGCCATTGTATGATAGTCTTAAATAAACAGCGTTTTTAACTAATTTGTGCTTGCAGCTATAACACAGCAAAAGTACTAATTAATGATCGATAAAAATTAGATAAATAGTTGGAAAAGTTTATTCTTTATTGCTGTTACGCTCAGTTATAATTATAATATCCTCGAGCTTACGTTTTGGTACATAATGTGTTCCCTTATTATCTTCATAATATTCAATAGAGCCACCTTCGTCAATAGTTGTAAGCTCAATATCTTGGTTTGGATATCCTATGGCTATAACTTGAACAACATCAAAGTTATTTGGAAGATTAAAATGTTTTGAGATGGCAAATCTGTTTACCGTCCTAATTATACATCCACCAAGTTGTTTTTCAACCGCCCCCAGCAGTATAGTTTGAGCCGCAATTCCAGCATCAATAAATGCCTGATCGTTTAAATTTGTATCGATGCACATTACAATATAGGCAGGAGATTGCTCCTCTTTTGATGGCCCATCCCATTTTTTTAAATACCACGCCCACTTTAACTGACTAAAAACAAAGTTAGCATCATCTTCATTTGTGATTAATAAGTATTTAAGAGGCTGGCGATTTTTTGATGATGGTGTAGTTCGAGCCAAATCAACAAGCTCCAACAATTGAGAAT
>CALDOI010000060.1 GCA_937912115.1 uncultured Bacteroidota bacterium | reverse complement strand
AAAAACTCCGATAATCAGAGTAAATAGATAATTGGGCTAACTCTTTTTTAATCCGTTTATTCCACTTGACTTGTTCCTTACGATTAATGCTATGATTAGTTTCTTCATCGTATTTATCCTGAAAATCGGAGTATTGCTTTTCAATTTTAGTATATAATCTGTCGATGTGTTTGTTGTTAAGTCTGCCTGAATTACGCAGTATAATTATTTCTTTATAGAGTTTGCGTCCGTATAGCTCACAAATATCGAAATGAAGCTGCTCGTGTTCCAGAACATCATCCAGTAGTTCACTATCTTTATATTCAGGATTCCACCACGACCGATCACAATAGAAACGGACATAAATATTTCCGCTAATTTCTCCATTTTCATCAACAATACTAAATCCAAACGCACTTGCTGTGGTTGCAACGGCAAATCCTGATGTGCCCTTGCTTTTTGCTTTGAAGTCAGATTGTACTAATTTAATATTTTTGTCCCAGTCAATTACAGGCTCTTCAGGTGTTTGATAGCAATCACTTGATGAATTGTAATTTGTATGGGCTCTATCTTGGAATGATTCAAAGCTTATTATAGCACCAAAAGCAAGTATACCTGTTAGTATTGTTCGTGTTATTAGTTGCATTTTCCTTTTTGCTTTTTTTTATAAACGTGTATTTTTATAAAAAGTTGTATGTATACTTATTCACCTAATTACAAAAAAAGAAGCCCATCAATTTGATGGACTTCCGGTATTCACTAACATTTAATCTGCTGATATTTTTTTGTTTCAAACAACTATTATTGATTATTTTGATTTGTCAGGATAAGCTGGTATTTCGGGTAATGGCTTATAGTCTTTTAACTGCTCAAGTATTACCTCAATTGCTTTATTCAATTGTTCATCTTCACCTGCATATTCCTTAGCGGGATCGTTATCAATAACAATATCGGGTTCAACACCATAACCTTCGATAACCCAATTGCCATTTTCATCAAAAGGAGCAAATTCAGGACGACGTAAGTCACCACCATCAATAAATGGCATTGAACCACGTATTCCAACTACACCACCCCATGAGCGAGTTCCAATTAATGTGCCCATCTTTAGTTTTTTAAACTGGTAGGGGAATAGATCCCCATCGGATGCTGAGTAATTGTCCAATAGCAATACTTTTGGCCCTAGCATCATTTGAGCTGGTTTTGTGTTTACATTATTATTCCTTGACATTCCGTATAAAGTTAGTTCACGGTTTAATCGCTCGATTAGCATTGGAGAAACATTTCCACCACCGTTTCCACGATCGTCAATAATAAGAGCTTTTTTGTTTAGTTGAGGATAAAAATGTTTTACAAACTCATTTAAACCGTCAGGTCCCATATCAGGTATATGAATATAGCCAACCTGACCATCGGTTGCTTTACTAACTTTGTCAGTATTTTCAATTACCCAAGTATAATAATACAATTTGGATTCATCATCGGTTGGGATTATGATAACATCATGTGCACTATCAGTACTTCCCTTTGAATTAATGGTTAATATTACTTGTTGATCAGCAGTACCAATAAGCATGCTATATATATCATCAACTTCTTTAAGTGATTTTCCATTAATAGCTATGATGTAATCGCCTTTGTTAACGTCAACACCAACTTCTGTTAATGGTGATCGAGCTCCTTTTGTCCAGTTTTCGCCCATAAGTATTTCATCAATAACAAAATACCCTGAATCATCTTTACTGATTTTAGCACCTAGTAGTCCTGTTTTAATGCGGTTTGGTTTTGGTTTATCGCCACCAAGTACATATGCATGACCAACGCTTAATTCACCAATCATTTCGCCTATAATATAATTCAGGTCGTTTCGATTGTTAACATATGGCAGAAGGACATCATATTTCTTTTGAATTGATGGCCAGTCGAGTCCGTGCATATTTGGAGCATAGAAGAAATCACGCATTTGTCTCCATGACTCGTTGTAAATTTGAGTCCATTCTTCCTTAAGGTTAACCATAGTTTTCATGTTCGATAGATCGAGAAATTCGGTTGGTTTTACCTTGCCCTTTGGAAGGTCGATAACAGCGTATTTACCTTTCATATTAACAAACATTTTTTTGTTATCAGCCGAAACGATATAAGATCCGACTTGACCAAGTTCAGTGTCTTTTTTACTTTTTAAGTCAAATAATTTCATTACTGCTCCATCACCGCCTGATTTGTATTCAATATAATACACACTATTATCAATTGCTGTAATGCTCCAGTAGTTTGCTGCTTTAACAGGAAGGGCAATTATTCGGTTTATTATTCCATCAAAATCAATATTAACTGTTACCCCGTCTTCTTTGGCAGATGTATCATCTTTTTTATCTTTATCATCTTTCTTATCTTTTTTGTCAGAAGCTGCTTCTTTTTTAACTGCAACCTCATCATTTTCAGGTTCAAAAGGTGAAGGTGTTGATTTCTCGAGCGTTACAAAATATATTCCACTCATATCATGATATGCATGATTCCATTCGGTACGGCTGTAAATTGGATTGAAATCACGATCGGAGGTAAAGAATAAATATTTACCATTCGTGTCAAATGTGGGTTGGCCTGAGTTATACCAAAGGTCAGTTACAGGCACTGATTTTCCAGAACTTAAGCTATAAATATAAATACGATTTACAGTTTGAGATTGTGGTAATGTGTAGGCTATCCATTTACTGTCGGGAGCCCAGGCGTAATCTCGGATTTCCCAAGAATCAGATTCGTCAGCAACAACAACCTTTTTTGTGTCAATATCCATATAATTTAATCTGCCCATTTTATCACCCCACAATAGTAACTTGCCATCCGGTGACCAAATTGGATTGTATTTATAAGTATCGGAGTTGAAAGTAAGCTGAATTGCTTCCTCTTTTCCATCTTGGTTTTGGATGTATATTTCATCTTCACCGGTTCTATCACTAATAAAGGAAATGTATAAGCCCTTTGGAGACCACTCAACATTGCGGTCGTGAACACCTGAAGATTCAGTTAGATTACGTGTGATTCCTGTTTTTGCGGGAACAGTATACACATCGCCACGAGCTCCAAAAACAACTCTTTTTCCATCTGGAGAAACTGCCCATGAATTAATCATTTTGGATGCATCTTTAAGCTCATCTCGGCCGGTAGTGAAGTCGTTGTTTATATTAACAGTAACTTTAGTTGTGCTCCCATCCGCGAAAGCGTAATTATAGATATATCCGCCATTTTCAAAAATGATAGATTCATTACCGAGTGATGGGAACTTAATGTCATACTCAGTATAGTTGGTGATTTTGGTTGTGGTTTTAGTATTCAGGTCGTATACAAACAAATTCATGGTTCTGTCTCTGTCGCTTAGGAAATAAACTTTATCTCCGTGCCACATTGGGAAGATATTCTGATTATCGTTGTTGGTAATGTTGATCGTTTTTTTAGTCTTGAAATCATAAATCCAAACATCATCGGCCATTCCTCCTTTATAGTATTTCCAGGTTCGGAATTCACGGAAAACCCTGTTGTAGGCCATTTTTGTTCCATCATCATTAAATGAGCACCAACCACCTGATGGTAATGGTAACTCATCGGAAAGTCCACCTTCTTTCGATACCTGAAACAACTGACCCTTAAATGAATTGAAGGTTTGCTTACGTGAGCGATAAACTATGTCGTTATTATTTCTCCAGGCCATTACTATATTGTTAGGTCCCATTCTATCACTTATATCATCTCGGCCAAGAGTAGCCGTATAGGTTAATCTTTCAGGAACTCCGCCTTGAGCTGGGATCATAAAGACTTCAGTATTCCCGTCATATTGTCCTGTGAACGCTATATTTTTTCCATCGGGTGAGAAATGAGCAAACATTTCATAACCATCCACATCACTTGTTAATTTACGTGCTGTTCCTCCGGTTAGTGGTACTTGATAAAGGTCGCCGGCATAAGTGAAAACAACCTTTTGTCCATGTACGGCAGGAAATCTTAATAATCTGGCATCTTCTTGAGCAACCAGATTTATGCTGAATAACAGCACTAATCCAAATAGTATTTTTTTCATTTTAAGTATGATTTATTATAAAGGAAATACTGAAAGCCAATATTGTGCCA
The DNA here is from genome assembly GCA_937912115.1 of uncultured Bacteroidota bacterium. Taxonomy (GTDB): domain Bacteria; phylum Bacteroidota; class Bacteroidia; order Bacteroidales; family F082. The sequence goes on along the minus strand of CALDOI010000060.1, from coordinate 13,708 downwards.
CCTTTGTAGATTGCGTTATAACAGTTGTTTATATTTGAGGTGGATTGACAGCAAATGTAAATTTGTACGGTTTTAACCAGCATGTGTTCAGTATCGGACATTGTTCGGTATACTTTCAAAATTAAAGTTTTAACTAACAAAAGTTCCCAATAATTTATTCGGCTTCAAAAATACGAACTAATTGTTCCTTTGCATTTTCAGCCATAACTTCATGCCCCTTTTCATTGGGATGAAGACCATCAGAGAGATAAAAATTGGGGAGCATATTTTTTGAAAAATCGATATTGGGTTGCTCATCAACAAGAATAAACTTATGGAGGGTATCCTGATATTCTATAAGACGTTTGTAGAGTACAGGTAGCTCTACGAATAATGAGTCATCCTCATATTCTTTAGGTATGAAAAAAGGTGGTAGTAAGCCTATTATGGATTGAATATTATGATGCCGTGCCAAACGAGTCATTGCTACTATATTGCCAATGATTTGATTGTCGGGTACATTAAAACTGATGTCATTTGTCCCACCCATAATAATAACATACTCAGGTTTATGAGTAATAACCATTTCATGAAATCGGGCTAACATACCGGCCGTTGTATCCCCACTAATTCCGCTATTGATAAATTCGTGGGGTAATATGTGGTTTAAAATGGAAGGCCAACTGCAACCTTGCCTAATTCCATAACCTTCGGTTAGGCTATCGCCCATGCAAACTATTTTTTGTGGTTTCATGTTACTATTCATCTTTCTTAACTAAAGGTCATCAACTATTATCCTACTTGTGATTGTGAATTCAGAGGAATATCCTGTATAAATCATCTCGCAACATGTGATTGAGATGGTGGTATCATTTAACTCTTCAACATAAATAAGGCCATCTGGTTTAACTTCAAAAGATCCAGAATAGAAATATATTTTTGCAAAAACCAATTCCATTGCATCTTCGTTGGAGTGAAACATATTATAACTGCACAATGAATATATTCCGTTTTGTGGTCTTTCATGAAAGAACAATTGCAATTCTTTGTTATGTGAGTAAGAAGCTATCACCCTGAAACCATCTAAGATGGACCAACCTGATTTAATATCGCTAATATCATATGTTATGAAATTGTCTACAATACTATTGTCGTTGAGTGTACATGGAATATGTGGTGGCGCCGGAGCAGGAATTTTATAAAAAATAGATTCGCTTTGTTTGTATCCGTATTCATTATATGCAAAAGCTGTAAAATAATAGTTTGAATCGCGTATGGGCTCATTTGTAAGAAAAGCAAACTGGCCCGAGGATCCATTTAATAGAATCTGATTATCAGCCATGTTTGGATAGTTTTTTGAGTTATAGCTGAATCCACAAACTGTTACTTCTGCGGCTCCCTCACTTATAATATTACCAATTAGTAAGGTTGAGTCATGATATGATTCAACAGAAATAATTTCGACAAGAGGTAAGCTTTTGCTCATGTCATCAAATAAATCGAACTTTCCACAACCAGCAATTGTTATAATAATGATTGTTGTAAAAATTAATAATATTTTAGGTACCATGGTAGGGGACAATGTGTAGTATTTTCTTTTCATTTCTTAAAAGATACGTTATTAAAAATAAAATATAGCTTCAAAATAGGATTTCCAGAAGTATATACTATTAAAATTGTTATCAAATCCCAGATTTTTTCCAAAGCCTGAACGAAACAAAAAACGTTCATTGATTTCGTACGAAACGCCAATACGAGGTAGTATACTAAAGCTTCCGGCATGTTCGTTGGTGACGCTTGAGCTAACTAAATTTGGAACAAAGTTGTCATAATCGTATTCAATGAGATTCATATATATGTCTGCTCCTACAACAGGTGTGAAGCGGCGGTCGAGAATTTTGTATTCAAGATTAATACCAAAAATAAAAACTGTAATATCGTGATATACCATATAAGAAGGTAGTAAAGTAATACCATCATCATTATGTAAGAAGGTGCCTGTTGGAACCGTATCAAGCCATGTGTTTAACGACATAAATCCAATGCAACCATTTCCCTGAAACCGGTCACTTATGTTGGTTGATGCTAATACAAGCTCATATCCGATAGCAGGCTTAACTAAATAGCCCATATCGCCAGAGTGTTTTATGTATGAAAGGCGCAGCCCGTATTGTGCACTAGCATGGAACCAACCGCAACTAAAAATGGTAATAATTAGAATGAGTATAAATTGCCTTTTCATAGTATATATTCTTGGTAAAATCTAAATAAGTTAATAATTAGCGAAGCTTTTGCTGTATAAATTTTATCTTTTTAGCATGAGTCATTACTGACTAAGAACACTAAGCTTCATGTTGTCAGTATGTTTAGCTCCCCAATAAAAATAAGTTGTTTACTGCTTCAGCAAAGCTTTCCCAAATATCGTAAAAATCGATTAAGTCTGAGTTCTTCACGGCTTAGGAGAGCAAATAGGTTTATTGTAAGCCCCTGTTTGTTTTAGTGTTTAGCGTTTCTATCATAACCGGCAAATGGTCTGAAATACAAAGATTATTTTTCCTTTTATTGTCAATATGACGGTATGATTTAATCTCTAGATTTTTAGTGAAAATATAATCGATCCTACTTATGGGAACAAAACTAATATCAAATTTATTGAATGTTCCTTTGGGTCCAATCAATTTTTCCGCGGCTATATCCATTCCATCATCCAACAAATTATTCAAAATTTTAATTGGTTCATTATCAGGCTCACAATTAAAATCACCAATTACTATTATCTTTGAGTTAATCAGCCCATAATCATAAATTTTATTTATAATTAATTCAGCTGACATTTTTTGTGCAATGATTCCAATATGGTCGAAATGTGAATTAAAAATATAAATGGTGTCATTTGTTATTATATTTTTGAAACATCCATATGTGCATATCCTTTCCATTGATGCATCCCAGCCAACAGAGATAGTGTCGGGGGTTTCCGAAAGCCAGAAGGTCTCTGCTAGTACTAATTCGAATTTACATGAATCATAATAAATTGCTGAAAATTCACCCTTTTCATCTCCATCGTCTCTGCCAACTCCCACGTAATTATAATTTGAAGTATTCGTGTTAATATATTCAACTTGGTTTAACAGCCCTTCCTGAATTCCGATAAAATCCGGATGATAGTATTCCATAAGATCAACAACTTCTATTTTTCTGTCTTCCCACCAGTTTTCTTTGTCACCAGGGTTATCGTATCTGATATTAAACGACATAGCTGTAATCTGGCTATAAATTTGACTGCTCCCAATTACAAAAAGCACAAGTAGAAAATATTTAAATTCCTTTACCATTCTCTGATAAGTTACTAGTAACCACCAACTACTCTGATTACATCACCAATGTAAACTAGTTTTGTTTGGATGTGTTTATAGCCGAGTTTTGAAAAAGCATCCCGATAATTTTTAATCTGATTATAATCCTGTTTCTTTTCTTCTCCCGTTTTATAGTCGATTATCGTTAATACTTCATTATCAATTACCACCCTATCGGGGCGAACTATATCACCATTATCAAGCATAACTTCCGTCTCATTTTTTATAATGATATTTTTTTGAAAGTAGTTCCTTAATTCTGGGTGAGTAATTACGCTGGTTACAATACTTTCAATAATTTGTATTTCGTTTTTTGTTAATATTCCGGATTCTGATAAGTAAACCAATAATGGACTTAGTTGATCTACAGTCTCAATTTCAGCCAATATTTTGTGGATTAGCTTTCCATAGGATCTGGATGAACTGCCTTCTAATATTTCTGTTGTGATATCTTCGGTTGATGCTACAGTTATCAAATCGGTCCACTTCGAAGAAACAAAATCTTCAAGATTAATGGTTTTATTGACTTCGTTGAATGTTGTTATTTCCTGAACTGCAAGTTCACCAATGTTATAGCTTAATTTGTTATTGTCCCAGATGCCCTTAGTCTTCAAATAATTGATAAGATACTTGGAGAAGATATCCCTTATATTCCCTTGTTGAATTTGGCCAATTGCAAATAGGGCTTTTTGAGGACGTGTGAAAGCCACGTATACAATATTCAAAAAATCGAGTTCAGTTTTAGAAGCCTCTTCTTCATAAATATTCGATCTGCCAACAAGCTCAAGTTTTCTATTCAATGGTAATAGCCCAACTTTTAGCTCTTCAAAATCTTTTAATTCAAGGTTCTCCCAATACTCACTTTTTGTGTTTTGATTTTTTGTATTTGACGCATCCACTATTACTGCTGGAAAGTCAAGTCCCTTTGCCTTATGAATTGTCATTATTTTGATGGCGTCTATATCATCCGACATCGTAATAAAAAGCTTCTCCTTTTTTACTTCCCATCGGGAAAGGAACCCATCCAAAGGCAAACCTGTTTCTGAAATAAAATCTAAAAAGAATTGAATAAAAACATCAGCACTATTAGTTTTGATTATCTCCCGAAGTACAAATTCAGCAATTTCGTATGTAGAAAGTGCAAGTAGTTCGTCAGAATTAGCCGCTATATTGTAGTGATCGAATATTTTGTTTATGCCGTTCTTCTTGTTTTTTTTAATCGAGTTAAAGTCGTTGTCGAAAGAAGAGATAGAATCAATAATGTTTATATAATTATCAATAAATTCGGCGGTGGCTAATTCATTATCGGGATATACTATCAGTTTAAAAAAAGCAATTATAAGTCTTACTTTGGGCGAGTTTGAGAGTAATAACGATTCAGAAGATACCACATCATAGTTATTTTTAATTAAATAACCGGCAATGTCGATGGTGCTTTTTCGGGCGCGACACAGTATGCAAATATCTTTATTATCAAATTTCTTTTCTAGTAATATATCTACAAAATGTTTAATGCTTTTAAGTTTCTTTGTGTTAAAGTCTTCAGCGTTTTCTGCCTCAACAAAGTTTATTGATACCAAGCCTCCTTTTTTATCGTTTTCTGGAATTTCCTGTTCAAGATGTTTATATATATGTTTTGTTCTTTCGGATAGAAGTTCAGTTTGTATCCTAAAGAAATCGTTGTTGAATCTTATTATTTCCGAATGGGATCTCCAGTTTGTTGATAGAATAATTTCTTCGTACTCTTGACGAAATTGATTTTGCCGAGTTAATGCCAACTCTGAACCGTCATTTTTATAAAGATCGGGTAAACTCGAAAAAAGTTCCACTTCACCACTTCTAAATCTGTAGATTGCCTGTTTTGCATCTCCAACAAGCATATTGAAATTACCATATGAAAGCGATTCATCTATTAGCGGAAGAATGTTATGCCATTGTAATACCGATGTATCCTGAAATTCATCAATTAAAAAGTAGCGATACTTTCGCCCCAAACGTTCGTAAATAAATGGAACAGGCTGGTCGGCAATTTCATTACTGATCTTTTTATTAAATTCTGAAATATGAACCTTGCCGGTTTCTTCGGTAAAGCCTATAAATAAGCTTCTTATTTCATGAATTAAAGCTAAAGAGTATATTTTGCTATAAATTAATCTGTAAAAAAAATATTCTTCAATTTTACCAACAATAGCATGGAAGTAGCTGGTTAGTCTAGGCGCGATTGCTAATATTGAATTTTGAGTTGAATTGTTAACTTTTGCTGCGAACCATTTTTCATCATTAATTGTTTCCTGTATTTTCAACCCGGGGAATAGTTTTTCATCACTTACATTGAATTTGCTTATTTTATCAAAGTATGCCAATATGCCTCTGGAACCCTGGTAAAAATCCTTAACTTCTAAATTATTTTCGCTGCACAAAACAACCGCTGAGGTGGCAGTTTTAATGGTATCCGATTTCAGAAATTCAATTTTCTTTTTTAGTCTTGTAATTATGCTGCTTAGTTCGTTAAAGTTTAGTTTTGCGAGTTTGTTTATATGCTCAAAACCATCCTCTTGCATATGATGCTTAATAAATCCAACAAATTTGTGGGTGGGATCATAACTGTTTTCTTCATCTGCCTCATCCATCACAAAACCAACAAGCACTTTTGTTAATTCCTTATCCTTACCTACTTTATCGTATAGATTCTGAATTATGTCGGGTATAATGTCATCATCATCAATAACTACTTCAAAGTTCTGAGGTAGCTGAACATCCGTTGCAAAGGTTCGTATTATTCTATGTATAAATGAGTCGATAGTGCTTATGGCAAACTCATCATAATTGTGGAGTATTTGTGAAAGCAATTTTTGAGCTCTAATTCTGATTATCGATAAATCCAGATTAAGCTCATTTATTAGAACCAATAACTTTTGAGATGGTTCTCTGTCTTCATCTATTAAATCTTTAAGCGTTTCAATAACCCTTATCTTCATTTCATTGGCAGCCTTATTTGTGAAGGTTATGGCCAGAATATGCCTAAATGACTTTGCAGGATCCAATGCTATTTTCAAATATTCATTAACAAGGGTTGTTGTTTTACCTGATCCGGCTGAAGATTTGTAGACTTTTAGGGGCATTTGAGTTTTGAGTTTTGGGTTTTATGATTTGTGTATATAAATGAGTTTAATAGAGTATAATTTTTTTTGAGAAATGTTGGTTGTCGATGGTAAATCTCAGGTTGTAATTACCATTGTTAAGATCAAATTTGCTCAGATCTATTTGTTGATTACAAGATTCAGATGGGTTACAATAATAAGTATCGCCACCTACAGATTGACCCGATAAATTATAGATTTCAAGTTTTATTTCAGAACTAGTTAAATGTTCAATTTCAAAATTAATAATCTGGCTCGTTGGATTTGGATAGACAACTATGTTGAAATTAGAGAGTTTATTATTATCAACTGATGATGGGACAATACGTGCCGAATCAAGATATGTAACTATTGCTCCGCCAAAACTTGATGTTATTTTTAATAATGGTACACCCATTCCTTTTCCAAGCCAAATATACTCAGTATATTCACGATTAATGGGTAATCCAATATTTAATGAGTCGATACTTATTTGGGCATTAACATTTAACATAGCCATAGTTATGCCAATTAGTATAGCAAACTTATAACTCCTTATCGTTTTCATCTTCCTTTTTTATGGATTCCTTGTTTGACTTTTTCTCCTCCTTATTCTTCTTTTTCTTGGATGCAAAAAGGCCGGCGATATTATTGAAATCTTTTCTAAAAGCAATACCAACTCCTTGAGTATAAGGAGATGTTTGATCGTAATTGTTATTATTATAATACGAATTAACGTTGGAATGGTTAAATACTTTAAGTACCCATTGGCCATCTGGAGTTAATTTATAACCAATATCAACATCACCTACAATATTACTTGCGCTTTGTTCGGTTCGGTCGTAGGTCATGCCAAAGTTCCCGTCTATGGTGAGTCGATCATCAAAAAGTTGGGTTGAAAGAGCCACCTCAAATTCTTCTTGTGATACATCATCACCGGGTTTATAATTAAGTCCTACATCCACGTTGTCGCTTATATTTGAAAGAAGGCTGCTTAATTGGTTTGCAATTACATTGTAATAAGAGCTTTGCAGACTAACATTGGCTGCATTATTGAAGCTAAATGTTCCCAAAACGAGCAATGAAATCATTTGTTGGTTCATCATTGCTGTGTTTGTAGTGTCTAATTCAGAGAAAACTTGTCTTTGCTGATCAGGGTCAAGATTTGGTATATTTATTTCGAACTTAATATTGGGGTTGAGTAACTCACCAGTTAAAACCACATAACATTCAACATTTACCTTGTTTTTATATGATGCAGTAGAGTCCAATACAATTCCCAAACTGGAAAGGCTGGTTTTTACTTTATACATGCCTTTTATATTTACATTGGCCGAATATGGGCTTCCCGACCATGATATGCGACCGCCTTTCACCAATATAAAGCGTTTGCTTACCAGGTTTCCTATTTTAAACTTAAAAATCCCATCTTCAACAAGGTAATCACCAACTAGCGTAAATTTACCATTCGAATTAACATCAAGTGCAAGGTTAGAAGTCCCTCGGGCTTCAATAGTTCCCATATCGTCGGGTAAATTAATCCCAACTTGTGCTATTGGTGTTACTTCCAAATTAACATCAATGTTGTAGTCCAGCTTACTATTTTTATGTTCTTCAGTAATGTTCAGAATTTTATTATTAGTAATTGTATCAATATCTTTTGTCGTGAAAATGATATAGTCTTTATCCGATATCTCAACCGAATAGTTAAGCGGTAGCACAATAGAAGTTCCTTTTTGAGTTTGTACATCTATCCTTAGATCAATATTGGATGGACTGCCTGTAAGTTTTATATCACCGGATGCAATTGCTGAACCATAAAACAGGTCGTTCATATGTTCTGAGGTATTAAAGAAAAGCAAACCAGGAGTATTAATTCCAATGTTAAATTTGGTGTCTTTAAAATAATTGTGAGTTAAGCTACCATTAATCTGAGCTTGATTGCCAAGAGTGTCATAAATCACAAGTTTATCAAATTTTACTCCATTTTCAACGAAATCAATTGAATTCGAAAATGAGTACCTTGTGTTAGTATAATCTACTCTCATCGCAGCACGATGCATTTCGGCTGATCCAGTAATAATGGGTTTTTTTACACTTCCTCTCACCGCTAAGTTTCCTGACGTTGTCCCCTCAAGCTCATCAACAAATGCTGATAGAAATGGTTCAAAGGTTCCTAATTTTATACGGTTAAAGGATATGTCTATATTCAGGTTGTCAGTTTTTTTTGTTGGATGATAATATCCATCGGCTTTAAAAATTTCACCTTCACCAGCATTTCCTTTACGTGTTATATTTGAACTGATGAAGATGGAATTACTATTATTATCCCAGGTGTTCAGAATATGTGCATCTCCCAGATATTCTTTGTTTAAACCCAGATCAGATATGCTGATATTGGAAACTAATGTTGGATTTTCCAACTTCATACTAAGGTTTAATGAGCCATTAATAATACCATCTAAATCAATATTCATGGGCTTTGTAACAATATCAAAATTGGATAATCTCCAGTCCTTAAACTGAGCAACCAGCGAGTCCCCATCAAAGCGTGGTACCGTGCCAATTAATTTAAACTCAGAGTTGTCAGCTGAGATATAGAATTTTTTAAAGAATATTCTATTTTTATTTAATATCACAAGGTTATTGGAGTCGATATTCCAGAATATATCGTTTATATAAACATTGGCTTTGCTGATATTAAACTTGGTAGAATCAGCTACTTGTGAAATATATCCTTCAATATTACCTAAATTTTTCAGATTAGGAACTCTGTTATCCCAGTTGATACCATATACTATTGAATCGTTGCGAAATCTTGATGAAATACTGAAATCGTCAATTCCAAATACAGTACTATCCTTTGGTGTACTATCTTTGAGAATAATTTTTGAGATTGAGAATTCGCTAAATAGTTGATCATTACTACTGGTAACAGATAGGTTGACGGTATCAAACTTTATATTGTTTAATTTAACTCGATTGCTTCTTACATTGAGATCAACAGAGTTGTTAACGAAGTTGAATTTCGTATTAAGTATGGTTTTTCGTGATATGCCAACACCAGATAGAAATTGATCAGTAAAGATTTTTGGTTTTGGGACTTGTAGCTCTATGTTTACATAACTATCATCATGAATTGTTTCAAAATATTTGTCGGGTTTAAAACGAAAATAATTATTAAAAAGATTTAAAATGCTTCCGGTTACGGTTGTTAGGTTGTATTCACCATCAGCTTTAAATCTAACGATATCTGAGTTAATCTCAGTTGTAGTATAATTTAACGAATTGGTATGTTTTGATACTATAATACTGTCAACCATATACTCCTTTTCATCAAAAATGAGTTTATTGTTTCTTAGGGATATGTCGGCGTTAAGTGTTTTTATATCTGTACCAACTACCTTGGCCTCAACAATTGAGGAAATACTAATATTTTGATCAGACCATAGGTTCAATTTATTCAGATTTGCCACAACAATTTCAGAATTAAGTGTAAAAATTGGTGTTTTTTTCAAACATGCCTTAACAGATGCATCCATCATTAAGTTCTTATCTCCTACCCTGATTTTTGAAACTATCGAATCATTAAAATAGCTGCCAGTAATTCCAATTCTTCGGTAGTTATAACCTAATAAATCAGTTTTTGTAATTTTCCCTGATGCTGTATAATAAGCGGTTTCCAATGATCTGCCTTTGCCCGAAATAACCAGATTAAAACTACTGATGCCCAATTTGGATTGATTTAGGATGTTACCAATATTTACCGAATCACCAACTAGTGTGGCTTTGAATTCAACAAGTTTAGGCGAGTTTTTAAACTTAATATTTGATTTTATAATACCCTGGCTAAGAATAATATCCACGTTGCTATTAAAATCTTCATAGTAACCTTTAAAGTCACCTGACAATGTAAGCTGTTCATTATTAGGTATTATGCCCGATAAATCAACATGTTTTTCTTCTATGGGTAGTTGGAAGCTCTTTATATCTTCGGCATTTGTAGTAATTTTTAGATCGTTAGCAACTATAAACGAATTAAAAAAATCAGGTAATCCCTTAATACTTATATCACCTGAAACCCTGGTATTTTCACCATATTTTATTTTAAGTTCATTGCCTCTTAAATCACTTACTGTCCCGATAAGTTTTCCGGTTACTCCTATCTTGTTGGGCATCTTAAAAAGAATATCGGCAAAATGCCCAATGTCGGCCATATCAATATCTGTTGGACGAATATCAGCGATCATAACCACTGAATCAATATAATATCCAAATGAGCTATAATTTGAATATTCCAAACCAAAGTCGGCATCAAAAGTAGAATTGTTAATGTGAAGTAGAGTATTATTTGTGTATAATCCCTTGGAACTTAAAATAAAATCGGCACTCATTTTTTTAACTACGATACCGCTATTTTCTTTACCCGATAAATTAACAATCTTGAAATTCAAAGAATCGTTGATAATCTTGAATTCGTTTATATTAATATTTATGGAGCTGATCAAAATATCAGAATAATCCATTGTTCTTTCACCTTGATCATATTCCTTATCTTCATTAAATATATTAAACTTTGATCCAGTGAGTTTTACCTTCTTTGAGTAAAGGCCGAAAGATCCTTTTGAGTCATCATCTTCACCTTTCACTTTTTGAAGTAAGAGCGATAAATTACTAGTATCTTCGCCTTTATACGAACCCAAATTAAATTCAGCACTATCTATATCTATACGAATAAAATTAATTTGGCTTAAGCTAAAATTGGCAAAAACAGGCATGGCCGATAGTTTTCCTATGCCTATCATCGTATTATCATGATGGTCTCTGATATCCAGTTTATTAATATTTATACCGCTAAAGAAACCAATTTGTATACTGTTTATAGTAACTTTTTGTTCAAGTTTTTTTGACAGTACATCAGCGGCTAGTCGGGCTGAAATAGTTTGAACAAGTGAACTTTGAAAAAACAGCGTAAGGGCAATTGGTATAATCACTATAACAAGAAGCACATATAGTACAATCTTGAGTAGTTTTTTTTTAATATTTTTGTTGCCAGATTTATTTTTCAAATGACATATATATTAGGCATCGAATCATCCTGCGATGATACCTCTGCATCAGTAATCAAAAACACCAGGGTATTATCCAATATTATTGCAAATCAAGTTGTTCATAGTTCTTATGGCGGAGTTGTCCCTGAGCTAGCTTCAAGGGCTCATCAGCAAAATATAATACCTGTTGTTGACTTTGCCCTTAAGGAGGCAAATATACAGAAAAATCAATTGAGCGCAGTAGCTTTTACACGTGGTCCGGGCTTACTTGGCTCGCTATTGGTAGGCACATCCTTTACTAAATCGTTTGCCATGGCACTTGGTATTCCAATTATTGAAGTTGACCATTTAAAAGCACATATACTAGCTCATTTTTTAGATGATGATGAGGGTATTGATTCACCATGTTTTCCGTTCTTATGTTTAACTGTTTCAGGCGGTCATACCCAGATTGTTAAGGTAAGCAGTCCATCAAACATGGAAATAATTGGATCAACCATTGATGATGCAGCAGGTGAGGCATTTGATAAGTCGGCTAAAATCATGGGTTTACCTTATCCTGGTGGCCCTGAGATTGATAAGCTTGCTAATATAGGTAACCCTTTAGCGTTCACATTTCCCAAATCACGAATGCCCGATCTTAACTACAGCTTCAGTGGACTGAAAACCTCCTTTTTATATTTCCTACGCGACAGACTAAAAGAGGATGAAGGGTTCATAGAAAAAAACAAAGCCGATCTCGCAGCTTCCATGCAGTTTACAATTATTGAGATTTTGCTTGAAAAATTAAAAAAAGCAGCAATCACAACAGGTATAAAAGAAATTGCAATTGCAGGGGGTGTTTCGGCCAACTCTGGGTTAAGAACAGAATTAAAGCAAATGGCCGATACAGAAGGATGGAAGGTTCATATCCCAGGAATTAAATTTACTACCGATAATGCTGCCATGATTGCAATTGCAGGGTATTTTAAATATCTTGAAAAAGATTTTTCCACCCAGGATGTAACTCCATATACAAGGAGTAATTCAGAATTATCTCACTAACAGCAAATCAAAACCTGTCTGCCTTTGGCAGGATTATATTTCGCCATAAAAAAACAATTATCTTTACAATATATTAATTTAAGATGGTTATGAAAAGGATAGCGGTTTTTCCGGGTTCGTTCGATCCAATTACACTTGGGCATGTTTCGATTGTTAAAAGGGCAATTCCCCTTTTCGATAAAATAATTATTAGTATTGGAATAAATTCTGAAAAGAAAAATATGTTTTCACTTGAGAAACGTATTACATGGATTGAACAGATTTTTAAATCAGAACCAAAAATTGTAGTTGAATCATACTCTGGATTAACCATAGATTTCTGCAGGAAGAAGGATGCAAACTATATACTTAGAGGACTCAGAACTTCAGCAGATTTTGAGTTTGAAAGGGGAATAGGGCAGGTTAATAAGAAATTGGCCGATGATATTGAAACAATTTTCCTACTTACTGAGCCACAATATACCCCCATATCATCGTCTATTATTAGGGATGTAATTAGAAACGGGGGAGATGCCAGCAGCATGATTCCCAAGGAAGTAGTGCTGTAGCCTAATAAATTATCCGGTATTTCGTTATTCCTAAAACTGAAAAAAAATATGATTAAGCAAATTGCAACGCTATTATCAGTTATAATATCATTATCTGTTTTTTCACAGAATGTGATTATTACAGGAAAAGCTGAACAACAACCACAGCAATTAGTTAGAATAATTTCTTACGCTGATGAGTTTTCAAATCTTGAAAAAACAATCGCACAAACAGAAACTGATACGGAAGGTAATTTTTCTCTTCAATTTGAAATAAACCAAACACAGTTTGCATTTTTAGCACTGGGTTTAGAGAAGGGTGAATTTTATTTAACCCCCGGATCCAGTTATAATATTATTATTCCGCTTGATACATCCGAATCCAGAGGTTCGATTTTCGACAGACTTCCCCTTAGATTTATTATTTCGGCTGATGATGGTGGAGTTCAACAATCCATAGAGGATTTTAATATTGAGTACAATGATTTTATTTTTAACAATATTAACAGTATTTATCGTAGTAGAGATAAGTCGGTAGTATCACAGTTTGTTGATGCCATAAAAGAAAAGTATTCTAATAATAGTTCCGGTTTTGTTAAAAATTATGTTGATTACTCGCTGGCTTCACTTTT
>CALDOI010000059.1 GCA_937912115.1 uncultured Bacteroidota bacterium | reverse complement strand
GAGCGCTTGTTGGCAGCTGGGCGTTTTTTTTTTCTGGGGAGGACTGGCAAGCTTATTGACAAGTTTAGGTTTTGGGGGTAGGCTTTTAGCGACTTGGCAATGTGCTTGACTGCGAAGCGTGGGCTTTTCTTGTCCATAATGTCCGGTTAATTTTTAAAGTTTTATTATAAACTATTTCAGTCCAAGAAATAATTTATTTAAGTCTAATACCAGATTTGATTACCTGACTAACATAATAGTACCTTCAACAACTTTGCTTTCAATTGGTTGTTGTCCAAATTCTTCGTAAATAATACGGTAAACATATGCGCCTAACATACATGGATGGCCTTTATAAGTGCCGTCCCAACCGGAGTTGATGTCATTGGTTTCAAATATCATCTGTCCCCAGCGATTGTAAATGCTTATGTGATATTTGTTTATGTAATCGTATTTCTGGACAGCAGCAAACTTATCATTTAGTCCATCACCATTTGGCGTAAAGGCATTTGGTAAATAAAATGGAGTACCCCCCCATAAAATTTGTACTGTGTCGGATGACTTACAATCTTCGAACGAGATGACTTCAACATTGTAACTTCCATTACTATCAATTACTATTGTTTCAGTTGTTTCTCCTGTATTCCAAAGGTAGTGCTCAGCACCATAGCCAGCATCAAGTTCAAACCCCGGATCTACCCAAAGCGTATCGAAGGGTGAGAATGCAATGACTGGTCCTTGATATACAATCAGCTCAATACTGCTACTTTCTACGCAGTTGATAGTATCGGTAACGGTAAGTGTGTATGTGCCCGCGATCTTTGATGTAGCTTCACTGAAAAACAGAAAATTGTCATCGCTTGAAAAATTATCAGGGCCCAACCAATATGAGTCATATTCTCCTGTTCCACCAGACACATCTGGTATTATAAATGTCATTTCTCCTTCACATACCTCTTCTATCTTTGGACTAAACATAATATCGGGACGTGAATATATTATTACAAAACCAAATTCAAAATCAGCATTAATAATTTCTCCGTTCTCATTATAAAATTGGCTTTCGCCTTGATTAGCTATCCAGTCAACCTGCGATAAGCCTTCATTTATTCCACTAAATACAAGTTTTGCCATTAAGGAGCTGTCAGGTAAACTTGTTGGCGATTGGCCTTGCCAGCTTATATGAACTTCTTCAAGAGCAGGTATTACATTAACATGGAATCCATCTTCTAGGTCAGGATGAACCTGAATATATCCATCACAAACAACAAAGTCTTTATCATATGAAAGGATTACATCAAAATTATAAACATTGGTAAAATTGGTAAGAAGTAACGGGCTTGCAGTAGCATTACCAATACAAGTATATCCATCACCTGCAATGGCATTAATTATCTGGGAAATAATTCGTTGAATCTCTATAATAAAAGTTGTATCACAACCAAACTCGTCCTTCACCTCGCAATAATAAGTGCCTGCCGTTAAGTTTTCGAACAAACCATCATTGGTCTGGAAATTGTATCCTGAATCAATTGAGTATAGGATGTTGCCACTTTCTATAAGTGCTTCAAGATAAATCCTACCATTAGATGTATAATCGTTTTCGTGAGTTACATCTACTGTTGTTACTTGTGGCCCTTCTATATTTTTTATTACAACTGGGTTGTTTTCATAAACTGTTTCGCAATCATTTTGATCTTTTACCCTGATGGTATAATCACCAAAGGAAAGATTTGTAAATATGTTGTTAGATTGCCATGTGTTGCCATTATCAATAGAATATTCAAGATTGTTTCCAGTTCCTGAACTAGCTATAATATTAATTGAACCATCGCTCTGACCACAATGAGAAGATAAAGAATCTATAGATGTGATAAGTATATCACCACCATCGTTAACAGTATATGAGTTTGATATTGTAATACATCCATTGCCATCTGTTACATGTAAATAGTAGTTGCCCACTGATAAATCTGCAAGATCTATATCTGTGCTTATAATGTTACCACCACCATCATACCAAATATAAATGAAAGGCTCAACACCTTCAACATGTAAGCCGATAATGCTGCCGCTGCTTACACCACATGAGGCATCTGTGATGACCAGATTATCTTCATTAAAAACAGATTTATCAAGCCACCCCACATGAACACTATCGCTTCGGCTGCAGCCCTCACTGCTTGTGGCAGTTACCCAATATGTACCTGTATCGGAAACAGTGATACTAAAAATATTATGGCCAAAAGTGCCTGTACTCCATAAATACATACCAGGGTCGCCACCAGCGTTGAGTGTAATGGATACTCCTACACAAACTAAAGTATCCGGCCCTAAATCGGGCTGTGGAGCATATGCAACTTCTACCTCACGGCTGGTGTGCTCAAACCTTTCATTGGGATACCAAACATCTACCTCCACTTCATAGATTCCTCCAGTAGTAAAAATATGTATAGGGTTTATTTCGTTTGAAACATTGTTTAGGCCCGAACCAAAATCGTTAAAAAACCATTGAATAGAATCGGGAATGGGGTTGAAATTGGATGTAAACTGAAAGGGAGTCCCTGCGCATAAACCCTCAAACTCAAAACGATATAAATAGTCCATAAGAATATTAGGTGCAGACATACTTGTACTAACAGGATACATGTTTATTGCCATCGAATCATACTGGCAATCTATTCCTAATTCCCATGGCTTATTTATTGCTCCAACAAAATATTCAGGAGCAGGTAAATACGAAGAATTATCTATGCAATAAATTTTACCATCGGTAGCCAATTGAAGTGCATAACCATTACCAGTTCCAATATCGATAGCAGTTGTAATAAATAATGATGGATCATCAACGTAATCTATATTATATTGCTTAATGGTGACCAGAGTAGATGTTCCTGTCTGATAAGAAATATAGGCAAATTTCGAGTCAGGGGAGAATTCAATATCATCCGGATTACGTCCAATATTTAGGTTGTATAAAAACTCTATTTCACCAGTCTCATCATTAAAATGACAAACTTCTACAATCTTGGGAGCCCAGTAACTTGAAAAAAGATACTTTTTATCATATGAAATCTTAATAAAACCTTCATCTGTAACTTCCCCTTCAATATCAGGTGCAGAGGACAATACCGGAATTTCATTTATTCCATTAGGGGAAATCAAAAACGCTGCAAAATTATCATCCCTAAACTTACGCGTAATTACCCAAATATCTCTTTTGTTGTTATGAAGTGTTGCCGTTACTTTATCAGCTGCATCCCAGGCATAATCCAATAAAATATTTTTTTCAATAACAGCACCATGCCCATTATTTTTGCTTATATCTATAATGTTATAATACAGGCCAAGGCCGTCGCCAAGATTTGGAGTCTTAAAAACAAAATACAAGGAATCGGATTCCGGCCATTGAACAATTAAATTACTTTGAAGTCCCCAACCGTTAACAAAATCAACACCATTTTCCATAGGTACGTGTTGCGAAGTATAGATAGTATCACTTTCGGAGTAAAATAGTAAATTACCAATTGAATCACTCATTGTACCTACTCCACCAAATGTACTTTCTGCTTGACCATTGTATAATACCTCTGGTATACCGAAATTGAAATTCAAGCCACAATTATGACCAAAATACCAACGGTCGGCTTGTCGTTGACAATATACATTGCTTGTGATTACAATAGTAGCTAAAAAACTTAATAGTATTATATTTATTCGATAAAACGACATAAATTGTTATTATGAAACCATTACAGGAAAATTTCCCTGTAATGGTTTAGGATGATTATTCCAAAGCACAGGGCAATGGAAATCCATTGTAAATATCTTCACAAGACTTTGACTGACTGTTGGAGTCTCTACATATTTGAGTTTGTCCAATAACACATCTTTTTACCACGACGGCTGTTACTTGGTAACATACTTGTTCATCTACTGTACAAACATGGTCAACATCAAAATCCCAACTCAGTGGGTCACTAGAAGATAGTATTTGACAATCAGAATGTATATCAGTCTGGGTACAGGTATTTCTAATCTGTATGCAAACAACATACTCATAATCACCAACAGTTGGACAACCATCACATTCATCAGTAAAAGTAACTGAAATAGTCCAATCTGCTGCGCTGGCTTCTTGTAAACCTGCAAAACTAAATAGCAATGCTATTGCTATAATTCCAAATAAATTTTTCATTTTTTCAAAGATTAAAATTAATAAATAATTGATAATGATGGCAAAAGGTATTTTTGTCACATTAAGCTCGCAAAACTTTAATTACCTTCTTGCTATCCAGTATTTATTTTATCTTTGCCGGTGACCTCCTTTCTTTGTTTTCGTTGTGATTCGTGTCATCTTCGTTAATATTTTAAGGGGGTT
>CALDOI010000058.1 GCA_937912115.1 uncultured Bacteroidota bacterium | reverse complement strand
ATAAAGAGCTTGCTAACTCAACAATGCAGATGCTTCATAAAAATGAAATGCTTATAACCTTGCGGGATGAACTTAAGAAACTTGCGAATTTAATTGACTCTGAAACCCATAAGCATGATGTTATACGACTTGTTCGAGGTATAAACAAAGAAATTGATAACGAAAAACAATGGAATGTTTTTGAAACTCATTTTGAAAACGTACACGAAGAATTCCTAAAACGCATAAAGTTAAATTATCAAGATCTTACTCCCCGGGAACTTAAATTGTGTGCTTATTTGCGCATGAATATATCAAGTAAAGAAATTTCCGTCCTAATGAATATTTCCACCAGGGGAGTTGAAATTAGTAGGTACAGGCTGAGAAAAAAGCTTGGAATCGAACGTGACACCAATCTTACTGAATTTATATTGTCCTTCTAGGCAATTTGTCACAAAATACTTATTTTACTTCAACTGATGTATTGATCTGTGTAGTGTTTCAAAAAACATAACACATTGTATAACAGACAGTAAATTAATAGCATGTTGTATTCTTGATGTAGTAATTTAATTTGATGATGTAATTTTGATGAACTGTTTATCTTGACTTGGTTAAGTATATGTACCACATTTGCAAACGATTGCAATTCGAACCAACTAGTGCTATTGCAAATAATGCCAATTCTGATGGAATATACTTATAACATAATTATAAATCAAAATAACCACAGATGAAAAAAATTTATTCTGTTTTAACCTTACTGTTTTTGTTTTTATCAATGCAGATAATTGCACAGGAAAAAACGATAACAGGTGTTGTTACATCTGCCGAGGATGGGTTAACCATTCCGGGTGTAACCGTTGTACTTAAAGGAACCTCTATTGGTACTACAACCGATATTTATGGTTTGTACCAATTGGAAAATGTAGCTCCAGAGTCAATTTTGGTGTTTTCTTTTATTGGAATGGAAACCCTTGAAAAAACAGTTGGAGATCAAAGTGCTATAAATGTAGTATTAGAAACTAATATTTCACAATTGGATGAGGTTGTAGTCATTGGTTATGGTACCGTAAAGAAAAAAGATGTTACCGGTGCAGTATCAATTGTCGATTCTAAAACCATCAGTAAACTTAGTCCTGTAAAAATCGAGCAGGCATTGCAAGGAACAATGACAGGGGTAAATGTAACTGAGCAGTCAGGAGCACCAGGCGCAGGATTGGATATTCGAATCCGCGGTATATCAACAAATGTTGATGCATCACCTGTTGCCATAATAGATGGCTATGAAGGTGATTTGAATACTCTTAACCCCAATGATATTGAAACCATAACTGTGTTAAAGGATGCTCAAGCTGCAATTTATGGAACCATTGCCGCAAATGGGATTATACTTATCACAACAAAAAAGGGTAAAAGAAACACACCAACAACTATTAAATTTAACAGTACTTCCGGTTTGCAGGAAACCACAAGAAAATTACCAGTTCTAAATGCAACGGAATATGCAGTTCTTTTAAATGAAAGTTATGCAAGCGCAGGCAGACCTCTACCATTCCCTGATGTATCAGGTTTAGGAAAGGGAACTAATTGGCAGGATCAACTTTTCTCAACTGCTCCAATTTTTGATAATAACATTAGTATTACCGGTGGATCTGCAAAAATGACTTATTCCCTTAGTGCTTCCGATTTAAGGCAGAAGGGCATTATTGGAGGTGATAAAGCAGCATTCGAAAGATCCACAGCCCGTTTAAGTATGGGTGCAGATTTTACTGATTGGTTAAAATTTAATTCAGCTATTACATATACACATATCGATCGTACTTCTTTTAACGACTTTGGTTTGGGATCAGTATTGTTTAACGCTGTTAATATGCCTTCAACTGTTCCGGTTTATAACCCTGATGGGAGTTATTATATTGCACCGGCTAATGTGGGGATCGAAATTATTAATCCAATGCAACAAATTGCAAATACTTTTAATTCATATTATCTTAACAAGTTAAATGGTAACTTTGGTCTTGAGGCCAAATTCGCTAAACACTTTACAGCAACCGCCAGGATAGGGTTTAACTCTACTTTTGCCAATGGTAAATCATTCACTAAAGTTGTTGATTATGGAGAAAGTAAAGTTTTTAATGTTCCACGTAGCAGCGTTTACCAAAATAAGGAAAACTTTAATGATTATACATTTGATGCTTTTGTTAATTATGATAATACTTTTGGTGAAGATCATCATATAACTGGAACTATTGGAACAACAGTTTTCCAGGAATGGGGTAATGGACTGAATGCAACTGGTTATGATGTCCCCAATAATTCATGGGACTTTGCTGATATAAGCCTTACGAAAGGTTATGTTGATGCAATATCATCAGGTTCATATACTTATGATCAAAGAAGGTTATCCTATTTTGCAAGGGTTCAATATGATTATAGAGGTAAATACCTATTATCTGCTATGTATAGAAGGGATGCTTCTTCAAGATTTGGACCCGACAATGCTGTTGGTTATTTCCCATCAGCAACTTTAGGATGGATTTTATCAAATGAAAATTTCCTGAAAGATGTAGAACAAATAGATTTTCTTAAAATCAGAGCAAGTTATGGTATCCTTGGATCAGATAAAATTGGTTCTTTCGGGTATATTTCACAACTCACAGGTGAAGGTGTATATGTACTTAACGGACAACTTGTTTATGGAACAGCAATTGGCACTTTACCAAATCCAGGAATAAAATGGGAGCAATCGGAACAAATTGATGTAGGGATGGATCTTACTTTCCTAAATGAAAGAATGGATTTTACAGCTGATTATTTTGTTAAAACCACAAAGGACCTATTAATCGGATCAATTCCTGTTTCAGGAATTCTGGGAACCTTTGCACCTGGCGCCAGTAGTCCAACAATAAATGCAGGAACTGTGCGTAATAATGGTTTTGAGTTTGCACTAGGATTTCGTGGCCCGGCGGTTGAAAATTTCCGCTATCGAATAAATTACAATATTACCATACTTAATAATGAGGTACTTAAGGTTGATAATGGTACAGGTATCTATCCAGGTGGAAGTTTTGGAGTTGGGCAAGGTGGATATCCTGCCGCAATGGAAGTTGGGCAACCAATGGGTTATTTTTATGGATACAAGACTAATGGGTTATTTCAAACACAGGAAGAGGTAGATTCCCACCCTTCCCAACAATCATTGGGTTCGGTTGCCTCTCCGGGTGATATAAGATTTGTGGATGTAAATGGGGATGGGGTACTTAATTCTGATGACAAAACCTACATTGGCGATCCAATCCCTGATTTTGTTATGGGATTTAATTTATCACTTCGTTTTAAAGACTTCGATTTTGTTGCATATGCATTTGCCAGTATTGGAAATGATATTGTTAGAAATTACGAAAGAACACAACCAGATGTTAACCGACTTAGTACTTCACTCGACAGATGGACAGGTCCTGGTACCAGTAACACAGTACCTCGTGTTACTTATGGTGCTACTGCAAACACAATTTTTTCAGAGTATTATGTTGAAGATGGATCCTATTTAAGACTTCAAAGAATTTCTTTGGGATATAGACTTCCTCAAACACTAACTCAGAAAGTGAAAATTGATGAAGTTAGATTCTTTGTTGCTGTGAACAACCTTGTAACACTTACAAAGTATATGGGTTTCGATCCCGGAACATCATCTGGTTCACCAATTGGTGGTGGTTTTGACTCTGGAGCATATCCCGCTGCAAGAACATATTGGTTTGGATTTAGCATTAACCTTTAAAAACTGAAAGATGAAAAGATTTATTATTAATAAAACAATACTTACAACTACTCTAATAACATTATTATTGAGTTATTCCTGTAGTGATAAATTTGTAGAGATTTCGCCTGAGTATTCAATTGACTCAGAAAACTACTTTAATTCAGAAACAGATTATTATATGGCTCTTGTGGCATCGTACGACTTGCTTCAATCAACATATGCAAATGCAATTTTGGGAGAAATTGCTTCGAATAATACACTATGTGGCGGAGAAAGTCCAACTGATGTTATAGGTTGGCAGCAGGTTGATCAGATGATACAAACACCAACAAATAGTAACCTTAGTGATATTTGGGATTGGATGTTTGCAGGAGTTCAGCGCACAAATTACTTCATGGAATTCAAAGATAAAACCGAATTTGAAGGTAAAGATATAATGGTTGGAGAAGTTCGATTCCTAAGGGCATATTTTCATTTTGAGCTCGTTAAATGGTTTGGTGCCATCCCAATAAAGGTTGACCAACGATTTAAACTTGGAGATGAAACAACAATTCCACGTTCACCTGTTAGTGAAGTTTATGCTCATATTGAAGCTGATTTACTTTATGCTGAAAGCGTTTTGCCTGTAGTTCAATCTCAAACAGGCAGGGCAACCAAGGGTGCTGCTCAGGCATTACTGGGTAAAGCATATCTGTTTCAGGAGAAATTTATGGAATCGGCAGAAGTGCTGGAAAAAGTGATTACAGAAGGACCTTATACTTTAGTTTCCGATTATAATTCAATATTTGAAGCTGAGGGTGAGAACGGGCCAGGATCTGTTTTTGAAGTACAATATACTGATGCTGAAGGTGCAAGTTTTAATTGTTTACAATGTGTTGAAGGAAATGTTGCCGTAGGTTTCAGTGGTGTCAGAGGTTATGATGGTCCATTGTTCACATCAGGCTTTAGCTTCAATGTTCCCGTTCAGGAAGCTGTGGACGCATTCGAGCAAGGAGATCATCGTAAAGATGTGACGATACTGGATATAGTTACCTGGGCAGATTCTACAGGCGCAGTTTATTCAACAGGAAATGAGCATACAGGGTATTTCAACAGGAAATATATTCCACGCAAAAGAAGCGAAAATGCTCAACCTGATTTGAATCTAACCAATCCAAATAACTATAGGGCAATACGATATTCTGATGTTCTGCTTATGGCTGCCGAAGCAAACAACCGTGGTGGAATATCTGATGCTAAGGCTCAGGAATACCTAAATATGGTTCGGCGCAGAGCTTTTGGTGATAATAACCACTATATCACATATTCGGGTGCTGCACTTACAGATGCAATCTATCAAGAACGCAGAGTTGAGCTTATGGGTGAAGGACATCATTTCTTTGATTTGGTCAGAACAGGAAGAGCTGCTGTAAATATTCAGGGGTTTGTGGTCGGAAAAAACGAACTATTCCCCATTCCAATAGAAGAAATCGAATTTTCTGCCGGAAACTGGGCTCAAAATCCAAATTATTAATTCTAAAGATAAGAAGATGAAACTAACCAGAAATATAACATTTTTAATGCTTATCCTTGTTTTAACAGGATCATGCAAAAAGGATATCGATAATCTTAAGGAATTAGACAATGTAAGCGCTCCAACTAATGTGAATGCTGTTTTTGATATAACTCAGGATAACACAGGACTTGTAACAGTAGTCCCAGTTGCTGAGGGCGCTACAGAATTCATGATAACTTTTGGGGATACTATCGACGAATCACCATCAAAATACCGTCTTTTTGAAGAAATTTCACATACTTATAACGAAGGTGTTTTCAGTGTGGGAATTACTGCAGTTGGGCTTACAGGCCTTTCAACCAGCATCGAAAAGGAACTTAATGTAACATTTAAAGCACCGGAAGATCTTGAAGTCACAGTTGTTAAAGATGATGCTAATCCTTCAATGGTGTCGGTTTCTGCCAAAGCTAAATATGCAACCATAATGGATATTTATTTTGGTGATGTGCCAAATGAAGAACCTGTACATGCGTCGCCTGAGGAAGTTATTATCCATACTTATACAGCATCAGGTGATTACATCCTAAAGGTTGTGGCAAAAAGTGGAGCAGCAGCTACCACAGAGCATACCCAAACTATTACAATAGCTGAAGCTTCAGATCCTGTTTACCTACCCATTACCTTTGAGTCATATACTGTGAATTATGCTTTTACCGACTTTGGTAATGTAGTTTCAACAGTAATGGATAATCCTGATGCAATAGGTATTAATACAAGTGCAAAAGTGGCTCAGTCCATTAAGCCTGCTGGTGCTGAAACTTGGGGTGGATCATTCTTAACACTTGGAGATCCTATCGATTTCTCAATAAATAAGCTATTTAAAGTAAAAGTATGGTCACCAAAGGCCAATGCAATTGTAAAACTTAAAGTAGAAAATATTGATAATGGAGATATTGCATATGAAATGGATGTAACCACAACCGTGTCTAACGAATGGGAAGAATTGGAATATGACTTTTCTGCAATCGACATAAGCAACACCTACCAAAAAGTAGTGATATTCTTCGATTTTGGAAATCCTGGCGATGATGCCGCTTATTATTTTGATGATATTAAGCTAACCAGTGGTTCATCTGGATCAGGAATAGTTGGAACATGGAAAGTAGCCCCAGAAGCAGGATCTCTTGGAGTTGGTCCCGAACAGGGAGATATTTCATGGTGGTCAATCGACGATGCAGGTGTATTGGAAAGAGCTTGCTTTTTTGATGATACATATGTATTTGGTGCGGATGGCTCATTTAATAATGTACTTGGAGCAGAAACATGGATTGAAGGATGGCAAGGTGGCACTGATGCTTGTGGAGCACCGGTTGCACCTCACAATGGATCCAATCCTGCCACATATACCTATGATGCAGGAGAAGGTACTGTCACCCTTAATGGAGTTGGGTCATATTTGGGTATTCCAAAAGCATATAATGGTGGAGAGCTTACCACGCCTGATGAAGCCCCAGCCTCAATTACATATATAATGAACTTTTCGGATAACGATACCAAAATGACCATCGATATTAACGCAGGAGGTGGATGGTGGAGATTCATCATGGTGAAAGATGGTACAGTGGTAACTTCTGAATTAGAAGGAACATGGAAAATAGCACCCGAAGCAGCTTCTCTTGGAGTAGGTCCAGAACTGGGAGATATTTCATGGTGGGCTATCGATGATGCAGGTGTTATTGACAGGGCTTGTTTTTACGATGACACTTATGTTTTTGGTGCTGATGGTTCGTTTAGCAATGTATTGGGAACCGATACATGGGTTGAAGGATGGCAGGGCGGAACTGATGCCTGCGGAACACCTGTTGCTCCCCATGATGGATCTAATCCTGCCACATATACTTATGATGCAAATGCAGGTACTGTTACACTAAATGGAGTTGGATCATATTTAGGTATTCCAAAAGCATATAATGGCGGAGAACTTGCAAGTCCTGCAGATGCTCCTGAATCCATTACCTATGATCTAGTCTTTTCGGAAAACAATACAAGGATAACCTTAGATATTAATGTTGGAGGTGGCTGGTGGAGATTTATCATGGTAAAAAATTAAAAATATATAACGATGAAAAATATTAAATACATACTAATCACCCTGATTGCAACAATGTTTATTTTTATTAGTTGTCAGAAAGACGATTATGAAATAGGAGCACTAGTAGCACCCTCCAACGTGAATATAACTTATGAAATTGTGGGTGTTGATGCTGAAAATCCTTACGGAGATGGAAGCGGCATTGTTAATTTCGTAGCTACTGCTGATGATGAAATCACTTTTAATTATGTTTTTGGTGATGGATTTGATACAATATCAGCAAGTGGTGTAAAATCACACAGATTTTCCAAACCTGGATTAAATACCTATATTGTAACAGTTTTTGCCATCGGAACAGGTGGAATTACTTCTAATAATACTGTTGATGTTGAGGTACTTAGTGATTTTTCTGATGAAGAAGCTATGCTATTCCTAACAGGGGGGTCTTCAAAATCGTGGTATTGGGCTGCTGATCAGCTTGGTCATTTAGGTTTGGGACCAAACTTTGTTGAAGATGGTAATGAAAATCATACCTGGCCATCATGGTATCAGGCTGCACCATGGGAGAAATCAGAATCTTCATTGTATGATTGTGAGTTTGTGTTTTCACTTGTAGGCGGAAACATGAAATATGAGCAAAAAAACCCAACAGGCGAAGCTTTTATACAAGGCATATATTCTGCTGAACTTGGATTAGGTGATGAAGGAAGTTATCCATTTGATATCGAAGGGGTAAAAAATGCACAATTTAATCCATCATCTTCAATTGCAACAACTAATGGTGATTACAGGGGTACTACAATTAATTTTTCAGATGGTGGATTTATGGGATTCTATGCCGGATCCAGTTCTTATGAAATTATTGAGGTTACCGAAAATATATTAAGAGTAAGAATGGTACAGGCTAATAATCCTGATTTTGCATGGTATCACATTTTTACAAATGTAAAACCGGAACAAAAATAAGTAGTTAGTTTTCGTACAAAAATATCATATTTTTAGTTAGTTGGTTGATGAATATTAAGGCGTTGCAATTTGAAAAGTCAAAAAGAGTTTCTTTTTTGCAGCGCCTTTTTTTAATCAGTGAGAAAAATTAAAAAAGCATTAAATACAGATAATTATTATCAGGATATACAAAAGATGAAACACTTTTAATTCGCAATAAGAGCACTAGGAAATGTCAAAGATAAAATCTTAGCGCCTTAGCGGTAAAAATTTTTAAGCTCATGAAAAATAATAACCTCCTCAGAATCATATTAAACACTCATTCAATCCTGATTATTATTGGTATTGTTTTTCTTTTCACCTTTTTAGGATGTGATAAAAAAGATGAAGCAGATTTTACTGCTGATTTCAGTTTTGAGTTTAAAGATGATAATCATGTGGTATTCCAGAATATATCGGTGGGAGAATACTATTCAATGATTTGGAATTTTGGAAATGGTAATACTGACACAACTACCAATAAAAAGGAAAGTTTTGAAATTTATTATCCGGTTGCCGGCGATTATGATGTGTCATTAAGTCTGTTGGATTATACCGGAAACAGTAAATCTGTTAAAAAAACAATAAGCATTGTTTCAACGGATTTTATATTGTCTTTCAACACAATAGTTGATCCGGAATTTCCTAATTATGTTACTTTAACAAATACATCGCTTGGTACTTTCAACTCTTTCAGCTGGCATTTCCGCGATATGGTAATTGAAAATGAAATGGAATATGTGGCATATTTTCCCTTTGCCGGAAGCTACACTGTTGAACTAATTGCCAGAAAAGGAGCCGATGATTTTTCCCTAACTCAAAATGTAAATATCACACAGGATGACCCTGATTATATACCTAATCTAACCCTTGTTTGGTCGGATGAATTTGATGGATCGCTTGTAAATACCAATGATTGGACTTTTGAAACAGGGGCTTCAGGATGGGGAAACAATGAACTTCAGAATTATACCAATGGCAATAATGCCGAAGTTGTTGATGGCAACCTGATACTTACAGCTAGAAAATTAAATGATAATACCACAGTAGGTTCATACACATCTACACGAATGGTTACCAAAGGAAAACGTGAGTTTCAATATGGTAAGATTGAGATTCGTGCGAAATTACCATCAGGTACTGGTATTTGGCCTGCAATATGGATGCTGGGAAGTAACTTCAGTAATGCAGGATGGCCTGCTTGCGGAGAAACTGATATAATGGAATATGTGGGATATCAACCCAATGTTATTCATTCAACTGTACATACTACCTCGGGAAGTGGAGGAAGTGGAGTTGGTAACAGTATGACTGTTTCAACATGCGAAGAAGAATTTCATATTTATGGACTTCTTTGGACGGATGAAAAGATGGTATTTTATGTAGATATTCCTGAAAATATAGTGCATACCTATAATCCCCTTGTTAAAACTATCGAAAACTGGCCTTTCGATCAACCAAGTTTCTTTATCCTAAATGTAGCAGTTGGAGGAACATGGGGTGGTGCTCAGGGAATTGATAATTCAATATTTCCTCAGAGTATGTATATCGACTATGTGCGTGTATATCAAGAAGTAAAATAGTTTTTTTTACAAAGTCAAAACGTCATGATGAAAATTTTATTCCTTTATATTGGTAGTATAATAATGTTCTTAAGTTGCTGTAATAATAATGGAACTTCTGATGATAATAATGAAAAACCAGTTGATGGTTACAACCTGGTTTGGCAGGATGGGTTTAATTATTCAGGCCTTCCTGATTCCACTAAATGGATTTATGATACAGAGGGAAATGATGAAGGTTGGGGTAATAATGAGGCGCAATACTATACTGATGCTGATCAAGATAATGCATGGGTAGAAAATGGCACACTTAGTATAACAGCACACAAAGAAAATTTTAGAGGTAAAGAATATACATCCGCCAGATTAATGTCAAAAGCCGATTGGCAATATGGTAAAATTGAGGTATCAGCAAAGTTACCCACGGGGCGTGGGACATGGTCGGCAATTTGGGTCATGCCGGGTGGTTGGACGTATAAAGATGGGAACTGGCCCGATGTGGGGGAAATTGATATTATGGAACACGTAGGTCATGACTTGGGAGTTATTCATGCTTCAGCCCACTCAAAAGATTACCAGTGGCAGAAACAAACTCAAAAAACAGCAACCATTTCTGTTTCGGATGTTCATAGCGAATTCCACACATATATACTGGACTGGACACCTGATATGTTAAGGGCCTATGTTGACGATAGCCTTTATTTTGAATATAAAAATGAAGGTCTGGGAGAAACTAAATGGCCTTATGATAAGGCTTTTTATATAATTATGAACGTAGCAGTTGGTGGTGCTTGGGGAAGTCTTGAAGGTATAGATAAAGAAGCATTTCCCCAAACAATGGAAGTTGATTATGTTAGAGTATATCAAAAGGAATTTTAATTCTGAAAAAATATAATGTGAAACATAAAACTGGTCATATAGTTCTAATTTCATTAATTGTCGCACTCGGTGGTTTTTTAATGGGATTTGATGCATCAGTAATTTCAGGGGTTGTAAAATTTATAGAGCCGGAATTTGATTTAACAAAATTGGAATTAGGATGGGCAGTTAGCTCATTAACTCTTACTGCAACTTTGGCGATGATAATTGCCGGCCCGCTTAGCGATAGGTTTGGACGAAAATCCATATTATCAATTGCCGCAATATTATATGCTCTTTCTGCTGTGTTATCAGCCATTGCACCTACTTTTATTTTTTTAGTAGCAGCAAGGATGCTTGGTGGTTTTGGAGTTGGAGCATCCCTTATTATAGCTCCAATGTACATTGCCGAAATAGCCTCACCCAAAATACGGGGAACAATGGTTTCCTTTAATCAGCTCAACATTGTTATTGGTATTTCAGCAGCTTTTTTTACAAATTATATGATTTTGAAATTTGGACAGTCGGATGCAGAATGGACTAAAGTTTTAAAAATAGATGCATATAATTGGCGGTGGATGCTTGGATTAGAAGCCTTACCGGCAATTATTTATTTTGTTGCTCTTTTTGTTGTTCCTCGTAGCCCCAGATGGCTAATCATGAAAGGCAAGGAAGAAGAAGCAGTGCTGATAATGAAAAAGGCCAGTGGAGAAGAGCATGCAATTAAAGATTTGCAAGCTGTAAAACAAAGCCTGGAATCCGATACAAATAAAAAGAAAGCTCATTTAAGGGAGATTTTTAGTCCTGCGCTAAGAATTGTGCTTACGATAGGGATTGTGCTGGCTATATTGCAACAATTAACAGGAATTAACTCAGTATTTTTTTACGCACCAATGATATTTGAGCAATCAGGATTGGGAGTTGATGCATCTTTTTCACAGGCTATATACGTTGGTCTCATCAATTTGGTTTTTACAATTCTGGCAATGGCTCTCATCGATAAAATTGGAAGAAAACCTCTGTTATTAATTGGAGTAACCGGAATTGCCTTATCTATGTTTGTGCTTGCTTATGGATTTAATTCGGCCACTTACACCATTACAAATGAAACTATATCTTCTCTTTCTTCAGATTTAAGTACCTATGAACTTAAGAGTATTAAAGATATTGAGTTCACAAGTGATGTCGATTTCAAAATAGCTCTTAACGATGCTTTAGGGAGTTCGGTGGCAAGTAGGTATGAATCGGAAATCCTGCCCAAAGCTATTCATCTTAATTCTGTTTTGATACTAGTTGCTATACTTTCATTTGTGGCTTCATTTGCAGTTTCAATTGGTCCGGTAATGTGGGTGATGTTTTCCGAATTATTCCCCAATAGAGTTAGAGCAATTGCAATATCCTTTGTTGGCTTCATAAATTCGGTAGTTAGTTTTCTGGTTCAGTTGGTTTTTCCATGGGAACTAACCAATCTGGGAACTGCCCCCACATTTCTTATATATGGACTTTTTGCAGCATTGGGTTTGATATTTATTCTAACTAAAATACCGGAAACCAAGGGCAAATCTCTCGAAGAACTACAATTATTTTTTCAAAAGAAGTTAAGTGACAGTAATCATAATCTAGCATAGCTAAATGAAAAAAAATAGCATATATATTGGTAATAGCAAGATAATACTTGAGAAGACCAGGGCAGATGGGCAATTTGTTGAAATTGATGGACAGGGGCATTATCAGATCAAGAATTATCACCTTATGCCGGATTTCTTTATGAGCATTGTAAGTGATTCTGATCATTGGATGTTTATTTCAAGTAATGGCTCCTTGTCAGCAGGAAGAAAAAATCGCAATAATGCTTTATTCCCATATTATACAGTAGATAAAATTCACGACCATAAAAATATTACGGGAAGTAAAACATACTTTCTTGTTGATAAAAAGGATAAAACATTTCTTTGGGAACCTTTTACCGATGAGTCTCAGAAGTTTTATAGTATTACACGAAACTTGTATAAAAGCAATTTTGGCAACAATATAATTTTTGAAGAGATTAATTCTGATCTTGGGCTAACATTCAGATATGGATGGTATAACAGCGAAAAGTTTGGCTTTGTAAAAAAATCATGTGTAGTAAATAATACTGAAGATAATGTAGTTGTAAATGTACTTGATGGTATTCAAAATATTCTTCCAACTGGAATAGATTATAATTTTCAGAATGAATACAGCAATCTTCTTGACGCCTATAAAAAAAATGAACTTGTTAAAGATAGTACACTGGGATTGTTTATGTTAAGCTCTATTCCTGTGGATAGGGCCGAACCCAGTGAAGCATTAGTGGCTACATCAGTTTGGTCAATTGGATTTGAGAACAACAGCCAAATATTAATATCTGATAAGCAGGTAAGTAGTTTTAAAAAAGGACTAACTGTTGAAAGGGAGTTTGACATAAGGGCCTCAAGAGGTGCATATTTTATTAACTCTAAAATAGTACTTGATAAAGAGAGTAAAAAGGAATGGTTTACCATTGCCGAAATAAATCATGAGAGTGCAGACGTTTCAAATTTAAAACGCTTTATTCTTAATACTGATAATCTTGAAGAACAGATTGTTGATGATATAGATGCAGGAA
>CALDOI010000057.1 GCA_937912115.1 uncultured Bacteroidota bacterium | reverse complement strand
AGTTTAAAAATTCGTCAAGTATTTCGGATACTTTGCTTGGTTCAACATGTCCGAAGGTAGTATCATCAATTTGTACGACTGGAGCGATTGTACAGCATCCGAGACAAGCAACCTTATCAATGGTAAAAAGTCCATCTTTATCTGTGTCATCGTTTTCGTCAAGTTTAAGTTCACGTTTAAAAGCATCGTAAACCCTCATGGCTCCTTTAACGTGACATGCAGTACCCACACAAACTTTAATTATATGTTTACCAACAGGCTGGTGGCGAAACTGTGAATAGAAAGTTGAAATGCCATATATTCGTGCAAGGGAAATATCTGTTAATTCACAAACCCTTTGCATGGCATCTGCAGGTAAGTAATTATACTCCATCTGAATAGCCTGTAAGATTGGAATTACCGCTTCAACCGCAGTTCCTTTTTCAGAAATTATTTTATCTATTACTTCATTCACTCTTTTATTCCAGTTATTTCCTTAAACTCAAAACTCCCAATTCAAAACCCAAAACCCAAAACCATCACCTCCCAATACAATACAAATAATCGTTTCCCCTAACATAAATTTTACCATCTGCAAAAGCAGGAGTTGTCATTCCTTTTTCACCGATTGGAGATTCCGAAATTTGTTCGTACTCGTTCTCAGCCTTGAAAATATGCATAATACCTTCCATATCCATCAAATATATTTTGCCATCGGCGAGGATAGGAGAGGAGTAAAAACCATTGTCAAATTCCTGTTCCCAATATTTTTCTCCGGTTTTTGCATCATAGCAAACCACAGCCCCATAACTGGTGGCCATAAATAGCAGCTCTTTTGTTGCTACCGGACTTGGAACATCTGAAAGATACTCATCATTTTCCCATATTATTTCAGGAGTAGGTCCAATTTTAATGGCTACCAGTTTTGCATATTCGTTAACTGCAAATACAATTCCATCGGCATAAGCAGGAGATGGGCCAACTTCTCCAAAAATGCAATCTACCTGCCAATTCTCCTTTCCTGTAAGTGGGTTGTATGATGCAACTATTGGGTCGGATGCTATTATTATTTCGGTTTTATTTCCGGTAACTACAACAATGGGAGATGCCCATGAAATTCTAACTTTCCTATCTGTCGACCAAAGTGTTTCTCCTGATTTTGTGGATAGTCCCAGCAATTTTGGTGATTTTTTTGTGTCGTATTGAAGTATCAGTATATTTTGAAAAAGCATCAACGATGATGAATGACCATAATGATTGCCAGGATCACCGAGATTACGAGCCCATACTTGTTCTCCCTTCATGTCGATTGCAACCAGATCACCATTGCCAAAAATGGCGTAAACTCTTCTGCCATCAGTTGTTAGAGTTGGGGCTGCCAATCCTGTATCATCGGTTACTTGTGGTGATTTTGCAGGCGATCCGGGAATGTTTTTTACATCAAATGTCCATAGTATAACGCCAGTATTACCATCTATGCAATAAACCTCTCGTTTATCATCAACTGCTCCTGAAACGAAAACTTTATCACCCCAAACAATTGGTGAGTTAAAGCCATGGAGTGGGATTTTAAGTTTCCAAAGAATATTTTCTCCTGTGGTTCCATTCCATGTTGTTGGTATATTTTTGTGATACGAAATTCCGTTTCCTCCCGATCCACGGAAAGCAGGATGATTATTTTCTAATTCCTGTTCTGTAGGGAATTCAGATTTTGATTTATTTGTAATTGGTTCAATTTTTTTCTTAATTGTTTTTTCTTCTACTACTTTTTTTGGAATCACTTCTTTTGATTCAGCTATTTCAGTATTGTCTGGTACTATTTGTTCAACCTCAGGTTCTTCTATTTTGACATTTACTTGTTCGGTAATTGTAATATCATTATCCGTTTTCGAAATGTTAGCACTTTCACTCAAATTTTCAGTTAATCCTTCTGTTATAGGAATTTTTGATAGACCATTATGTGTTAAGAAAGCAAAAGTCAATGCTGTACAAACTATTATTGTTCCCCCAATTGATATCCATTTTCTCGCATTTTTCTTTTCAGTGAAATTGTTTTCCTTATCGCCTATAGTAATTTCTT
>CALDOI010000056.1 GCA_937912115.1 uncultured Bacteroidota bacterium | reverse complement strand
TCAAGTCAAAATAAATATACATTTGTCTTACAAACGGGGTGTAGCGCAGCCAGGCTGCGCGCGTCGTTCGGGACGACGAGGCCGGAGGTTCTAATCCTCTCACCCCGACAACAAAAAAAGTTACTAAAGCAAATCTCACCGTCTCAATTAAAACTTTATAATGACAATACCGATTTTAATTTCCCTAATTGGATTCGCTTTAGCAGCATATGCAGTTATTGCTAACGATGTAATCCAGACTCTTGGCACATTTTTAACCTCTAACGCTAAAAAACACTGGCTCATATTGTGGGCTTTTGCAGCAATAATTCTAAGTTCTACCCTAATACTTGGCTGGGCTCTTAATGATGGTGATGTTACATATGGCAGGTTGTCGAAAATTCCATTACCCGAAACTATCGAATGGTGGTATCTTCTACCCCCGCTTGCTTTACTTATAATCACACAGTTTGGATTTCCGGTCAGTACTACCTTTATGATTTTGAGTGTTTTCTCAACAAGCCAGATTATTGGGAAAATGGTTATTAAGTCGGTGTCGGGATATGCAGTTGCTTTTCTTTTTGCATTTATCATTTATTTGATAATTGCCAGGAAATTTGAATCTAAATCGTCTCTCGACAAAACCAATTTAAAGGATCAAAAAAGATTCTGGTTGGTAGCACAGTGGTTTTCTACCGGATTTCTTTGGTCACAATGGCTTATTCAGGATTTCGCCAATATCTATGTTTACCTTCCACGACAGCTTGACCTATATCAATTAATTGGCTCCCTTGTTTTTATACTAGTAATACTTGCATTTGTGTTTAAACGTAAAGGTGGGAAAATTCAGGATGTTGTAACTCAGAAAACCAATACTGCCAATATTCGTTCTGCAACATTAATCGATTTATGCTATGGTATTGTACTTTATGTTTTTACGGTTATCAATCCAATTCCAATGAGCACCACCTGGACTTTTGTAGGCATACTAGCCGGACGGGAATATGCGATTAACTATCTGATGCATAAACATCTGATAAAGGAAACATATAAAAAATTATTCTTTGATTTGTATAAGGTTAATATAGGTTTGGTGGTAAGTATTATTCTGGCATTATTAATACAGCAATTGAAATAATATTCATTTTTCTCAATAATCATTATTTGTCGGGTTTCTTTTGTTAATTTTAACTCTTGGTTTTAATTAAAGCAGAAAAAATGAAATCCGATGAAAATATCAGTTTAAACCTTCGGGTAAGGGGCATAAAGCAATCACCAACACTGGCAATAAACGAACTTAGTAAAGCACTGTCGAAACAAGGTAAAAAAATCTATGCAATGGGATTGGGACAATCACCCTTCCCTGTACCTTCGGTTGTTGTTGAAGCCCTAAAATTTCATGCACACGAAAAGGATTACTTAAATGTAAAGGGACTTGAGGCCTTACGTCAGGCGGTTGCAAATTTTCATCGCCAAAAGGATAATGTAAATATTAAAGCGAAAGATATAATAATAGGCCCTGGTTCCAAGGAGCTTATGTTTATACTTTTAATGGTATTTTATGGTGATGTTATTCTGCCTACTCCATGCTGGGTTTCATATGGACCACAGGCTAAAATAATAGGTAGGAATATCAAATTAATCCACACAAGCTTTGAAAACAAGTGGCGGATAACGGCAAAGCAACTAAGTGATTTTCTGACCCATGAGAACGATCATTACAAACCGAGGATACTGATACTAAATTACCCTTCAAACCCTGATGGTGGGACATATGATCCCAATGAGTTGAAAAAGATTGCAAAAGTGGCCGGTAAGCACAAACTAATAATATTATCCGATGAAATTTACGGCCAGCTTCATTTTAAGGGAAGACATGTATCAATTGCCCAATATTACCCTGAAAGGACTATTATTAGTTCCGGCATATCAAAATGGTGCGGTGCTGGAGGATGGCGCTTGGGAACTTTTGCCTTTCCACCCCAATTTGAATGGTTGCTCAATGCAATGGCTGCAGTAGCTAGTGAAACCTATACATCAGTATCGGCCCCCATACAATATGCTGCAATTAGGGCTTTTAAGGGTGGTATTCAGATTGAAAGATATTTATGGCATTCACGCCGTATTCTGGAACAATTGGCCAAACAGTGTACTGAAATATTAGCCTATGGAGATATAAAAGTACATTTACCTGATGGGGGATTTTATCTTTTCCTCGATTTTACCCCACATGGTAAAACACTAAGATCGAAGGGTATTGTAAACAGTAGTGACCTATGCCAAAAACTACTTAGTGATACAGGTGTTGCTATACTTCCCGGAGAAGCATTTCAACGTCCACCGGAGGAATTATCAGCACGTCTGGCTTTCGTAAACTTTAACGGTACTGCTGCCTTATCAGCAAGTGAAACAATCCCTCTAAGTGAAAACCTTCCTGAAGATTTTACCAATTATTATGCCGGTAACGTTATCGAAGGAATGCATAAAATTGTTGAATGGATTAAGAATTGAAAAATATTTTGATATTTTTACGAATCTTAGGCTAAATCCATGACTCGACCATTACTCT
The DNA here is from genome assembly GCA_937912115.1 of uncultured Bacteroidota bacterium. GTDB lineage: Bacteria > Bacteroidota > Bacteroidia > Bacteroidales > F082. The sequence goes on along the minus strand of CALDOI010000056.1, from coordinate 4,517 downwards.
TCAATCATATCCCTAAAACAGGTGGAACTACACTCAGAATAATACTAAACAGGGTATATGGGATAGATAAGGTTTTCTTTATAAACAGTAAGAATATCAATGAATCAATTGAGAAATTCAGGCATATTAATATCGCTGAACGAAATAGCTACAAGGTTATTTCGGGCCATGGGGCTGAGATGTTTGCTGATTTGATTGAAAACCCTTTCAGGATCAGTATTATCCGCGAGCCAATTTCTATGTTTATTTCACAATATCACTACCTCCGGCACAGTACAAACTCCAATTTCCTTGAAGATGTCAGTACTCTGAAATCTGAAAAAGATTACATTGATTACGCCATAAGTATGGGTCAGGATAACCTGTTAACCAGATATTTCTCCAATTCAATACAATGGCTTGCCAATCCTAAAATTCAAATCCCGAATTTGGAAAATGACGGAGAATATTTGTTAGGTAAGGCCAAAGAAAATTTGCACAATTACAATTTCTTAACCGATCTGTCAAATTTTGACACGGGGATTTATAGACTGTCTCAAGAATTAAGTTGGAGTAAAATACCAATTTACAGACCCAGCAATATCACACAAAAACACAACAAACAAGTTATTTTTTCCGATAATTATTATAATCGGTTGAAGCATATACTCAGGTGGGATATTGAATTATATGAATATTTCAAAAATGAAAAACTGGATTCTGTTTTCTCCGAAACAAATAGAGGGATTAATTATCAACTATTTATATTGAGACAAAAGGTGATTTCTCAGTTGGCGAAACTTATGGGCAAGAAATAGTAATTTCAATTAATGTTGCTAATGGGTTAACTAATCTGTATTCTTAAAAAAATTAATATGATAAGGTTAATAAAAAATGCCAACAACTATTTAAAAAGGAGGGCAATTATAAGTGATGGTGCTGATTATTCATATAAAAACCTCCTTGATGCTTCAGAAATTATTGCTTTACATCTGTTAAATAGTACTAAAGACTTAAATGAGGCCAGAATTGCCTTTATTGTTCAGCCCGGGTTTGATTATGTCAGTATTCAATGGGGAATATGGCGCGCAGGTGGGATTGCTGTCCCCCTTTGTATAAGCCATCCAATTGCATCAATAAAATATGTTATTGAAGATTCACAAGTTTCAACTATTGTATTTTCAAGAGAGTATGAAACGCTCATTTCGCCATTACACGGCAATCCCGAACTACGGTTTTTTTGCATAGAAGAATTTAACAGTAAATCTGGAATATTGCCTATAATTGATGATAATCGACGGGCAATGATAATATATACAAGTGGAACCACAGGCTCACCAAAAGGCGTAGTGTCCACTCATCATAACATAGAAGCACAGATAACCTCATTAATTGTGGCCTGGGAATGGAACCAAAACGACCATATCCTAAACGTATTACCAATGCATCATGTACATGGAATTGTGAATGTATTGTGTTGTGCTTTATGGATTGGTGCATGTTGCGAATTTCTAGACAAATTTAATCCTGAAAAAACATTCAATATATTCTGTAAAAATGAGGTCAACATTTTTATGGCTGTGCCTACAATTTACTTTAAGCTAATATCTTATTATAATGAGCTTCCGGGTGATGCACAACAAAAAATATCAGAATCACTAAAAAGATTCCGTCTAATGGTTTCAGGATCAGCAGCACTTCCCATTTCTATTTTTGAGAAATGGAAACAAATAAGTGGTCATACATTGCTGGAACGTTACGGAATGACAGAAATCGGAATGGCAATAAGCAATCCTTACAAAGGGGAAAGAAAAGCAGGCTATATTGGGCAACCGTTACCTGATGTACAAATAAGGTTAGTTGATGAAAACGATCTAGGTGTTTATGAAGGTGATCCTGGTGAAATACAGATTAAAGGGACAAATGTATTTAAAGAATATTGGGGCAAACCAACTGAAACTTTGGAATCATTCACCAAAGATGGATGGTTCAAAACAGGAGATATATCTATTTTTGAAAATGGAAGCTATAAAATTTTAGGGAGAGATTCGGTGGATATTATTAAGTCGGGAGGCTACAAAATCTCAGCATTGGAAATCGAAGAAGTACTTCGATTACATCCTCAAATTAAGGATTGCGCAGTAGTAGGTTTGCCTGACGAAGAGTGGGGTGAAATTATCGCAGCAGGATTGGTAGTGAGTGATAAGGAATTAAATTTAATTGAACTCACAGAGTGGCTCAAAAACAAACTTCCAAACTATAAAACACCTCGCAAATATATCATTCTAGACGACCTGCCAAGAAATGTGATGGGAAAAGTGACTAAAAAAGAATTAATTAGCCTTTTCAACACTTAACAAGTAATACCTGTTTAATTAGTTTAACTTAGTATGTGAAAAATTCACACTAGTGTTCAGAGTTGTTTATTACATTTGTATTTTAATGTTTTGCATTATTAGCATTTCATTAACTTTTTTTACTAAAGAAAGATACTCCATTCAGTTCCTAATTTTGATTGTAATAACGTTGCATAAGAATGATGTCGACTCAAAATATTAATAACCTCACAGCCATCATAGTTGACGATGAGCTTCATGGAAGAGAAAATCTAAAGCAGATTATCGAAACTTATTGCCATGAAATTGAAATTTTGGGCATGGCAAATTCTGTAGTAAATGCAAAGAAACTAGTTAGGTCACTTATGCCCGAAGTTGTATTCCTCGACATCAATATGCCAGTGTTGGATGGATTCGACTTTCTTGATGAATATGATGAACGGAACTTTATGGTGGTACTTGTGAGTGCCCACGAGGAATTTGGCATCACTGCCGTAAAAGCCGGTGCTGTTGACTACATTCTCAAACCCATTAGTATAAAAGAGCTTAAACAAACCGTGAAGAAACTACTATCGTTAAAGCAAAAGTCGATAAGAGTGGAGCCAGTTCGGGAAGCCGGTAAATTAGTAATTCCTTCCTCACATGGATTTAACGTTCTGATTATAGATGATATCATTCGGCTGGAGGCAGATGGTTGTTATACCACAATAACTAATAAGGAGGGGAAGAAAACCATTGTTTCACGTACACTAAAAGATTTTGAGAACACCCTTTCAAAGGATAAATTCTTCAGAACTCATAAATCGCACATGGTCAACCTCAAATATATTAAAGACTATTCAAATCTCAGTGGAAGTTTTGTAACCATGACTGATGGAAGTAAGGTTGAAATATCGCGCAGAAAAGCACCAGATTTTATCCAAAAAGTTAAATCCTTTTTGAAATCTGTTTGATTATGTCAATACGATCGTTATTACTCACTTTCATAGAGATTCTGCTGGCTTCCTCTCTTTTTACGCAAACGCCTTCCTACTATCATTATTCTGCAGCCAATGGGTTGGCATCATCTACTGTTTACCAGATTGTTCAGGATCATAATGGTTTAATTTGGTTTGCTACGCGTAACGGCATAAGCCAATTTGATGGTAAGCGGTTTGTAACTTACCGCACAGCTGATGGACTAAATTCCAATTCAATTATAACACTGGCCGAAGGAAAGCAAGGAGAATTATATATTGGTAATTATGAGAAAGGAATAAATGTTTTCAGAAATGGCCTGATTGAAGACTATTGTCGCAAAGTTGACAATAATAGTTTGTCCATTTCCTATTTGTTATTAGACACAGTTGGAAAGGAAGGGCAAACATTATATGCTTACACGAGTTGGGGAAGGATTAATTTAATTCATGAGAAAAATGGACTTCCGTTGTCAACCCAGAGTTTTATCGATACTTCCCTTCTCATCAATAGATTAGCCTTACTTAATAATGGCAATATAGTTGCACTAACCAATGCCGGGTTGTATCGATTCGAAGACAATAACTTATCAAAAATAAGTGTATCAGGACTTCCTGATACCATTCTCTTTTGTCAGGCTAACGGAAACGACAGCACATACTTCCTTGGTAGCAGTGGTATGATTTATCAGATTAAGAATAAGCAGGTAATCAGGAAGATTAAAATTTACGAGTTTGATAACAATTCTGTTTCTGCACTGATGATTGATAAGAACAATAACATTTGGTTTTCATTGATGAACAATGGCTTTTTTATGATTAAGGAAGGTTCTGATGAAATTATCGATATGGGCAAGACCCTTGGATTGCAACAATCTCTCATCACTAACTATCTTGAGGATGGTGAAGGGAATATATGGATAAGCACCTTTGGGAAAGGCGTATATTGCCTGAACAATCTGTACCTGAAAAACTACAATGAGAATGATGGTTTGAGTAATAACAACGTTTATGCCATCGAAAAGGAAAAATCGGGAAAGTTGCTGATAGGAACCTTCAATGATATCAATATTCTCGAAAATGGGGAATTTAGCCAGATAAGTAGCAGTTACAATAAAACAGTCACAGAAATAATTTACAACATTCAAAATATCAACAACGACTTTTATGTTTGTGGTATTTTTGGTAAGAGTAAAAAAATGCAGTTATCATACAAGGGAATCAGATTTTATCTGTTCTACCTCCC
>CALDOI010000055.1 GCA_937912115.1 uncultured Bacteroidota bacterium | reverse complement strand
GTCAGAAATTTTTCATTGGGAATTGAATTAAGCAAAATATACAATAAATGGAACGTTAGCGGAGGTATAAAACTAACTCATTTTGCCGAAAAGTTCAATCATAACTTTACTATTAATGATGGTGGATACTATGTTACAGATACAATAGACGAATATTATACTGTTGATTTTAACGATACTACTTATTATTATGTAACTGATTCCACCTGGAAACCAATAGATAATCAAGAGTACAACTATAATATCAATAATAGAATCGGAATGATTGAGCTAATGGCATCAGTTTCTTTCGATTTTTATACAAATAGCAATCTAAGATTATATGTAAAGGGAGGTGCTCAGCTAGGTATTTTGATATATAAAACAGGATTGGCAATTCCTGACCTCAATCAACCTACAGGTGTAGATTTTGCTGATCTAAACTTTAATGCTCAATCCGTATCAGTACTAGCCGGTATAGGAATGAAAAATCGTATAAATAGATATTTTGATTTTAATTCAGAGATTTACTACTTCAGGCATTTGAATAATATTGTAACCAATTATCCAACAAGCACAAAAATAGATGGTGTGGGCCTTAAACTGGGGCTGATATATTATTTTTGATTTAATTAGTATAATTGTTTTTAAATGATTAAAACCTTAATTGTTAATATCATAAAATTATATGTTTCTCTTTATTCGGGGATTGCACGAATTGGAGTTGCATTTTTGCTTATATTAACTTCACTACATTCATTTTCACAAATTTCTACTTTAGGTGGCGTTATGGAAAATAACCGAACCTTATTTAGTGATACTACTTATATAATTTATCAGGATTATGAAGTACCTGATGGTATTGTATTAACAATAAATGCAGGTGTTGTTGTGAAAATAAATTATGGAATGGGGCTAATTGTTGATGAGGGTGTACTGAGGGTGATTGGTACTGAATCCGATTCAGTAAAGTTTATGCCAAACCACAGCAATCCGGGTCTGACGTGGAAATGGGAAGGTCTTACAATTAAAAACACAGATGCCGAAAACCAAAGCTCTATTAAATACGCCCATATTATTGATGCCGAAACAGCTATTATATTGGAGGACTGCAAAAATGTAATTATCGAAAATTCGAGTATTCTTTACAGTCAAAATCTTGGAATTCAGGTAGCAAACAGCAGCTTTTGTTTTTTTATTAGCTGTAATATTGAACATAACTATGATGGCATTGAATTATCAAGCGACTTCCTGCGTTCAACATCAGATAATATTATTTATGACTGTACCATAAAAAATGAAAATCATAATATTAAAATTCTTCGGGAGGTAGGTGGCCTATATCAAAACAATTTGATAAGCCACAATATAATTGGATCTGGCAATAATGGTATATGGATTAATAATAATGGGGGCTCGGTGAATTCGGAAAATGTAATCGAGAAAAATATTATTATGAATAATGGGTCTGAGATAGGTTATGGATTATATCTGGCACACGATTCCACAATAATATCCAACAATATTTTTTGGAATAATAATATCGCAATATTTAGTGAAGAAAAAGGTAATAATTGTTCAATTACAAATAATAGCTTCTATCAAAACAGTTGGGCCATTTTAATAGGTGCTGGTTCAAAGGGTAATAGTTATTTAAATAATACATTTTCTTTAAACTCAACCGAATTATTGGGTATCAAGGAAACAAAGAATACAATCTTCAATCGTAACAATTTGCTGAACAATAATGGGCAGGAGAATATTGTGAGAAACAATACGGAATTTGATTTATCCATCCCAAATAATTATTGGGGAACCACCGATACTGCAAAAATAAATAAGCTAATTTATGATTACAAAGATAATCCGGAAAGGGGAGTGATTTATTACAATCCATATCTTAGTAAAATAGATACAACAAACCCAGTTTCACCTCCATATATTGTGAAAAAGCAACTTGTGGATAACACGGTTATGTTATCGTGGAATGCTAATAAGGAAGAAGATTTAAGAGGCTATAAACTTTATTATGGTATTTTTTCCGATTATGGTTTTAGCATAAGTAAGGAGTTGCAAGCCGATACTGTGTTTTTACTTTCCGGTGACATTTCAATATTCGATCCCATTGCAGTTACAGCTTTTGATGCAGAAACATTATCGCCCAATTCGCAGTTAAGTGGCCACGAGAGTCCATTTGCATTTGCTATATTATATCCTTATGCTGGTAAGGATACTATTATTTGTAAATATACTCAGGAGCTTGAATTAATTCATGGCAGTATTCCTTATGCATACGAGCGTACATTATGGACAACCAGTGGGGACGGTTATTTTATTAATCCGGATGAGCTAAAAACCAGTTACTTCCCGGGTTTAATAGATATTACCGAAGGGGGAGCTATTATATCATTAAAAGTAAGTACTCTTAACGACACTCTCATCGATAGTTTTAATCTTTCTATTATTGATAATCCAATAGCTTTTGCAGGAAATGATACAATTGTAGTAGAAGATTCACCTGTTGATTTAGTTAGCTCCTATGCATTAAATTATGAAAAGGTAAGATGGTTTACCAGCGGAGATGGGTACTTTAGTAGTGATACAATTATAAATCCGGTTTATTCTCCCGGAAATATAGATAATGAGCTTGGTGTTGTATTTCTTGAAATGATTGCCATGTCCGACTGTGGTACAGTTTCCGATTCCGTAAAAATTTCAATCGAACCTCATTTTTCTGTTGAAGGCAGATTGTGGACAAATCAAAGATCAACATATACCGGAGCAGTTATAGCCTTTGTAAAAAATTCAACAGGAGCCCGGGCTGCCCAATTAGAAACTACCGAAAGCGATGGGTATTTCAGATTCGAAAAGGTAATGAGAGGAAATTATTACATTTATGCACTTCCCGATACCAACAATCTTGAGAATGTTGTACCTGGTTATTATGCGAATAAAGTAAAATGGGAGTCGGCGTACATTCTGCCGGTTGAAGCTGATGTTTATGATTTAGATATTTATCTTCCCGATGGTGGATTTTTATTGCCAATTGGGGATGCCTCCATAAGTGGCCATATGCTTATGCCGTCGTTTTCCAAATATAATAGCGATATTTATTGTGCGCCTTGGTTTCAAAATAGCGGAGGCCAGTTTTGTAATGGTGGTTTATCTAATATAACAGTACTACTTTATAATAGTAGTAAAACAACTCTTCTCGATTATGCTTTAACTGATGAATTTGGAGATTTCTATTTAACCAATCTTCCCTATGGAAATTATATGTTAGAAGCAGAAAAAGCTGGTTACTTCTCTACTACATCTCCATTGATAGTTCTTTCTCCGGATCACAAAAACGAAACAGGAGTTATATTGGAGATTAACAATCAAAAAATAGGGATTTCAATTGAAACAAACTCTGAATCAGAAAATATTATTGATGTATACCCAAATCCTGCCATCAATGAAATCAATATTCCATATTCTTCTCAGGAATCAACATCTGAGATATATATAAGCAACGTATTTGGCCATATTGTTCTCAAACAGATCGTCTCAGATCAAGACGGGGCTGTTATAAATATTCAACACCTTGCTTCCGGCATATATTTCGGACGAGTTATAATGCCAAACATTACTCTTCGTTTTAGTTTTATTGTTCGTTAAACGAAATCCCCAGCCACATGTTGGTGTCATTCCGAGACCCAACACCGCTGGAAAAAGGGCACACATAGTGAGATGACATAAAATACCCAATGTCAAAAATCATGTATTTTGTTTTTATCATCGAATTAAACGAATTAACCGAATTTTCGTTTTTCGCATTGCGAAAAACTAATCAATTAAATCCCTGCCAGCAGCAGCTACAGTGTCCCCACTTCTTTTGCAAGTCCATATCGGAGTCCTTGTCATGCTGAGCATAGCGAAGTATCCCTACACACATAGAGCTTATTCAATATTGTGAGATCCCTGCCTAACCGTCAGCCAGGTTTTGAAATAATTACATCTCAGAATATGTTTTCTAATAAATATTCCGTGTTAAAGCCACACGGAGTTATTCCAATCCTAAAGCATATTTTATCCATTTCTCACGTGGATATCTCAAAAAGCAAAAAAAATGAAAAAAAATCAATTTAGAGTAGGGGTAAATCGCTACTAAACTGTCATATGGTTATAGATAATTGTTTTTATGCTTAACCTAATGAAAAAAAACGAATACTATTTATTATTCTGAAGAGCCACCAGTAATTACTGGCTTGGTAGTGAGTGCGATATAGTTGCTTTGTTCTTGACTTTTGATTATTTAGAAATAGACTAGATATTATTATTATTTTAATTTAAAACAATTCGTATGAAAAAAATTACAAAAGTATTTATGCTTTCGGTGGTTATGTTATTATCATCGATGCTGATGTTTGCGCAATATGCGCAAATAACCGATACTGGTCCTGTAGGCGTTGCAACTGCCTTAAGAACTAATAGGGCTGTATTGTATGATCAAATTAGCAACCCTGGTACAGATGGGGGAATTACGGCTCAGGATTTTGAAGCCGCTTATGATGTTTATGACGCTGAAGGCGCTGATGATTTTACTATCCCTTCGGGGGATACATGGGCTATTGATAATGTTCAGGTTCTTGGATCATATTCTGCTGCCGGACCCTGTAACTTAGCTAATGTGCGATTCTATGCTGATAATGCTGGTACTCCTGGTACTCTACTTATTGAGCATCTTGCTGTTGGTGCAAACCCTGACGCGACTGGAAATCTTGATGTTGATATTCCATTAACGACTCTTAGCTCCGGAACATATTGGTTATCAGTTCAGGGTAAGTTGGATTACGGAGTAGGCGGACAATGGTATTGGTCCAGACAAGCTGCTCCAACGATTGGATATGAGTTTAACTGGCGAAATCCAGGTGATGGGTTTGCTTCAGGTAATACTACCTGGGTAGATGGTTCTGTCATGTGGCCAACAAGTACTGATTTCAACCTAAGCTATGCCATTAATGGTGACTTAGTTGTGGGATGTGACTATCAAATTGCATTGTATGATTCCTATGGTGATGGTTGGAATGGCGGAAAAGTGACGGTATTCGTTGATGGTTCAGCTGTATTAACTGATCTTGCCATTGCTTATGGGAGTGGTCCTGAATATCACACTTTTTCTGTAACAACAGGTGCAGAAATTACAACTGTTTATACAGCCGGTAGCTGGTCCTATGAAAACAGTTATGATATATTGGATGTTAACGGCACTATTGTTTATACAGACGGTGGCGGTGGAGCAACACCTAGTGGTATTCCTGCCGGAGTATTATTCGGCAATTGTCCCACATATGGTGATTTAGAAGGAATCGTTTACAATTGCGATGGACTTCCAATGCCTTCAGCAACTGTTGGTATTCCAGCTCTTGGTTTATCAACGGCTACAGATGCTACCGGTTATTATTTCTTAGGTAGTGTAGAAGGCGGAATGCAAGATGTAACTGCTTGGAAAGATGGATATAATGTTACAACAATTACAGTTGATATTATTACCGGTGGTTTAGTAACTCAGGATTTTGTAATAACTAAACCTTTGTTGACCATTAATCCATTATTTTTCGACGAAACCCTAAATCCAAATGAGTACCTAACAACTTATTTAGGAATATTAAATACAGGTTGTGGTCAAGGTATGTGGGAAGCAGTAATTAATTACACTTCCAAAGCACCAGGTGCAAGCACAGCCATTG
>CALDOI010000054.1 GCA_937912115.1 uncultured Bacteroidota bacterium | reverse complement strand
GTAGGAATTAGCGTTGGGACTTGTGACATGATATATCGATAGAATTGGATTAGGGGTTTATTATCGATTAATAGCGGAAATATATTCTGTAACATTATTGATAGTATGATGCTAGTAATATATCACAAGTCCCTGCGCACAGGCTTTGCTTCAGACTGATATATCACAAGTCCCTGCGCACAAGCTTTGCTTCAGACTTGCGCTAGTGGGGGGATTAAACCCGGATTTATTCCATCAATCTCTTTTCACCCTTAAGTTTTCTTATTGATGAAACTTCCTCACTTACTTCAATTGTGCCCTTATAGTTTCCTTCTGAATCTCGTAATGCGAAATAGCGTATAAGTATAAACTGGTCTCCCATCTCAATCCAAAAACTCTCACTGCTCTTTTTCCCTGATTTGAAGGCATCAATAAGTTCCTGAACAATATGAACACTCGAAGGAGGATGGCAGTTTTCAACAAGCCGGCCTATGATAGCCTTCGAGCGTGGAAATATTCTATGTTTGGGAGTTGAGAAATACCTAACCTCGTCATTCTCATCAACAAAAGTAATATCCACCGGTAAGTTATTCATCATCATAGTTATCTGATCAATGGAAAGTTGACCAGTATCTAAATCAATTAACCCCCCAGCTAACTCATCTATGGATAGTATTCTCTTATCGGAATTTTGGTTTTGTTTAGATATTTTGTCAGGCACCTCAGGTGGATCAATAAATGCAAATCCTATTTCATAACTTTGTAACTGCATTGATATCCAATCTTCATTAGTCATTAGTTTTTCAATAACCGGAAACAGGATATACTCCTCTCTAAACTTGATTGCATTCATTGCAAAAAACAAATCGCCAATGTGCCTGTTTATCAGTTTCATATTGGGGTTATCATCTTTCGAAAGTGATACAATGTCTTTGATATATTTTCTGATATCATCATGAAAGGACCACATTACCGATTGGCAACGGTATTCGGGTAATTGTTTCTCAGCATAGGGAAAAAGTATATTTTCCTTTTTTATATAATGCAAATCAAATGCCTGTAATTCGGTAACTCTGGTTCCGATTTCTTTTAGTACACTTTGAAATTTGGTTTTCGGGATTTCCTTCGAATTTAGCTCCCTAATAATAGGCTTAAGACTAATTAATCTGCTTTCGAGTTCTTTATTTTCAAACCACAGGGATGATAAGAAGGGAATCATAGAATAATCAGGAATTGGTTGATTGATGAGGTTCTTGTAGAACATATTCAATACTTTATTAATTCCTGATTTCAGTTCATTTAACTCAAACTTTTCGATCATCAATCTGTCCACAATACTTATTACATCAAATGGATGCACATTTTCTATATCTGCAATATATTCTTTTACAAGATGAGCCCCATTTTCATGACCAATAATTCCTACAGCAAAAGTGTAGAGGTTGTTTATCCGTAGCTCACTATTATTGATGTATTCTGACATAGAAATCAAAATTTAAATTGAGCTTCAAAGATACATACCTTATCAATTGTTTTACCAAAAAATTATTGATCCCTTCTATACAATTGGCTCAATCATAAAATAAAAATCATAAAATATAATATACAAGTATCTTTTTTTATTATATTTATCGCCACGACTTAAGATATTGGGGGTAAAATAATACAAGAATTTTTACAAACCAATTGTTCTGCTCCTGAAATTAACTCGTGTTCAATTTTTTATTAACGAATTGAAACTAATGTAAATTCCGAAAAACAATTATCATGTATCAGAAAATATCATCATTACAAATCGTACTAACAATGCTGATTTCCTTTTTTGATGGTTATTCGCAAGGCGTTACAACTTCTTCTATTTCAGGCAAAATCGTTGATAAGGATGGTAATTCAATTTATCCAGCAAATATTGTGGCAATACATACACCTTCAGGTACGATGTATGGTGCCATTTCACAATCTGACGGATATTTTACAATGCTTAACATGCGTATTGGTGGACCTTACACTGTTACCATAAGCTATGTTGGATATCAAACGTTTATTCATGAAAATGTATTCCTTAAACTCAATCAAGCTACTAAAGTGGATGCGACTCTGGTTCAAGGATCAAATACACTTGAAGAAATTATTATTACTGATGATGAAGATGCACTGTTCGACCCAGATCGGAAAGGGGCTTCAACTAATATAGGGCAGAAACAAATTATTACTATGCCCACCATAAAAAGAAGTCAAAAAGATTTAACCCGGTTAACACCACAATCGGATGGTAATAGTTTTGGTGGCCGAAATAATTTATATAATAACTTTTCTGTTGATGGCTCCATTTTCAACAATTCATTCGGACTTGATTTTGCCACTCCCGGAGGACAGACTGATGCACAACCGGTTTCTCTGGATGCCATCGAACAAATTCAGGTTTCATTAACACCATTTGATGTCCGCCAGGGAGGATTTACTGGTGCAGGAGTTAATGCAGTTACCAAATCGGGAACCAATACGTTCTTATCATCTGTTTATTTCTACACCAAAAATGAAAAGCTTATTGGAAAAAAAGTTGGTTCTACCGAATCACCGAATAATGATTTTAGTGACAATCAATTTGGGTTTACGATTGGTGGTCCAATTATTAAAAATAAATTGTTTTTCTTCATTAGCGGAGAAACCGAAAAAAGAACTGAACTAGCCCATGGGTGGATAGCCGATAATGGAGAAAACACAGGACAAGCAAATGTTACTTCGGTTCTTGAATCTGATCTTATTAAAATTCAAACGCGACTTAGAGATTATTGGGATTATAATCCTGGTGCATTTCAGGGTTATAATCATAAGAAATCAAATAATAAAGTCTTGGCAAAACTTACCTGGAATATTTCAAAAACACAAAGTTTTTCCATAAGATACAATATGCTGGATGCGTGGAAAGATGACCTTCCACATCCCGAAGCTGTAATCGGGCGAGGCCCTACCTCATATCGAATGCCATTCGAAAACTCATCATACAGAATTTTCAACAAAATACATTCAGTTATGGGTGAATGGACTTCAACCTACAACAACAGATGGTCGAATAAATTACTAGCGGGTTATACATCCTTTAGGGATACTCGGGATCCCAAATCAACACCATTCCCCGTAGTTGATATTTTTGATGCACATGGAAATCTGGCAATAACTTTTGGTTCAGAAATGTTCTCAACAAAAAATGTAATAAATCAGGATGTTTATCAATTCACAAACGACCTTTCTTATATCACTAACAAACATATAATCACCGGTGGTATAACAATTGAAAGGTTTTATTTCGAAAACTGTTTCAACCTTTTCTACTATCCATGGGATACTTTCAACTCAGTTGATGATTTTCTACACAATAAGAAAATTGGCGATCCCAATTACAATCCTGATGTAGATATTGATTTCAACCAACAGGTAATTGAATCTGGTTCTAAGCCTTTTCACTGGTCCTAATGTGGATGTTGCCCAGATGGCAATTTATTTGCAGGATGAATTTCAGGTTAACCCAAAATTAAACCTTTCGTTTGGGTTAAGAATGGATATGCCCTTCTATTTAAAAAGTGTTCCGGTTACGCCTGCTGTTGATGAAGTAGTTAATTTTGATGGCTGGGTTGATGAGGATGGAAACCCCACAAAAGTTGATCCTGCCAACTGGCCAAAAAGCAAGCCATTATGGTCACCACGAATTGGTTTTAACTGGGATATAATAGGCAACAACACACTACAACTTAGAGGAGGAACAGGTATTTTTACCGGACGTATTCCATTTGTTTGGATTGGAAATCAGGCAGCAAATTCAGGTATTTACCCGGGTTACACATTTCAGGTAAACAGTACTTCAGAAGATTTTAATTTTCCTCAGGTTTGGAAAACAAATATTGCTGTAGATTGGAAATTAGATAGTGATTGGATATTTGGTCTTGAAGGAATATTTGGTAAAGATATTAAAGCTATTGTTCATAGGAATTATAATATGGCTCCCCCAACCGGCCGTTTAACCGGAACCGGCGATAACAGACAAATATTTTCTGGTTTCAACGAAACAAATATTTATTCATCCAGCCCTGAGGCCATAGGATTTCTGGATGCCGGCACAATAATTATTGACAATACAAATGAAGGGTTTCAACATTCCTTAACTGCGAAAGTCGTAAAAACTTTCAATTTTGGTTTATACTTCAATGCTGCTTATACCTATTTGAATTCAAAGGATTATACTTCAATCCCGGCAGAAATTGCTGCCGATGCTTTCCAACGTAACCCGGTTGTTGGAAATCCTAATAATCCTGCGTTATCATGGTCGCGATATGGATTAAAGCATCGATTTATTGCCTCAGCTTATTATTCAATTGATTACAGTTTTATGGCTTCAACATTTGGTCTTTTTCTGGAAAGTGGACAAGGGCATCGCTATTCATATGTTTATGCAGGCGACCTCAATCAGGATGCTATTATTAATAACGATTTACTTTATATACCAGAAAACAGTAATGATATTCATTTTGGAACCGTTGATGCTGAAGGGGTTGGGCATATAGCAATTAACGCATCCAAACAATGGGATAAACTTTCATCATTCATCGATCAAGATAGTTACTTAAAAAACAGAAGAGGTAATTATGCGGAAAGAAATGGTGCAGTATTGCCATGGTTTACTCAAATTGACTTTAAATACATGCACGACTTCAAATTTAAAATTGGTAATAAAACTAATATGATTCAATTATCGATCGATATAATCAATTTCGGAAATCTGCTAAATTCGAATTGGGGCGTTTATAAACTCAACAGAACTAAAACTCCCATAACGGTTAATGGAATCGACAATGAAGGTATCCCATATTTTAGTTTCGACAAAAATCTTAATGAAAGTTATATTCAGGATATATCAATCACCTCAAAATGGCAAATTCAATTTGGAGTAAGATACATTTTCAATTAATTAGGATAAATACTTTACTAATATGATAGATAGTATAGCCATCAACCAAATATTAATACTGCTTCTACAATGTTTTATAGTTGCTGTGTTACTATTATTCTTATTCAGGTTGCGGACTATATTTGGAATGGGTTTACTTTTTACCGCCCTGGGAGTATTTCAATATATGCAGGTGTTTCTGGCAGCTTCACTTTATATCGAAGTTATACCTGGAATAATGGTTACACCCGGTTCGATGGTAATGTTCACCGGAAGTTTATTTGCAGTATTACTTATTTATATACGTGAAGATGCTTTAGAAGCCCGCAAGGTAATATATGCTTTGCTTGCCGCCAATCTGGTACTGGCATTGTTGCAAATTGTATTTAGCTGGGCAGTAGAAGGCGATTTTGTTACAAATATTTATAACCTGCCAAAGGAATTCTTTACAATTAACTCACGGTTTCTGTTTGTCGGGACAATAGTATTGTTTATAGATGCATTTGTTATTATATTTATATATGAAGCTATTGCACGTAATATATCTTCTCTTTTCTTAAGGATGTTGATAACAATGATATTGGTTCTGGCAATAGATACAACACTATTTTCCCTGGGTACATTTGCCGGAACAGATCAGTTTAAAAGCATCTTTGTTTCGGGTTTGGTGTCAAAATTTTCATCGGCAATTGTTTACTCAACTCTATTTTCAATTTACCTTGTATATTTAGATAAGGGATTGAAAAAAATGAAATTAGCACATCATCTTTCCAAGATATATTCCATACACTAACCTATCGCCAAAAATTTGAACAGATATATAAAGAAAGTGAAATCCAGAAAATTGAGTTACAACAAAGTGAAGACTATAACCGATTGCTATTTAATACTTCACCAACAGGATTGGCCCTATGTAAACTGGATGGTTCACTTGTGGATGTAAATCCTGCTTATGCAAAAATTCTGGGACGCACTATTGACGAAACTTTAAAACTGACCTATTGGGATATTACACCTGAAAAATATTCCACGCAAGAAGAGTTACAAATAAAAAGTTTAGAAGAAACGGGAAAATATGGACCATATGAAAAAGAATATATTAATAAAGATGGTGACCTAATTCCTGTTGTTTTATCCGGAGTAATTGTAGAAAAAGATGATCAGCGATATATAATGTCAAGTGTGGAAGATATTACAGAACGGAAACAGTTTGAAAAGGCATTACAAAATAATGAAGCAAGACTAAGTGAAGCACAACATATTGCAAAAATTGGAAGCTGGGAATTGGATTTAGTCACAAATAAACTCATTTGGTCCAATGAGGTTTACCAATTATTTGGAATAGAACATCAGATAACCGATATTACATTCGATATTTTCATGGAATATATTCATCCTGATGATAGAGATATGGTCGGCGATGCGTATGCTTATTCTGTTAAAAACAAAAAACCATACAATATTGTTCATCGTATCCTATTGAAAAACAGTATCATTAAGTATGTACATGAGATTTGTGAAACATATTATGATGACACTAATAAGCCAATTCGTTCATTGGGAACTGTTCAAGATATAACCGAACAAAAGCAAGCGGAAGATGAGTTGAAACGACAATCTCTGGAATTGGAGACAATAAACTCTTTTGGACGGTCATTATCATCCAAATTGGAGTTGAAAGATGTGTTGAACACAGCCTTGAAGGGAATACATTCTGTGATAGAACCCGACATTACCTTTATTTTTATCCGTGAGGGGGACAAGCTAATACTGAGTAATTTGCATCCAACAAATGCTGAGTCGAAACTTGGAGATATCCCTGAACACCGTGTGGGCGAATGCATTTGTGGAAGAACTGTTCAGGAAAAAAAACCAATGTTCTCTATAGATATCTTCGAAGATAATCGTTGTACCTGGAACGAATGTAAACAAGCCGGTATCAAGTCGTTTGCGGCGCTACCGTTGATGAATAAAGAAGAAGTTATTGGGGTGATCGGGCTGGCTTCAAATACAGAACGTGATTTCGAAAAAGAAGCCAAATTTTTGGAAACAATGGTTGGACAGGTATCGACAACCTTGGTCAATGCTCAATTATACAAGAGCGTTCAGGTAGAATTGGATGAACGGAAACGTGCAGAAAAAGCTCTTTACCAAAGTGAAGAAAAATTCCGCAGCTTTGTTGAACAAGCGTCGGAGGGCATCTATCTATATGAAATGGAAAGCCCAATTCCGATAAATATGTCCATAGAAGATCAAATAAAGAATATCTATAAAGGCCATATAATTGAAGCTAACGATTCGCAAGCTCGTATGTATGGTTACACCACTGCAGAAAAACTACTAGGTGTTACACTTGCTGAATTACACGGGGGTACCGATAATCCGGTTAACATTGAATTTATTAAATCATGGATCGAGGCTGGATATAGAATTGCAGGGTCTGAATCAGAAGAGCTTGATAAAGATGGTAATAAAGTCTGGTTTTCGAATAATATAATCGGTTTTATTGAAAATGGTTACTTAATGCGATTGTGGGGCACGCAAACTAACATTACAGCTCAAAAAGAAGCCAAGGTAAAATTAGAAAAATTTGCCAACCGCCTACAAATTCTCCATAAAATGGATAAATACATACTGGCTGCTGAATCTCCGGAAAAAATAGCATTGTCACTATTAGTTGATATGGCAAAATTTATTTCTTTCAAAATTGCCACTGTAACTGAGTATGATGAAACAAGTGATTCCTTTACCAGGGTGTTAGTTTTCCCCGATGGATTTGACAGTAATGTTGATAATAAACCAATACTAACTTCCGAATATGAAATCCTTGACCTAAAGCTACTAAAAAGTGGTAAAGTGCAAATTGTTGAAGACCTGAGAAAAAAGAGAACTAATTATAAAAATGCTCAGTGGCTTATTGACAAAGGTTTGTATTCTACAGTCTTAATTCCATTAATTTCGGAGGGCAAACTATTGGGGATAATTAATTTTGCAGGTGAATCGATGGATGTGTTCCCTCCCGATAAAATTGAAATCGCCACAGAAGTTGCTAATCAGCTGGCAATATCTTTCCAACAATGGAAACTACGTGAAGAAATAATTAGTTATACCGAAGAACTTGAACAAAAAGTAAAGCAACGAACCGAACAACTTGAACATTCTAATCAGGAACTAAGGGAATTTGCACAAATTGTATCCCATGACCTTAAAGCACCACTTAGAGCCATCAGCCAATTGAGTTATTGGGTATGGAAGGATTACTCCGATAAAATTGATGAAGAAGGTCAGGAAAAGTTGAAAATGATGATTGGGAGGGTAAAACGTTTAGATAATCTTATTGAAGGAATACTACAATATTCGCGAGCCGGAAGACAGCGGGAAAAAGAGATTCCAATTAACCTACAACTATTGGTGGAAGAATCTATAAACCTACTCGATCCCCCATCAAATATTAAGATAATTATTGAGAATCAACTACCTGAATACATTGGCGATCCAACCCGTTTAGGCCAACTATTTCAAAATCTGATTAATAACGCCATAAAGTTTATGGACAAACCCAACGGACTAATTAAAATTGGATGCACCTTAGATGCCGACAATTGGCAATTCTATATCTCAGATAACGGGCCTGGCATTGAGGAAAAATATTTTAACCGTATTTTTCAAATATTCCAAAGGCTGATTTCGCGTGATGAACAAGAGGGTACAGGCATTGGACTTAGTTTGGCAAAACGTATAGTTCACATATACGGTGGCGAAATATGGTTAACATCAACTTATGGAGAGGGAACCACATTTTACTTTACTTTACGATTATAATACTTAAAAAATTAAGCTATGAATTCAACAATTTCAATACTGTTAGTGGAAGATGATCAGGTGGATGTAATGACAATTAAGAGAGCCTTTTCGGACATCCATATTACCAATCCCGTTAATGTTTGTGAAAACGGTGTTAAGGCATTGGAATATCTTCAAAATCCTGAAAATGAAATCCCTGGCATAATCCTGCTCGATTTAAACATGCCAAAAATGAATGGCATAGAATTTTTGCAGGAGATAAATAAAGATTCGAGACTAAAACTTATTCCTGTGGTTGTACTTACAACTTCTAAAGAAGAACAAGATAAAATTGAAACATATAAACTGGGAGTTGCCGGTTATATGATCAAACCTGTTGATTATCTGCAATTTGTAGAAATCATACGTACCATCCATCTATATTGGACAATTTGTGAGCTTCCAAATAGTGATAACTAAAATCAACCCCTAAATAAAAATTTAAATGAAAAAACATCTGCTGATAATAGAAGACGATAAAGTTGACCAAATGGCGTTTGAACGTATGGCCAGGAAGTCCGGATTTCCTTTTACATACAAGCTGGTTAGCTCCATTGCTGAGGCTTTAGTGGAACTTAATAACAATAGTTTTGATGCTATTGTTACCGATTACTTTTTAGGAGACGGTACTGCTTTCGAAATCCTTGAAATGAATATTAGTATACCAATTATAGTTGTTACCGGCACAGGGACTGAAGAAATAGCTGTTGATGCACTTAAAAAAGGCGCATACGATTATCTGATAAAAGATGTGGATGGCTATTATTTAACAATGCTTCCCATAACTGTTCAGAATGCACTTATAAGATTTAATGCTGAGAATGAACTTAAGGAGTATCATGCAAATCTGGCGCAAATAGTTGAAAAACGTACAGCTGAACTTAAGGAAAGTGAGGAACGATTCAGAGAATTGGTTGAAATGCTACCCGAAGCAGTTTTTGAAACCGATCAAAATTTCATAATAACTTATGTTAACCAACGTGCTCTTGAAATAACAGGTTATGCCCAAGAAGATATTGCAACCGGTATTAGTGGCATCGATCTTCTTGTTCCTGAACACCGGGAGCGTGCAAAAGAAAACATTGCCTTGCGAATGAGAGGTATCAATCCCGGAACCATTGAATACCTCGCCATTAAAAAAGATGGATCACCTTTCCCAATACTATTTCATGCAAATACAATTTTAAATAATGGTAAACTAGCGGGAATAAGGGGTATAATTGTAGATATTACCGAGCGAGTAGAAGCTGAAGAAAAAATTACTAAACTTTCAAGAGCGGTTGAACAAAGCCCATCTGTAATTACCATTACTGATTTAGATGGAATCCATGAATATGTTAATCCTAAATTTACGAAGTTAACAGGTTATACAAGTGAAGAAGTTATTGGAAAGAGTACAAGAATATTAAAATCAGGAAAACAAAATAACGAGTTTTATCGAACATTCTGGGAAACCATTTCATCCGGAAAAGATTGGCATGGTGAGTTTAACAACTTAAAGAAAAATGGAGATCTATTTTGGGAAAAAGCCTCAGTTTCGCCAATTATAAATAACGAAGGAATAATAACAAACTATATAAAATTAGCCGAAGACATTACCGGAAAGAAAAAATCAGAGCAAATACAAAAGGTATTATATAATATTTCAAATGCTGTAATCACATCAAATAATCTTGAAAAACTAATAATCCGTATTAAGGAAGAATTAAATACTATTATCGATACTACAAATTTCTACGTTGCTCTTTATGATGAAGAAACTGATTCGTTTTCCCTGCCATTTCATATTGATCAAAAAGATGAGGTTTCTATATTCCCGGCGGGTAAATCATTAACAGCATGGGTTATTAAAACTAAGAAATCATTATTGGCTACAAAAAATATTAAAACAAAACTTGTAGAAAATGGAGATGTTGAAATATTTGGTGCCGATTCTAAAGTTTGGCTGGGTGTACCGCTAAAAGTAAATGGAAAAGTAACCGGAGCATTTGCTGTTCAAAGCTATGAAGATGAAAATGCATACAATGAATCTGATTTAAGAATGCTTGAATTTGTCTCCGACCAGATAAGTATCGCAATTGAACGAAAGAAAGCCGAAGATAATTTAATAGAGGCTCTTGAAAAATCTACCGAATCAGATCGACTTAAAACAGCATTTTTACAGAACATCAGTCATGAAATAAGGACCCCAATGAATGGGATTATGGGGTTTGCAAGTCTGCTTAAAGATCGTGAAATATCAGGGACAGAGCAACAATCCTACATAGATATAATAATGAAGAGTGGTAATCGGATGCTAAATACACTAACCGATTTAATGGATATATCAATGCTGGAAACGGGCATGGTGAAACTAAACCTTTCAATTGGTAATGTTAACACAAAATTAAAGAACCTTTACGAGTTTTTTAAGCCTGAAGCTGAAACAAAAGGATTGAAAATAAACTATTCATGCACTCTTGCCGATAATGAAGTAAATATTAATACCGATCGACAAAAATTTATTGCGATACTTACGAATCTTATCAAAAATTCCATAAAATATAGCCATGAAGGCAGTATTGATTTTGGTTACAACAAAAAGGGTGATTTTCTTGAGTTTTATGTAAAGGATAATGGAATAGGCATACCCAAAGACAGGCAACTGGCTATATTTGAACGTTTTGTACAAGCCGATATTGAAGACGTGAAAGTTTATGAAGGGTCTGGATTAGGATTATCCATTTCCCATTCCTATGTTGAAATGCTTGGAGGAAAAATTTGGGTAGAATCGATAGATGGGCAAGGCTCGGAGTTTTATTTTACTATTCCTCACAATACTCCTGATAAAGAGACAAAAGAATCGGAAATTGTTTCGCTTGAAGAGAAAGTGGAGAACATTACAAAAAAGCTCAAGATACTTATTGCTGAAGATGAAGATATTTCTGATAAATACCTTTCCATTATTCTTGATTCAATTAACCCCACACTTTTACACGCAACTAATGGCAAGGATACAATAGAACTATGTAGAAATACCAAAGATATTGACTTGATATTAATGGATATTAAAATGCCAATAATTGGCGGTTACGAAGCAACAAAAGAAATTCGTAAGTTTAACAAAGACGTTATAATAATCGCCCAAACTGCGTATTCATTACCAGGTGACAATAAAAAAGCAATTCAAGCAGGATGTAACGATTATATTTCAAAACCAATAAATAAAGAATTGCTTCTAGGATTGATTGAGAAGTATTTTGGAGTTGATTAATACTACACTTTACTGTCGCAAGTCTGAAGGGCAGGAATTAGCGTTGTTTACCTTTACTGTCGCAAGTCTGAAGGGTAGGAATTAGCGTTGGGACTTGTGACTTTAC
>CALDOI010000053.1 GCA_937912115.1 uncultured Bacteroidota bacterium | reverse complement strand
TCGTCCTCGTTTGTAACGAGGATGTTTTCATATTAGTCGTTTGCAACGACTTCGCTTTCATCTCCTCCAATCTAGTTACCGGAGCCATCTTCAGTTGAGAAGATAGACCTGGAAGATTATTGCTGGATAATTTTTGCTCAATAAGTTGTATTTTTTCTTTAAAGTCTCGCATAGGAATCATAAAGTTATTTACCTGTCATCTCGAACCGACCATCGGGAGAGTGAGAAACGTAAGTTCAGCAAAGCCAAATCCCCTGAATATTACCTGTCATTTCGAATCGACCGTAGGGAGTATGAGAAACGCAAGTTCGGCGAAGCCAAATCCCCTGAGACCAGAGCCATACTTCAACTGTTTTCCAGACTCAGGGGATCTCTCAGTCATACTTCCTTCGAGATGACAGTTTCATTGTTTGGAGTTTCAGTCCTCTACTTCCCCAACGAAAAAACCAATCCCCCATTAAAATCACCCTGCACAATAGTAGCATAGGAATTTAGCGAAAGCCCACCACTGGTGCCACCTCCACCAATACCAACATATCCGCCAACGCCACCGAAAACCATTGGAAGCATAAGTCTACCTCTTACTATTATTCCAACTCTGTCGGTAATCCAGTATTTAGCACCAAGGCCAAGTGTTATTGAAAATCTCCATACATCGTCAATATCTTTATTTTTTGGACTAAATACAGTAGCTCCAAGGGAAAATGACCCAAAGGGTTTAAACTTATCGTCACCACCAAGGGTTTTCAATGCACCTACTTGAATGTAATTAACACTAATGTTGAAATTTGCATCATCATAATTAGGATAATTACTATTTGCTCTGAATCTGGCTTCACTATCCATACGTGTGTAGTTAATTTCAAGATCAGTCCCCCAATTAATATCTGGTACAATAAGTGATACTCCATAATCCATATTATCGCTTATCTTCAGTTCACCTTGGTAATAATTTACTCTCCCCCCAAACATAAATCCTGCGGAAGGAGCAATTTCTATTTGTGCGTTGATAAAAAGAGGTGCCAGTAGTAGTACCGCGACAATTGTGTAAATTTTCTTCATTTGTTATTTGTTATTTGTTTAAAGGGGGATCAAATTTACAATAATTATCTTTTTATCATTCGTCTTCAATTCGTATCCTGTCATCTTGAGACCCAACACCATTGGAAAAATGGCGCACATAGTGAGATGACATAAAATCCCCAATGTCAAAAATCATGAATTTTGTTTTTATCATCGAATTAAACGAATTAAACGAATTTTCGTTTTTCGCATAAGTTGTCATTGGTAACACAGTGAAAGATCCCCTGAACTTAAAGCCCCCTGTAATTTTAAATGAACTATGGGGAGTACGAGAATCTCAAGTTCGGTTTATGCAAATCCTATAAGACTTGGTGCGCTATAGTAATTATGTAAAAAGAATTTCTAACTATTCAAAATCATTATATATGATGATTTTTACTTTTTTCATTACTATTACTTTATTAATGGCAAATTTCAACTTATTGATAATCTGTAATAAACAAACAAAAGTGGATATAGTAGATCTTTAACATCAACTATTAATAGGGATATAGTGCCCAAATGCGAAATAAACTTAACAATAATATAACAAAGATCAGGAAAAACTTTTTTACATTTGCCTTGCATTTATCAATACAATGAGTACTTTTGTTACTCGATGTTGTGATAATATGACAAAGAAACCAACCAACCGAAACCAAATTTTTAATAAAACATAAACTATTGATATAATAATCATTGAAACATGCTGGAAGCATTAATTACTTCTAAAACCCGCTTAAAACTCTTACTAAAGTTCTTCCTGAACTCAAGTAACGTTAGTTATTTGCGCGGGCTTGAGCCTGAGTTTGGTGAATCAACCAATGCTATCAGGCAGGAGTTAAATCGTTTCGAATCAGCCAATTTATTATTAACATCAACAAAAGGGAACAAAAAGCTATACCAGGCAAATATTAATCACCCGCTCTTCCCTGAAATACACAAACTACTTCTTAAGCATGTGGGCATCGACAAGGTAATCGAAAAAGTCATCAAAAATATTGGTGATTTGAAAGAAGTATATCTGGTAGGGGAGTTGGCAAAGGGCAAAAACTCAAAGGTAATCGACCTTTGGTTTGTAGGTAACAAATTAGATAAAACTTATATACTTGAACTCGTTGAAAAGGCCGAAAAGCTAATCCATCGCAAAATCAGGTATATAGAAATAAGTATAAAAGAACTCTCTGAGTTTAAATCTGCAAAAAGTAGTGATGAGTTGCTACTGCTGTGGAAAGATAGTGATTAGTAAGCAGTGATTAAGCGATTTTAATCATCGCTTGTAATGTATTAAAATACAGTCTATTACATGAATGTAATGTGACTGAAGGGGCGGAGCTGTATCAGTGAGTAGTGGAAAGTATCACCTTAGTCGGGACCAATAACCAGGATTAATACGTGTCGTGGGCTACAATAAAAAACACACTTCATTAAAGTGTTGACAAATAATATATTAAACACACTGATTAGTAACAAATTATATTGTTTCCCCATGAAAAAGCGATTCAACATGCCAAAGGTGAACTGGAAGCAAAGCTAAAATCAGAATTTAAATACGAAAGAGATATAAAGGCAAAGGAAAGCGAAGGATTGATAAGTTTAAAAGATTTACAAATTACAACTCTTGAATATAAAATCAAAGAGATGGAGGCACAGATTAAGGTTCTTGGTCAAAAGGCTGAAACATCTGAAAAATCTGTAACTAATCCTTTCAAATTTGGCAGTATCGTATCAGGTGATTATTTCTATAATCGCGAGGAAGACTTATTACGCATAAAGCAAACTTTGGCGGGAGGTAATAACATTACACTTTTTGCACCAAGACGTATTGGTAAATCATCATTGGTGAAAAAAGTGTTCAATGCAATTGCCCATAACGAACGGGAGCTATTGTCTGGGGAAGCAGCACAAAAGTATAATCTCGGAGCCGTTTCAACAACACAAAAGGCATTGGAAAGCTTTATTGATGATGGTTTGGTAGAACGAAATAATACACAATACGAATTTTCCGATCCCTTTTTCAAGATGTTTGTATTGAAGAATATATGATTACGCCTGGAGGCGTTACGCTTGGCGGCGTAATGAGTATTGGGTAAATATATATATCATCTAATTACACGAATTACACGGAAGAAAAAATTCGTCAAATTCGTTCAATTCGATGACAAAGAAAGCCTGAGCACCGCGAAGGCCAATACGATGAATAAAAATCATATTGATAATAAGTAACATCACATGACCAATAAAGAAACCATCCTCGAAAAAATAAAAAACAATCAAGAAATCGTCGGCATAATCGGCCTCGGCTACGTCGGCCTTCCAGTATCCGCTAAAATATAGAGTGGGAGAAGTTGAGAGGGAGAGAAGTTGCGAGATTCATTAACCTCATTAATTAACTATAATGGAAAGAATTAGAACACATAAAGACCTAAAGGTTTATCAATTGTCTTTTGAAGCAGGAATGGATGTATTTAATTTAAGCAAGAAATTTCCAAAAGAGGAAAAATATTCACTTACTGATCAAATTAGACGATCTTCAAGGTCGGTTTCGGGTAATCTTGCCGAAGCATTTAGAAAAAGGCGATATCCAAAGAACTTTATATCAAAACTAAGTGATTCGGAAGGAGAAGCGGCAGAGAGTCAGGTTTGGTTGGATTATGCATATGCTTGTGAATATATAGATGAATCAAATTACAAAGATTTATATAAAAAATATGATCACATATTAGGAATGTTAGTAAACATGGCGAATAGCCCTGAAAAGTGGACTTTCTAAGAAGTTGAGAGGGTGATGGGATGAATTTGAGAGAGGGAGAAATTGAGAGGGGGAGAAGTTGAGAGGAACCTGTCATTTTATCCTTTACACTATTTTACATAACCATATGAGTAGATAATAGAATCAAATAGAAACACTTGAAATCGAAATTTAAAGGATAATATGGCCCAATTTCCCATCTTCTCAATTTCCCAATTTCCCAATTTCACCAAGTCTCAATTTCCCAACTTCACAACTTCAATTTTTGAATAAATAATAAAACAAATGACCCATAAACAAACGATATTAGATAAGATAAAGCACAATGAAGAGATTGTAGGAATCATCGGCCTCGGCTACGTCGGCCTTCCAGTATCCGCTAAAATATAGAGTGGGAGAAGTTGAGAGGGAGAGAAGTTGCGAGATTCATTAACCTCATTAATTAACTATAATGGAAAGAATTAGAACACATAAAGACCTAAAGGTTTATCAATTGTCTTTTGAAGCAGGAATGGATGTATTTAATTTAAGCAAGAAATTTCCAAAAGAGGAAAAATATTCACTTACTGATCAAATTAGACGATCTTCAAGGTCGGTTTCGGGTAATCTTGCCGAAGCATTTAGAAAAAGGCGATATCCAAAGAACTTTATATCAAAACTAAGTGATTCGGAAGGAGAAGCGGCAGAGAGTCAGGTTTGGTTGGATTATGCATATGCTTGTGAATATATAGATGAATCAAATTACAAAGATTTATATAAAAAATATGATCACATATTAGGAATGTTAGTAAACATGGCGAATAGCCCTGAAAAGTGGACTTTCTAAGAAGTTGAGAGGGTGATGGGATGAATTTGAGAGAGGGAGAAATTGAGAGGGGGAGAAGTTGAGAGGAACCTGTCATTTTATCCTTTACACTATTTTACATAACCATATGAGTAGATAATAGAATCAAATAGAAACACTTGAAATCGAAATTTAAAGGATAATATGGCCCAATTTCCCATCTTCTCAATTTCCCAATTTCCCAATTTCACCAAGTCTCAATTTCCCAACTTCACAACTTCAATTTTTGAATAAATAATAAAACAAATGACCCATAAACAAACGATATTAGATAAGATAAAGCACAATGAAGAGATTGTAGGAATCATCGGCCTCGGCTACGTCGGCCTCCCCCTAGCCGTTAACTTCGCCGAAGCAGGAATAAAAGTAATAGGTTTTGAAAAAAGCCAGGAAAAAGCAGATATGATTAATCATGGTGATAATTACATCGGCGACATCCGCGATGCAGTCCTCCGCGAGGTTGTTGTAAAAACCCTAAAATTAGAAGCAACAACAGATTCTTCACGCATGAAAGAATGTGATGCCCTAATAATTGCCGTACCAACACCTTTAGATAAGTTCCGCAAACCTGACATGTCATATATAGAATCAGCATGTATCGATATCGGAAAAAACATGAAAGCAGGTACGTTCGTAAGCCTTGAAAGCACAACCTACCCCACAACCACCGAAGACTTCATGCTCCCCCTCATCGAAGAATACTCCAAACAAAACCCACTACTTGTCTCCCCTTCAGGGGAGATGTCCGCAGGACAGAGGGGTGCAAGCCCCACGCTCCACGCCCCATACTTCAGGCAAGGCATCGATTTCTGGCTCGCATACTCACCCGAGCGCGTCGACCCAGGCAACAAACAATTCCACACCCGCAACACCCCCAAAGTGCTGGGAGCAATGAGTGATGATGGTGTTGAAATAGGAGAGGCTTTATATTTAAAAGCAATCGACAATATCTATAAAGTAAGTTCTCCTCGCGTAAGCGAAATGGTGAAAATACTTGAAAATACTTACCGTCTTGTAAATATAAGCCTCATAAATGAGTTGGCTTTACTGGCAGGCAAAATGGATATTAACATCTGGGAAGTAATTGATGCAGCAAAAACAAAACCTTTCGGATTCCAAGCCTTTTATCCGGGACCAGGTATTGGTGGGCATTGTATACCTCTCGACCCATTCTATCTGGAACATATTGCCAAAAAATACGATTTTGATCTAAGTATGATTCACGCTGCAGGGCATATCAATATGCGTATGCCCCACTATATGTACATCAAAATATCAACAGCGCTCAACAGTCAGAAAAAGGCTGTGAATGGTAGTAGCATACTGTTTCTGGGTGTTGCATATAAGCCAAATATCAACGACGAAAGAGAAAGTCCGGCACTGGAAATTATGGA
This sequence comes from uncultured Bacteroidota bacterium, assembly GCA_937912115.1. Lineage (GTDB taxonomy): Bacteria > Bacteroidota > Bacteroidia > Bacteroidales > F082. The sequence continues at coordinate 6,087 of CALDOI010000053.1, read as the reverse complement.
TATCACTGCACATAAGGGGGGATTGTTAACCTACCATGATCCATACATAAGCAAAGTGAAAACCAATGAGGGTAGATCCTTTAGCTCAGTTGAGCTAACAGAAAAGGCTTTGAAGGATGCTGATTGTGTTGTACTAACAACTAACCATAAGGATTTTGATGTTGATTTTATAAAATTGCATGCAAAGCTTATTGTTGACATGCGGAATATGATTAAGGACGAAACGACTAATGTTTATAAATTGTAATTATTTGTGAACTGGAAAATAATTGCCTATTAAAGATCAAAAAATGAATCCGTCGCGTGCAGAAATAATATTTTTTCATTCAGAAGAACTTCATGATAAAATTGAGGTTCGATTGGAAGAGGAAACTGTATGGCTAAGTCAAATACAAATGGTTCGTTTATTTGGTGCTACAAAGCAAAATATTAGTTTGCACATCAATAACATATACAAAGAAAAAGAATTAACTTCTAAATCAACTGTCAAGGAATACTTGACTATTCAGAAAGAGGGAAATAGGAGTATTAAACGAAGTATTAAATACTATAATCTTGATGTTATAATATCGATAGGTTATCGGGTAAAATCTATTCGGGGTACTCAGTTTAGAATATGGGCAAATAAAGTACTTAAGGATTATTTGCTTAAAGGATATGCTTTTAATAACAGATTTAACGAAATAGAAAACAGGTTAACCGACCATGATAAAAAATTGGATTTTTTAATTGACACAACAACACTGCCAGCTCAAGGCATTTTCTACGATGGACAAATTTTCGATGCATGGCAGTTCGTTTCAGATCTTAATAAAAGCGCAAAGAGTTCTATTATATTAATTGATAACTATTGTGATGATACTGTCTTATCTCTTCTCTCAAAACGTAAAACAGATGTCACAGCAACAATTTATACGGCTAAAATAAGCAAACAATTGATCTTGGATTTAAAAAAGCATAATGCTCAATATCCAAAAATTGAGATAAAAGCATTTAAACAATCACACGATAGGTTTCTAATAATCGACAAAAAAACAGTTTACCACATAGGAGCTTCTTTGAAGGATCTTGGTAAAAAATGGTTCGCCTTCTCAAAGATTAATATAGATGCTAAGGAAATGATACATCGACTACAGGCTATAGATTAACATTAATCCAAATAAATAAAAAGAATTTATCATCTAATTACACTAATTAAACGAATTAAAAGGGATACAACCCAATTCGTCTAATTCGTTCAATTCGATGACAAGAATCAGCGGATCAACATAACATCAATCAACTGAAAAAGTTAATCATCTAATTACACGAATTAAACGAATTATATCTGACTCAACCAATTCGTCAAATTCGTCAAATTCGATGACAAAAAAGTACCACGGATCAACTAAAAGTATTAAGATGTTTCTCATGCAACTAGTGTAATGAATCTGATTTATAAAGAAGAATCCTATAAAATCATAGGAGCAGCGATGGAAGTCCATAGGGAGTTAGGGTCAGGATTTCTTGAGTCAGTTTATCATGAGGCACTAGCATTTGAACTAGACAATAAGGAAATCCCTTTTGACTTTGAAAAAAAGCTTGAAGTTACTTACAAAGGACAGGTTCTTTCAAAATACTACGTTGCTGATTTTGTTTGTTATGACAAAATAGTAATTGAAATCAAGGCAATTAATGAGTTAAGTGGCGTGCATGAATCCCAAGTGATTAATTATCTGAAGGCAACAGGTTATAAGCTGGGATTATTAATAAATTTCGGAGCAGAGAGCCTTGAATACAAACGAATCGTGAGACACTAGTCATTAAATCAACTAATTATAATAAAATACAATTCGTAAAATTCGCCTGCCCCGTAGGGAGGAACGACCGTATCGGGGATGACAAAAAATCCACCGCCTGCCTGCCGGCTAGGCAGGGATCAACACAACAACAATCAGTCGGAAAAAGTTAATCATCTAACCTGCCTGCCGGCAGGCAGGTTACCCTAATTACACGAACAAATCATTTGATGCATAAACCAATTCGTCAAATCCGCGCAATTCGATGACAAAAATATTCGACGGATCAACAAATACAACAATCACCTGAAAAGTTTTATCATCTAACCTGCCTGCCGGCAGGCAGGTTACACTAATTACACGAAAAAAATAATCCGTTAAATTCGTTAAATTCGATGACAAAAAATCAGCGGATCAACAAACATCAATCAGTTGAGAAAAAAGTTAATCATCTAATTACACGAATTAAACGAATTCACTAGTATCCAGAGGAAATAGTGAAATATTCATTACCTTTGTAAAAATGCTTAAACAAATGGCAACTATACTAATAAAACCAAAAACAAAGTCTGAATACAACTTACTAACACGTCTTTTAAAAAAAATGAATATTGAAATTCAAGTAGTTGAAGAATCGATGCCTAATTATGAAACACTAAAGGCAATAGAAGATGTTGAAAACAAAAAAGGCATTAGGACGAAAAACTCAAAAGAGCTGTTTGATACACTTGGGATATAATGTATCAGATTGGTTAATTATTTGGAAAGTCATTAACAATAAAAAAGAAATTTGGCTGACCCGGACAGGGACACACTCTGATTTATTCTAGTCCACTAATTACACTAATTTGCACTAATAAAATCCAGAACAAATATCTAATACGTGATAATCCGCCTGCCCTGTAGCGCAGCGTATCAGGGCCTGCCCCGCAGGGAGGTTTACCCTGTTTGCCTATGAAATCTTATTATTTCTTTGGGGTGAAATTTCGAAGAAATATTTCATCAGGAGCATATTTAACAGGGAACGACCGTATCGGGGATGACAAATAATCAGCGGCTCAACACAACATCAATCAGTTGAAAGAAAATATTCATCATCTAATTACACTAATTAAATCTGACTCAACTAATTCGTTCAATTCGTTTAATTCGATGACAAATAAATCAGCGGATCAACAAAACATCAATCCGTCGAAAAAAGTTAATCATCTAATTACACGAATATTTTCATCTGATACAACCATTGAAAATAGTTTCTCTTAGCTTAAATGAACAACTCTGAGCTTATTATATATAAAGATCCTGGCAATACCGATTTTCAAATAGAAGTCAGGATTGAAAATGAGACTGTTTGGCTAAATAGGCAGCAAATTGCAGAATTATTTAACAGAGATATAAAAACTATCGGTAAGCATATTACCAATGCCCTTAAAGAAGAATTAAGTGATATTTCAGTTATCGCAAAATTTGCGACAGCTGTTTTGGATGGAAGAAGATAACTTCTTTTAACTTTGATAGCTCCAATTGTATTGTAGTTAATTTCAGTTGTCAAGGAATACTTGACACTTGCGAGATGATAATTAATAAAAAATCACTGTCCATGCCTGCCTGCCATAGGCAGGAATTACACTTGTTAACACTAAGTGTCGAATTACTTTATAAAGAAGCTGGGGATACTTATTAATTTTGGGTCTCCTAGTTTAGAATACTAAAGAATGGTGCTGTAGGCTTTGCAACTTCCATCTACGGAAAAGCTATACACTACCTATCATATCTTTTCTTCACAAAGAACAATATTGCAAATAATCATTCGTTTCAAACGAAAGATATCTTCTGTTAAAAGCTTAAGTAGTATTAAAAACTATTTGAGTTATTATTCACATTCTTATCTATTCTATTATCTGAGTAAGTTCGATTATTCGTTGAAAAAACAAACTTATAATCCTCGAAAAGTTTTTGCCATCGACCAGGGATTTATACATAAGATTGGTTTTAACTTTTCCGCTAATAAAGGACGTATCCTGGAAAATATTGTTTTCTTAACCTGAATAATTCATGCGTTTAGTTTTGATGCAGATGTGAGGCGTCTAAGCCTGTCGATATAGTAGTCTATTTCAAAGGTTTAGCAACGAAGCAGATGCATGAAAATAAATGCACTTTAGAAAAAAATGACAAAACTCATTATTATAATACAATAACAATTATTTTGTCATTTTTTATGAATTAATCAGGTTAGAGTTAAAACGCCGTAAGAAAGAAATCTATTACTTCAACGGAAAAGGGGAATGTGATTTCTTAGTAAAACAAGGACTACATATTACTGAGGCTATACAAGTAACCTATTTGTTGAATAATGAAAACCTTGAAAGAGAAGTTGGTGGATTGCAGGAGGTTAAAAAACAATTCGACTTGTCAAACATAATATTACTTTATTACGATATTGAAATAAATCAACAGCAAACACCAAAGGAAGTACAACTTATTCCAATATGGAAATGGCTGCTTAACGATAATTAATTAGATCGTTTAAGTCCACGAATATAAAATCTGAAGCAAAGCGAAGATCAATACGTCAAATTCGTTCAATTCGCCTGCCCCGTAGGGAGGTTTATCCTGTGAAATTCCGGAGGACGTTCATCAGGGAACGACCGTATCGGGGATGACAAAAAATCAGCGGATCAACAAACATCAATCAGTTGAGAAAAAAGTTTATCATCTAATTACGCTAATTAAACGAATTATATCTGACTCAACCAATTCGTTAAATTCGTCAAATTCGATGACAAAAAATCAGCGTATCAACACAACAACAATCAGTCGGAAAAAGTTAATCATCTAATTACACTAATTACACCCAAAAAAAAAAATTCGTCAAATCCGCGAAATCCGATGACAAAAAAAATCAGCGGATCAACACACCATCAATCCGTCGAAAAAAGTTAATCATCTAATTACACGAATTACACGAAAAAAATAATTCGTCAAATTCGTAAAATTCGATGACAAATAAAATCAGCGGATCAACACAACATTAATAAATTGAAAGAGTTTATCATCTAATTACACGAATTACACGAAAAATCAATTCGTCAAATCCGCGCAATTCGATGACAAAATAAATCCACGGATCAACACAACATTAATAAATTGAAAGAGTTTATCATCTAATTACACTAATTACACTAATTACACGAAAAACCAATTCGTTAAATTCGTCAAATTCGCCTGCCCCGTAGGGAGAGGAACGACCGTATCGGGGATGACAAAAAATCAGCGGATCAACAAAACATCAATCAGTTGAGAAAAAAGTTTATCATCTAATTACACGAATTACACGAAAATAAAAATTCGATTTGCTTTTAAATACCAACTTAACTCCTAATGAAGGCATCTTCTACATTGGACAAATATCCGATGAGTGCCTGTCTGTTTCTGGAAAATACTCTATTCATTCGTTTTAATAGCGCTATCTAAATGACAAATATTGAGTTATCTAAAAATATAAACACTAAGATTTTAACGATAAGAAATACTCAGGTTATTCTAGATAGAGATTTGGCAATACTATATGAAGTTGAAACAAGAACATTAAATCAAGCAGTAAAGCGTAATATAAAAAGATTTCCTGAAGAATTTATGTTTCAGTTAACTAAAAACGAACTAGAGGTTTGGATGTCACAAATTGTGATATCCAAAAAAGAAACAATGGGAATCAGAAAAATGCCTTTTGCTTTTACAGAGCAGGGAGTTTCAATGTTATCTGCCATACTTAAAAGCGATACGGCCATTGACATTAGCATTAAGATTATCAAAAGTTTTGTCCAAATGAGAAAGTTTTTATCACTAAATGCCGGAGTATTCCAGCGTTTAGAGAAGTTAGAAACAGGACAAAAACAAACAAATGTAGTATTAGAAAAAGTATTAGACGCTATTGAAGATAAATCTTTTAAGCCAAAACAAGGCATCTTTTACGAGGGTCAAATATTCGATGCTTGGCAGTTTGTTTCTGATCTTATTAAAAGCGCAAAACAATCTATTATCTTAATTGATAATTATATTGACGATACTGTACTAACTATTTTGACAAAACGAAGAGCTAATGTAACAGCAACAATCTATACTTCTAAAATAAGCAAACAATTGAGCTTGGATTTGAAAAAGCATAACGCACAATGTACAAAAATTGAGATAAAAGCATTTAAACAATCACACGATAGGTTTCTAATAATTGACAGTAAAACCGTCTACCACATAGGAGCTTCATTAAAAGACCTTGGTAAAAGATGGTTTGCCTTTTCAAAAATAAATA
>CALDOI010000052.1 GCA_937912115.1 uncultured Bacteroidota bacterium | reverse complement strand
TAAAATGACCGCTCGGTGATTGCTGAAATGATTCAGAATAATTATTAAATTTGTTGTTACAACCTATAATTCAGACAAATGAATATTCCAAATAAGCTAAAAGCCAAAAGGGCATTTTTAAAAAAAGGAACATGTTCCAGAACATTCTTTTATTTATTGAACAAAGAGTTCGGTAATCCGAATGATGATGAAGAGAGAGCCATTGATCCATTGGCCGGTGGTATACTTCAACAAGGTTACCAATGTGGAATGCTTTGGGGTGCTTCGATGGCAGTTGGTAAAGAAGCATATAGAAGAAATAAAAATTTAGATGAGGTAATATCCTCAACTATTGTTGCAACTCAACATATCATGGAATCGTTTGTAAACCGAACAAAGTCTATTGAATGTGCAGATGTGACAAAAACTGATTTTAGCAATAATTGGAGTTTTGCTAAATATATGTTATCAGGGAAATTTACCGCCTGCTTTAGGTTAGCAGGAAGGTGGGCTCCGGAAGCAGTTAAGGCGGCAAAAGAAGGGCTGGATATCAAACAAAACAATCCAACCACACATCCCATAAGCTGTGCATCCGAAGTTGTAAAAAAGATGGGCGGTAGTGACGAAGAAATAGCAATGGTATCAGGATTCGCTGGAGGTTTAGGATTAAGTGGCAATGGTTGTGGGGCTCTTGCGGCAGCCATTTGGAAGAATAGTCTTACAAAGCATATAAAACTTACTGGAAAATCTGCTCCCTATAAACCTGAAACCAATGAGGTTCTTCAGAAATTCCACAAAGAAACCGGATATGAAATGGAATGTAGTGTGCTATGTGGGAGAAAGTTTAGTACCATAGAAGAACACACAGAGTTTATTAAAAATGGTGGGTGTAGTAAGCTAATTAACCTGCTTGCAAATGTGTAATTGTAACCAATCAGTAAAACAAAAGACAATAATATTCGAGTTTTTATGTGCAGGTTTTAAAATGTGGTTTTTTTACCACTAAGGAACACGAAGGATTACACAAAGGGGTGCTAAATAAAAATAAATAACGTTCGAAATATAACTAATGAAATGCTATTTGCTTCAGAAGACATTTATTTGTTACGCCGATATTAATAAACATCAATTATGAGAAAAATAACATCACTTGAAAACTTAGGCTTTTCAGATTTATACATTGCCTTTAACAAGGCATTCCAAGATTACGAAATACAATTTAATAAAAACGACCTCAAGGTATTGCTACAGCGCAGAGGCTTTGTTCCTGAACTTTCGTTTGGTGCCTTTGAGGGAGATAAACTTATCGCTTTTACATTCAATGGAATTGGATTTTACAATGGAGTAAAAACAGCCTATGATACCGGAACAGGCACAATAAAAGAGTATCGGGGACAGGGGTTAGCCACAAAAATATTTGAATATTCTTTACCCTTTTTAAAGAAAGCAAACGTTAGCCAATATCTTCTGGAAGTATTACAGCACAACACAAAAGCTGTTTCAGTTTACAAAAAAATTGGATTCGAGGTTAGCAGAGAGTTTAATTATTTTATTTGTAAGAATGAGGAACTACAAATCAACCCAAGTAGTAAAAATAAGGACTTCGAAATAATAAAAATTGGTTTGAATCAATGTATTTCAATGATTGATTTTTGGGACTTTATTCCTGCATGGCAAAATAGCTTTGACTCAATTACCAGAAAACCAAATGACTTTATTATCGTTGGAGCTACCATAAGAAATCAGGTGGTTGGATATTGTATTTTTGATCCAAAATCAGGTGATATAACTCAAATTGCCGTAAACAAAAAACACAGAAGAAAAGGTATAGCTTCATTATTGCTTGAAGATGTTTTGAGGTATAATCAGCACAGTTCTGTTAAAGCAATAAATACGGAAGTTGGTTGCAAGTCGATCAATGATTTTTTACAATCGGTCGGAATTTCAATAACAGGAAAGCTATTTGAAATGATTAAACAGCTAGTTCCTTTACAAAATTTTCTGGCAAAGGATAATACTGATTAATAATTGTTAATTATTGTTTCTTCTATTTAGGAATAACATAATAGATACCGGCATCAGGGCCAAGAGGAATCCCCAGTAACAACCATGCAACAAGCAGGAGCACCCAAACCAGGAAGAATGCAATAGAATATGGCATCATTGTAGCGATAATGGTTCCAATCCCTGATTTTGGATCATATTTCTGCACAAATGCGATTATCAAGGCGAAGAAACTCATCATTGGAGAAATAACATTTGTAACACTATCACCAATTCTATAAACAACTTGCGACAATTCAGGGGAGTAGCCCATTATCATAAACATCGGTATAAATATTGGGGCCAGTATTGCCCATTTTGCAGAAGCACTTCCCATCAGCATATTTATTGATGCAGATAGTATGATGAAAAGAATCATAAGAGGAATAAGGCCGATATCTGCCGACATCAATACGCTCGCACCTTCAACAGCAAGTATAATTCCTAGATTACTCCATTTAAAAAAGGCCACAAATTGTGCTGCAAAAAACACTAACACAAAATATGTTGCAAGGGTTTTCATAGATGATGACATGCCATTCATTACATCAGTATCATTTTTGAAAGCTCCGGTTGTAAAGCCATAAGCAAGCCCTGCGGCTCCTGCAGATAAAAATAGCATGGCAACAACCCCTTTAATCAAAGGTGATGTAAGGATTCCTCCATCAATACCTCTGAAAAAGCCATTTTCCGGAATTATTCCGATCAATGTAATTACCATAATTACCAATAATGCTAATAATGCCATCAGCAGCCCCTTCATTTCTTTTCCGGAAAGCTTTTCTACCTTTTTCTCCTTTTCGCTAACCTTCCCGGTATATTTTCCAAGCCTGGGCTCCACAACCTTATCAGTAATAAAAGTTCCAGTAAATGCGATAATAAACGTTGAAGCTACCATGAAATAGTAGTTAGCTGTGGGGTTAACTTCATATGAAGGGTCAAGAATTTCAGCTGCTTCTGTGGATAACCCTGCAAGGAGAGGATCGACTGTGCCAAGCACAAGGTTTGCGCTAAAACCACCACTAACACCAGCAAATGCAGCAGCCATTCCGGCGATAGGGTGTCGGCCAACAGCAATAAATATTACTCCGGCTAGTGGAATTAATAGTACGTAACCAACATCAGAAGCTACATTGGAAAGAATACCTGAAAATACAATTATAAATGTAAGAAGTTGCTTGTGAGAATTTAAAACCAACAACCTTATAACCGCATTTATTAACCCGCTTTGTTCAGCTATCCCTATTCCTAGCATTGCCACCATCACAATACCTAAAGGAGCAAAACCGGTAAAATTATCAACCATTTCAAGGAGAATGCGATGAATTCCATCATGCGACAGCAGGTTAACTGTAAATATTGTTTCTTTGGTACCCGGATGTATAACTTCCCATCCCAATGAAGATCCTATTGCTGATAAAACAAGCGTCAGTAAGGCGAATATTGCAAACAGAGTTCCCGGGTGCGGAAGTGCATTTCCGGCCTTTTCAGTCCAGTTTAATATCCTCTGAAAAATACTGATCTTTGGTTTGCTAATTTCCATGATAACAATTGAATGCGCAAAGATATAAAGCACTGCATGTTCAGGACCTATATTTCATTTTTAACAATTAATTAACATATGGAAACAATCAATTATTACCAAATTTTGATTTTAATGCTCCAGGGTTTACTGATTTCTGCCCTAATACTATTTTTGTTCCGTATCCGATCCATAATGGGTCTTGGGTTATTATTTACAGCACTCGGCCTATTTCAGTTTATGCAGGTATTTCTATCAACCACCGTTTATGTTGAAATTGCAAAAAACATATTTATATCTCCCGGTTCATCGATAATGTTTCCTGTTAGTCTATTTGCCATTCTGATAATCTACATTAAAGAAGATGCGCTAGAAACCCGAAAAGTGATATATGCCTTATTATCAGCTAATATTGTAATGGCACTTCTTTTGCTATCGTTTAGCTGGAGCATAGGGAATGCAAATATATTTAACCCGTTTAACGTTTCGCCCGATCTTTTTAATATTAGTGCATGGGTTCTGTTTGTGGGAACCGCAACCCTTTTTATTGATAGCCTGCTGATTATCCTAATCTACGAGTTTGTTTCAAAATATTTAACAAATTTATTTGCCAGAATATGTATTACTATGCTGATTGTATTAAGTTTTGATACTTTCTTATTTAGCTTTGGAGCTTTTTGGAGTTCTGATAATCTCAACACCATTTTTTTAACCGGATTAGTATCAAAAGTAATCGCAGGAATATTTTACAGTTTAATTTTTACTCTTTATCTTAGATACTTTGACAAGGATTCTTCGGAATCAACCACTTATACTTTTAAGGATTTCTTTAATTATTTAACTTATCGTCAAAAATTTGAACTTGCAAAAAAAGAAGTTCAGATAAGTGAAAACAGATACCGTACACTTGCAAATATTTCACCTGTTGGTATATTTTTAACACAGGCAAACGGTAGCACTATATACGTAAATCCAAGATGGAGTAAGATATCTGGTTTGCCAGAAACTTTGGCACTCAATGACAACTGGCTTAATGCTGTCCATCCTGAAGACATAGAAAAAATAAAAACTGGCTGGGCAAAAGCAACCTTAAAAAAAGAAGCTTCATATTCTGAATATAGATTTATTCAACCTGATGGTACAATTAAGTGGGTATTAGGCCCGGCAGTTCCCGAATTAAATAGTGAAAATCAAATTATCGGTTATGTAGGCACGATAACCGATATAACCGAACTAAAACTTTTTGAGATAAAGCTAAATAAGGCAAAGGAAAAAGCTGAAGAAAGCACCAGACTTAAATCTGCTTTTCTGGCTAATATTAGTCATGAAATTCGCACACCAATGAATGGAATACTTGGTTTTGCGGGACTACTTAAAACGCCTAATCTTAAAGGTCAGGACAGGGAAAATTATATTAAGATTATTGAAAAAAGCGGTAAGCGGATGCTTAATATCATTAACGATATTGTTGATATCTCAAAAATAGAATCAGGCCAAATGGAGGTGTTTTTATCAGAAACCAATGTTCTTAAACAGCTCGAATACATTCATACTTTTTTTGCGCCCGAGGCTGAAAGCAAAAATTTACATCTGGTGTTTATTGATGAGTTATCAGATAACGAAGCCATAGTTAATACTGACCGCGAAAAGCTATACGCTATCCTATCAAACCTTGTTAAGAATGCCATTAAATACACCAAAAAAGGAACAATTGTTTTTGGATGTAATAAAACAGGGGAGTATCTTGAATTTTTTGTGAAAGATAGAGGAATTGGTATTCCTGAAGACAGGCAAGATGCGATATTTGATCGGTTTGTTCAGGCCGATATATCAGACAAACAAGCCTTGCAAGGTGCTGGGCTTGGATTATCTATCTCGAAGGCCTATGTTGAGATGCTGGGAGGTACAATTTGGGTTAAAAGCAAAGTAGATGTTGGTTCCGAATTCCGTTTTCGCATCCCATACATAAAGACTGAAGAAGATAAAGTCAGGGAAATCCCCGTTCAGGAAAACAGCCATGTTAAAATTGTTAAAAAACTAAAAGTATTAATCGCAGAAGATGAGGAATATGCCGACATGCATATAACTCTACTCATTGAAAAAATTAGCAAAGAGATATTACACGCAAAAACTGGTAAAGAAGCGGTTAATGTGTGCAAAAATAATCCTGATCTTGACTTAATTTTAATGGACATAAAAATGCCTGTTATGGATGGTTACAATGCTGTAAAACAAATACGTGATTTTAATAGTTCAATAATCATAATAGCACAAACGGCTCATGCCCTAACCGGTGACAAAGAAAAGGCACTTGAGGCCGGATGTAATGATTATATTTCAAAACCCATCAATCAAAAATTATTGATGACATTAATAGAAAAGCAATTCTATTAATAGTTGCTAATTTTGTTTTTGCCTATTCTTAACCTATGTAAAGATGAAAGCAATTATAAATATTATCCTTCCCTTTTTTATTGGTATGGCCGTAGCAACTCTCCTTTTCCTTTCAATTGGATGGTGGGGGTTTTGGATTATTTCTCCCTGGATTGGGTTCTCCATATAAACAGGTATGCTCGTTAGGTCGAGACTAAAGGGGAAGAAAAAAATAACTGGAAGAAAGATCGCAATCATTCTGATTCTCCCCTGCTTATTAATTTTTATTCCTGTAATCAACAATGAGAATTTTCAGTTGGAAGGAGTTTAGCTGATTGTACTTGTTGGGTTATTTAGCAAAGGTTTTATTCACTATGCTATTGCCAAAATATTCGGTCCGATTATTTGGGGAAGAGGATTTTGTGGTTGGGCATGCTGGCTAAACGATAAAAGGGCTTTCTGTAAATATTTATGCCCGGTTGCACTTGTAATGATTCCAACTACTAAAATCAGTATAATTAATATTAAACCAACGGGGATTGAGTGCACATAATGCGGAGCTTGTAATAAAATATGCCCAATGGATATTGATGTAATGAGCTATATTAAAAAGGGCGAAAAAATCAATCATTCGGAATGTGTACTTTGTGCCGACTGTCAGGTAGTGTGTCCAGTTGATGCTATTAAATAACATAAGCAAGTATTGAAATTAATCCTCCTATACTTGCTGTTTTGAAATAGATTATTTGAAAAATACTGGGACTATTTATACTTAAAATATTTAATGGACAGATGATTGTAAGCAAATTAAATTCATTTAATTTTACCTGCTATATTTTATTGAACCAAATATCGAAAAAGCAAATGAAAAATAATATCAAAATACGACCAGCATTGTTTGAAGACCTTACTTCAATTGTAACAATATATAATCAGGCAATCAGATCTAGAAAAGCAACCGGGAATCTATGGGAATTTACAGTAAAGCAACGGGTTGAGTGGTTCAAAAAGCATAATCTTGATGAATTTCCAATCTATGTGGCCGAATTGAATGGTGAGGTTGTTGGTTATGTTAATCTTTCAGAATACCGCCCTGGTAGAGAAGCCATGGCTAAAATTGCAGAGGTGAGCTTTTTTCTTGACGATGAACAGAAAAGAAAAGGAATTGGCTCAGCATTACTTGAGCATGTAATTAAAGATTGTTCAAGAATCGGCAAAAATACTTTGCTGGCGTTTTTGCTTGATGCAAATTTTGAGAGCATAAAACTCCTTACCAAATATGGGTTTATAGAATGGGGCAGGCTGCCGACAACTATTAATATTGATGATAAGGTTCATGATCACTTGATTTATGGATTAAAGGTTAAAGAATCCACTATCTAAGAAGGTGGGGTTGGATTGCACCCGAGGGAGCTTTAAGTTATTATGTACATATTATGGAGTGTTGGAGAAATGGACGTGGGATATAGTTTTGTCAATAAATATTATTAGAAATACAAACCAAACATAGCATGCTGCTACTTAACTATAATAACTTTCCGAACCCAAGATGCGTTCTCAGTTTCAATATTCAGAATAAATAAACCTTCGGGTATAAGTAGCAAATCTATTGTCATCTCATGGTTATTTACATTTTTATCAGACAGCACAACATTACCCGATATATTAAAAAGTGTTAAACAGTGTATAATCTCTTTGCTTACTACATTTATTCTTCCTTTGGCCGGATTAGGAAAAATTTTGATATTATTGAATAGCTCTATTTCTTCATCGCCTTCCAGAAAAATATAAACAAAGTCTTCATCAGGGTTATTCTTTGAAAGTCCTGGTAATGATTCGCAAAAATCTAGCTCACTACTGTTTAAAGCTGTAACCTTATAAAAGTAACCCGATTGAAGACTAACATTGGGAACTGTGTCATAATACACATAATCAAATTTATATGGAACACCTGGGATTGAATCATATAATTCGTAGTTTGTTGTTGATTCGTCCATTTTGTAAAGATAGAATTGTTCTGTTTCCCATGGATAATTAGTTAATTGATCAGGAACACTTTCAATATAAGTTCTGAGATTTAGATTACCTTCAATACCGAATTGGTCCAGAGTTAACCAAGGATGGTTAAATCCATAAGAAAACAAATTACCATATCCATCAACTGCCATAGAATTATCAGTACTTATTGGTGTTTTAGAAGGGTCTTCGGTTTGTATAAACAATGCTACCCAAAGATCTCTGTTTTTATTTATCGGTATCGATTCATCAAACTCTATTTCAGTCCAATCACCAACCTGAGTTTGATCCGTAACATCTAGCTGGTAAAGCCAGTGATTATATCCACTTTCTTTTTCAATCAAATCTATTCGAACATGAGTTATTTCATCTGCAATGAAGTACTTTACTTTTTTTACTCTACAATTATCGTAATTACTTAATTGTACTTTTGTAAATACCGTAGCGATTCTCATAAAGTCTCCATCACTGAATTGATTAACAGTTTCTCCGTTATCATAATGTAACCAGTTGGTTACGGGTTGACCTTCAGTACTATTCCACTCAATTTTATTTGACGGGTTATTAAAAGTAAACCAATCAACAGATGCTGAAACCATCCTTGGTTGTGGGCAAATCCTTCTAAAAGCTATATTGTCGATATACCATGCATAAATATTATTAGTTCTTTCACCTTTGGCAGTAAAGCGCACCTGAAAAAAGTTAGTAATGCACAAACCGCTTACATCAAACTCGGAATTACTCCAGGGCATATCACCTGTATTGTAGTATATTACTATTTCATTCCAACCTTCTCCATTATTGATTTCAACAATCATCATTTCAGTACTATCCATATTTATATCATTTAGTCTAAGGTCGAAACTAAATACTAGTTTGCCTAAAGTAAGACTATCGGCCCGTATATATGAACTTGTTATACTTGATTCATATGGTTCTAAAATATGCGGTGATTTGCTAAATTTTATCGATGGTTCAGGATTCCCATAGTTTTCAACAATACTCCAGTTAGATATACTATCATCAAATACCCATATATTTTCACTATCAGGATCCCAGGTCTCCAAGTAAGGTATTAAACTACCCCAAGCAATAGAAGCATTCGTTGATTCTTTTACTGATACTGCATATTCTCCTGGGAAACCATAATATGAAAGATCATACACCGCTTCAATATCAAATTTGTAACTTCCAGGAGGTATTGAATCAAATTCATATGTGATAATTTCTCCTGCTTGCTGTCCGGAATATAATATACTGTCTATCTTTTCATCATTCTGATAAAGAATAAAACTTACAAGTCCAGCCGGAACACTATCAGTGTCAGTAACGCATGGTGGTAACCAGTGAAGACTCAAATTCCAGTTACCTGTTATATATGTATTGTTAAAACTTAGTACCGGATGCAAGAATCCTGAGAGCCATGAGTCACAAGAATAATCCGACTCGCCACACCCATAAATTGCATTGACGCATGCCATATAGTTATAACCATATGCCAGATTATCAAAAAAATATGATGTGTCCTGTGGGCCAACCTGATCAAATGGTAATCCGTTCAATAGTATATTATATCCTAATACATCTAAAGTATCGGCAGATATCGAAATATTGTCAATTGCCCATCCTGATCCCCATTGATTATGATCAGATGAATGGAAAATAAGCCATACTGAATCTGATGATAATCCGGAAATGGGTGAAAGGTCTACAGACACGCTATTCCATACATTATCCGGATTCATTTCAGCTATGGTATCCCATGTAATACCTGCGTCATAACTATACTCAATATAGGCAGAATGTCCACTATACCCCGTATAATACTGATCAAATTTAAGATGGTATGATCCTGAATTACTTAGGTCTACCTGAGGAGTTATAAGAAAATCCAACGGGTGATACCCGGCAGAACCAAAATCTGTATATGCAACTGCATAATAACTATCTCCGGGAGGTACGGTCAAATACTCGGCAGAAAAATTATTATCACGCCACCAACTAGTTCTGTTGGGATAACCATTGTGCATCTTTTGCCATCCTTGGGGAGGAAACAATTCATCTTCAAACGTTTCTTCCTGAATAGTTCCAACCACCGGTTTTTTCCAGGATAGTACATTCGTCATCGAATCAATTGTTACGCTGTAAGGGGGATAAATATATTCTGTTAATTCTATACTTATTGTTGTGTCTCTTGTTATTTCTATTGTGTCAGCGTAATTATTATAACCATAGTGGGTGGCAACAACACGGAAAGTGTCGCCAAGAACTGTATCAATTTCACAATTTCCATTATTATCAGTGAAAACCGAATAATCAGTAAATCCACAGTTTGTCCCTTTCATAATAATATGTGTGCTGTCAACTGATCCCTGATTACATGATGAAATATTGAAAGCAACACTTATATTACCCTCGGGTGGTATTATGTTAGAATAAGTCCACTTTGAACTGGAATAAGAATACTGAGCAGTGACAGCGCCTGCAAAATAATATATTGGATGCCCACCTGAAAAATAATGAGTAAATCCAGCAATGGGGGTTAATACCGTACTGTCAGGATAGTTACAGGGTTCTATTTCAGTAACTATTGCTGCTTCAAAATTTGTTATACTTGTTGAAATATTCCCATACTCCTCAACCATTGATCGTATCATATAGTTGGCTGTAGTATCCAGCGACCAAACATTTGAGTAATAACTTTTATTATATGATGTGTAATGGCAAATACTTGTTGTATCAGAAACAACTGAAGGCCTGTTGGTAGAATGTTTAATACCAATATAATAGCTTCCAGAGTCTAGTTTGAATGAGAATGCATTGTAAAATTCATTCCAAGATTTGTTGCTTGTATATAGATATTTATTGAAATAATCTATTTTCGTTCCTGGTAGCCCACCATTACCGTCATCATCAAAAAGACAAACTTCTACATTTCCATACGTATAAGGATATGGAGGTAAACTACCGTCACCAAAATTTATCCTACACCCTGTTACTTTTGCCGGATAACTATTTGGAGTACATTTAACAACAAAGTATCCGCCATTATCCCTATATTCGAGTCTCTCAAAACTGCCGTCATCAAATATAATCTCATTGGCTATCAATGGGTTTGAAAACTCAATATAACAAGTATTCCCAATATATTCTGAGGTAACTCCTAACGGGGCATATGGATACAAATGCATTTCTGCATCATGAAATACCTGGGTGTTTTCAGGTATGTACGTTGTTGTTTTAACAGTATCATATCCATATTTTGTAAAAACCAGCTCATATAATCCTGTATCTATGGTAATTAAATAATAGCCTGAATAATCTGTATCTATTGAGTAAGTCTGGTTTCCAATAGCTTTAACTGTAACAAATTGAAATGGAGTTGAGGTCTCCAAATTGGTTACATACCCGGATAAAGATGACTGAGCAACTAAATTAAGACATCCAAATAATATGGGTAAGAAAAGCAGGCTTAAGTGCGTTATCTTCTTCATCTGGAAATTATTAAATTTTGCTGTGAATATACTAAATATTATTGTGGGTTTTGGAATTGAACACAACAATTGTAAATTTAATAAGCACCATATGGTATTGCGAATCAACGAGCCACAACAAAGACGCCGCAATTTGAGTACGGCAGGGATTGAAATGGTAGCTTGTTGAAATGATTGCTGACTTTTTTGTTGACAGGCGGAGGCTGACGAAGGAAGCCCACGTACTGTTTATAAAAAACAGCAAGTAAGAAACAACTACAAATGGAAAGCCCGTTAAGCCGCAAAAAAAGTCTTATTTCAACTAACTAAGACATAACAGCCGCCCAGGGAATCATAAACACCATTACAACCAATGCGATTGCATAATAAATGAAAATGGTTCTGTTTTTCTTAACAGCTGTAGCATTCTTTTTCGATATGAATAAACCGATGGAAACCAACCCAACGGCAATAAGCATCATTAAAGGATGTTCCATTCCGTAAAACCTGAGCTCTTCATTTTTCA
>CALDOI010000051.1 GCA_937912115.1 uncultured Bacteroidota bacterium | reverse complement strand
TGGTATCACGATAGTATCCCTAAACGACTAAACTACGGAACAAATCCAAGAACTCTTGATATTACAGTTGTTGCCAAACCATATCATAGCATTTATTGGTCGTGGAGAATAGGCAAAAGTAAGGGGGCACATGGCTACGACAATAACTTTAAAGATATGCATGCTATTTTTTATGCTGCCGGCCCTGCATTTAAACATAATTACATTGCCCCAGCATTTGAAAATGTTAACCTTTATCCAATGATTGCAGAGATAATGAACCTTAAACCTGCAAAAACAGATGGCAACATAGAGTTAGTTAAGAATATGTTGATTGAAATAGACCACTAGTTTATGTTTTGTGCATATTTTTGCAAAGAGTTCATTTAGCGAAACATTGTCATGCATAACACAGCGAAGTATCTTTATTTTTTCATTGTCTTATACTATAAATATGAGATTATTCATTCCGCAAGCTACATTAATAATGACAAAAATCATATAACTATTTAGTCGATATCAACAAATAAAAATAAATCATGAAGAGTGTTATAACAATATTCCTAATCATATTTATCCAATTCAACTGCCTTGCACAAAAAGAACTTCTTCAGTCGGGGCCAATGTTAGGTTACAGTGAAATGCTGGAGGTAGCATTATGGGTTCAAACAGTTGATGTTGCTAATGTAAAAATTGCATATTGGCATATGGACAGCATAAATAATAAACAAACTACAAATACAGTAGAAACCAAGAAAGAGGAGGCATATACTGCCCTTCTAATTGCTGACAAGCTGGAACCGGGCAACAAATATGAATATGAGTTGATAATCAATAATGAAATTATTGATCTGCCCTATCCAACAACATTTCAAACTCAACAACTCTGGAAATGGCGCAACGATCCACCAAATTTTAGCTTTGTAATGGGAAGTGGCACCTACATTAATGAAGAAAAATATGACCGCCCTGGAAAAGGATATGGAGATGGATACCAAATATTTAATAGTATGGCAAAACTCACTCCTGATTTTATGATTTGGCTGGGAGACAATATCTACTTACGTGAACCTGACTGGAATAGCAAAACAGGTATTTTCCATAGATATACACACACTCGATCACTTCCCGAAATGCAGGCATTTCTGGCTTCTACACATAATTATGCCATACTGGATGATCATGATTTTGGACCAAACGATAGCGATAGAGGATTCTGGAATAAGAACGAAACTTTAGATGCGTTCGAACTTTTTTGGGCAAATCCCTCCATTGGGGTTGGGAGCATTGATGCTGCAATAACTTCTTTTCAGTGGGGAGATGCAGATTTCTTTTTATTAGACAACCGTTCATTTAGATCACCAAATAAAAGAAAAACAGGCCAAAGAACTCAATTGGGCGAAGATCAGTTGCAATGGTTGTTTGATAATCTGGCATCGAGCTATGGAACATTTAAGTTTGTAGTTTTAGGGGGGCAGTTTTTATCAACTTCTCCAACATATGAGTCATATTCAAATTATGGATTTGAAAAGGAACGTCAACAAATTATAGATTTTATTTATGAAGAGGAGATTAAAAATGTTGTATTTCTTACTGGAGATGTTCATTTTTCGGAAATAGCAGTACTACGTGAGGATGGCAAACCAACAATATGGGATATAACTAGTTCTCCGCTCAACTCTGGAGTAAATACTTATGCTCTGGAAAAAGACAATAAACTGCGTATCTCTGAATCTGTTATAATGGAACGCAATTTTACCGAAATTCAACTTACAGGAACGGTTAAAGAGCGAAAAATGAATATAAACTATTATGATAGTAATGGTGATAAGATTTGGAGTTACGAAATCGAAATAGAGTAATCCTGAGGTTGTGGGTTGTGGGTATTGAGTTCTGGGTTTTGTTATGAATTAAGAAAGTTTATCAATCCTAGCCGTATTGTTAAGAAGTAGATGATCAGCTATTACAAGAGCTGCCATTGCTTCAACTATCGGTACAGCACGAGGAACAACACATACATCATGGCGACCTTTTCCTTCAATAATTGTTGAATTACCTTTTGAATCAATTGTTTGCTGATCCATCATTAATGTAGACACAGGTTTGAATGCTGCCCTGAAGTATATATCCTGACCATTTGAAATTCCACCCTGAATACCTCCCGAATTATTTGTCTTTGTTCCAATGCTACCCTTATCAACAATAAACAAGTCGTTATGTTCTGATCCTAACATTTTAGATGCACTAAATCCTGATCCAATCTCAAAACCTTTAACAGCATTGATACTCAATATTGCTTGTCCAAGATCAGAATGGAGCTTATTAAAAACCGGTTCTCCCAAACCAAAAGGTAAATTATTAATAACACAGGTTATTTCACCCCCTAATGTATCTCCATAGTTTGCTGTTTCTTCTATTAAACTTATCATCATTTCAGATGAACTATTATCCGGACAACGAACTTCTGACTTTTCTGTATCACTAAGAATTAATTCTGAATATGATTTTTTCACATCCACAGAGCCAATTCTGTTAACATATGCATTTACTGATATATTAAACAAGTTTAATAATTGTTTTGCTAAGGCTCCACCAATTACTCTTGCAATAGTTTCTCGTGCCGATGCCCTTCCACCACCAGATACATCTCGAACACCATATTTTTTCTCATAAGTATAATCAGCATGCGAAGGCCTGTATGCATCAGCTATATGATCATAATCGTTTGAATTAAAATCCTTATTTCGAACAATAAATGCAATTGGTGTTCCTAAAGAATACTCATTTAACATTCCTGAAAGGAATTCAACTTCATCAGCTTCATTTCTACTGCTAACAATTGATGACTGACCTGGTCTTCTTCTGTTTAGCTCTAGCTGAACCTGATTAATATCAATTTTAAGTCCTGCAGGCATTCCATCAAGTATACCTCCAATCGCTTTTCCATGCGACTCCCCAAAAGTTGAAAGTGTAAATAACTTACCAATTGTATTCCCTGCCATAAACCGAGATTTCTTCTTAATTTATAATTGTGTAAAGTTAATTATTTATCTAAAATGAAATCTAAATACACTAATTGCAAGTTTTAACTATATTATTAAGTTTGCTTTAAAGTCATCGACCAAACAAGTAGGTAAGGTGGGATCAAAAAAAAAGGTTGCTTAGCTTTCGCCAAACAACCAATTAATTCTTTAAATCTCTACTGTGAGTCGAGCATTTTCAATCTAGCCTTAAGAGCTTCAACTTCACTTTTAGCCTTATCTATTTTTTGCTCAAATTCTTCTTTTAATTTGTTAGATTTCTTGGAGTTAGAAAAGAACCCAATATTGTTTTCCCATACATTGAGATCTTCACTAATCTTCCTGATTTTTGTAGAAATAAACCCGCGTTCTTTTGATAATCTTGCCCCGGCATCAGGGCCTGATTTAAGAATATCCAATTTATCTTTAAAGTCACTATTTGAAAGTTCGGACTTATTAACATCCATTTTACCAATCAGTTCGTCAATGGCAGACCGGTAATCACTTTGTACTTTTTCCTTATCTTTAAATGGGACATAACCAATTTCAATCCATCTATTCTGAAAATCTTTAAGTGCTTTAAGATTAACCGATTTGTCGCTTTGCACTTTGAAATCGCGGATATTCTTAATAATATCTTTTTTATTTTTTAAATTTTCATCTTCAACAACATGCAAACTCTTGAAGTGTTCCGACTTTCTACTAAAAAACTCATCACATACTGATCTGAATCTCTTCCATACTTTATCAGAATATTTGCGAGGTACGGGACCAATACTCTTCCACTCTTTTTGAAACCGAATAAGTTCGCGAGATGTATTTCCCCAATCTGTACTATCCTTAATTGCCTCTGCTTTAGCACAAAGCTCTAATTTAAGGTTGTAATTATTTACCTGTTGTTCTTTAAGCTCATTTAGATATTCCCGTTTTGATATAAAAAATGAATCCAAATATCCTTTGAAAACTGTCCAAACTTCGTCATTCTTATTTTTGGGAGCTCTTCCTATAGTCTTCCAAAGTTTCAGAAGATCATTTATTTTATCTGTTTTAGTTTGCCAGCCTTTTAATGACTCAATCGTTTCAGACACAATTTCTTTAGCACTTTCACAAAGAGCCAATTTTGCATCATAATTAGCTTGCTGTTCATCCTGCAACTCTTTATAATAGTCTTTACGACGAGCATTTATTTTATCTGAAATGCCTTTAAATCTTTCCCATATATCTTCTTTAACATCCATGGGAACAGGTCCTATCTCACGCCATTTATCATGATAATGCTGTAATAACTTAAATGATTTAAGAATAGATTTTTCCACAATAAGTTCCTCAGCTTTCTCGCAGATATCAACTTTTGCTTCAAAATTTTTCTTCATATCAAGATCGCGAAGTTCTCTATTAATTCTAACCTTATCGAAGAATTTCTCCACTAAGAAATGATAGCTTTGCCAAAGATTTCTTAATTCGGAGGCAGGAACCATTCCAATTTCTTTCCATGTATCCTGCAATCTTTTAAATTCATCATAAGTCTTTTTAAGTGTTTCTTCCGAATTAACTAATTCTTTTAGTTCTTCAAGCAGATCGTACTTAAGTTGAAGGTTTACTTGTTTTTGTTTTTCAAGACTTTGTGAAAATTTTGCCTTATTATGTTTATATATACCAATCGCCGCGTTGTACCTGACTTCAAGTGGGTCTTCAACGTGATTGAAGTCTTCCTCTTTATTTCCTGAAGAAACAAAATTATGCCGTTCCTCCTCTATTTCTTCCTTATTACGCTGATAAAATGCAGAATTTATCCGAGCAACTTGTGGTTTAATTAACGAAATATCTTTTTCCATTACGACATCCTCAAGTATTTCTATGAGCTCCAGCTTGCTTAGGTGATCAAAGTCGATATCATCATATAGTATTTCATGTTCCTCAGTACTATCAACTTTCCCTCGCAGCATGGAAACAATAGTCATCCTTTCGGAATTACTAATTTGTTTACTATCTTTTTTATCCTCCACCTTTTCTTCTTCTGCTATTGGAGTTGCCTCATCACTCTCTTCCGAAGGCGTAACGAATTCTTCAGCAACAACCTCATGGTGATCAACTACAGATTTTTCATCAATAATACTGGTTGCATTTGCTGCTAACATATTAATGATGTCAGCTTTATCAGATTCTGAAATTTGTTCTTCTGCTGAAATATCATGCTTTTCAACATTTTCTTCATTTCCAGCTGTGTTTTCGGCTGTGTTTTCAGCCGGCAAAGACTTCTCGTCCTGAGTTACGGGTTTATTCTCTAATTCAGGATTTTGATTGGGTTGTTCTTTAATATCCATTATTTAAAACTTTAGTACATCCGATAAGCTTATATTAAGCTACGGTTCATAGATTTTCAATTTAATTTGTTAGGTCAAGCCCATAAAGGCGACAAATTTAGCAATAAAACAATATCATAATAAAGTTTTTGCTAAAATACATTTGATATTCTCCAATATGCAAACTACATATGAATCAATAAGATATTATGATTTTTCTATTAATAAATATCATAGGTAGAATAATCGAATAACCATGTGTTTTATTGGTAAACCCTGCATATAATTTTAATTATAGAAATGGTTACTTACCGGTTAAGTCGCGATTTATTAAAGATTAGATAACCCAAATTAATGAGGAATCCAAATTTACTTCCTGGCTTTTCAATATAGTTTACTGAAGCGCTAATCACACCAATTGGAGGTCGATAAACAATTCTTGCTGATCCCACTAAATAATTGTATGTAAGAGGTTTGCTGAAATAGGCATTATTCGATTTAGTTCCTTTCATGATCTTTTCATAGGGTAAATAAAAATATCCATCTACCCTTAAATTAAATCTTTTATAAAAATTATAATCAATTGTGGCACCAAGCCCTCCATAATTATTCGACCTATAATTTTCAAGGAAAAGGGTTTTCATTACAGGAAGAGGCTCGTATGGCGTTGCCAGCAATAAGCTTGAAACATAATTAT
>CALDOI010000050.1 GCA_937912115.1 uncultured Bacteroidota bacterium | reverse complement strand
TTAGTGCTGGTAAAAGTACAGCGGGTGTTGGTAGTTTTTTTAGATAATAAACACATGCTCCACCATACATTGGAAGTATTAAACCCAAAGTATTTTCGTATGTGTGTGATAAGGGTAGCACCGACAAAAATCGATCCTGATCATTTACAGGTTGAACTGTACGGCTTTTATCAGCAGTGAAACAAATATTCTTATGCGATAGCATTACACCTTTTGATTTACCGGTAGTACCTGATGTATATATTATTGATGCTAAATCAGTTTCTTTTACATCGTACTTGGTTTTTGAAATAACTTTCTTGTCAAAAGAGACCTCCCTGTTTCCTCTAATTATAGCAAAATCATCAATACTTATAATACTGTTAACCTTACTTATGGATGATTCATTAATTCTGTTTTTCAAAGCTGCTGAAACAAACAAAGCTTTCATCTCACTATGCTCAATAACATTACTTATCTCTGTTGTGCTAAAATCGGGTAACATCGGTACAACGACTGCGCCCATAGATGTTATTGCAAAATAGGTTACCCCCCAATTTGGCATATTGGCACTTAACAACCCAACCTTATCACCTGGTATAATATCCAGTTTCTCAAGCATGGCTATTAATGAGTCAACGTGGCTTTTAACTTCACCATAGGTCATTGGTTTTTCACCCACAAAAGCATATGCAGGTCTGTTATTAAACTTCGTGTTTGCGCTATTAAGTAAACCTGGAAAAGTGTAGTTTGTGTTCATTTAAGTGATTTTGGTAATTGACAAAGTTACGACTATTTTGATGTAGTTGAAAATAAGTTGATATATTGTGATTTATGTGAAGTCCTATATCTCTTTCGCTAACTCGCTAAACAACATAATTAAATCTTTTTCTGCGATTGCTGCATTTTCCAGTAAGTCTTCAATTTTAACTGGTTTCAGATTATCAGGATCACACAGGTCAGTAACAACCGAAACGGCAGCAACCTTCATTCCCATATGGTTAGCAACGATAACCTCAGGCACAGTAGACATACCAACAACATCGGCTCCCATAATTTTTATAAAGCGGTATTCTGCTCTCGTTTCAAGACTGGGACCAATCCAAGCAACATAAACTCCTTTATTAACATGTATTCCTAACCTCGTGGCAATGGACTCCATTTTATTTATTAGTTCACCATCGTATGGCTCACTCATATCAACAAATCTTGGTCCTAATTTATCAAGATTTTTACCAACTAAAGGATTGCCGGGTATCATATTAATATGATCATCAATAATCATTAATGAAGCTGGTTTAAACGATGGATTTATTCCACCACATGCATTTGAAACAAATAGTGTATTAATGCCAAGCATTTTCATGACTCTTATAGGGAATGTGATTTCCTCCATATGATAACCTTCGTAGTAATGAAATCGGCCACTCATTACAAGTACTGATTTGCCTTCCAATTTTCCATAAATCAATTTTCCAGAATGTGATTCTACAGTAGCCTCAGGAAAATTAGGAATATCTGTATAATCAACACTTATTTCAATGTTAATATGGTTAACTAATCCCCCAAGACCTGTTCCCAGAATTATACCTATTTGAGCATCTTTAATGCCTTTATTTAAAAGATAATCAGTTGTTTGTTGTATTTTTTCTAACATTATATATAAGTCGTTTTAATTAAAAACAATTTCATTAATAACTTTCTTTCCAATCTCATCATTTAATTTCTTAACAAGATTAGTTCGTTCCATATATAGTTCATTTCTAAGAACAGATGAATCCAGTTTAACATAAAGTATTTTGTTCTTTACATAAAGATTTGTGGTATGATTTGCAATTATTCCTCCAACAACATTATCCCATGAATTTATAACTTTAACACCATCCATTTTTTCAGTCCAGCCATATGCTTTAAAAAGCTGTTCAAGTACTTCTTTTAATTCTTTATCGTTATTTCTGTTTACCATAGATAGGTTAAGGTTTAGATTAAGTTTGAGAAATCAATTCCAAATAAATTACCAATAACTATTCATCATTCACTACATTAACCTCTCCATCATCAACAAAAAATATTTTATGATCAATTGACACAAGGCTGAATATTTTCTCTATTCTTTGTCGTTGAGTATCGGTAATAAATACCTGGCCAAAATTATTCTCACTAACAAGTTGAATAATTTGCATAACTCTATTATCATCTAATTTATCAAAAATATCATCAAAAAGGAGTATGGGTTTAAATGATTTAACACGACGTGTAAACTCAAACTGAGCAAGTTTTATTGCGATTACAAATGACTTTTGCTGCCCCTGAGAACCATATTTCTTAACTGGAAACCCATTAATTAAAAAGGTTAAATCATCTTTATGGATGCCACATGTGGTGTATCTTGTAATTCTGTCTTTTTCGGATGAATTATCCAATAATTGACTAAAGCTATCATCGTGTAATTGAGATTCATAATTAATTTTAACCGATTCCTTCGAGCCAACTAAGAAGCTATAATACTCTTCAAATAACGGATTAAATTTATCTAGAAACTCCTTCCTTTTCACATAAATAGTTTTCCCGTGAAGTATTAGTTTATCGTTCCATATTTCAATGGCTGTTTCATCAAAATACCTATCATCAAACATTTGCTTAAGTAATGTATTTCTTTGAAGAAGAGATTTATTGTAACTTATAAGTTCGTTAAGATAAACTTTATCGAATTGGGAAATAACTCCATCAATATACTTTCTTCGTAGCTCACTTCCATCGTTTATCAAATCTCGATCATATGGCGAAATCATCACTAAAGGAAATAACCCAATGTGATCGGCTAATCGTGTATAGGTTTTGGAATTTAGCTTAAATACTTTTTTGTGATTTCGCTTTTGAATACAGCTTACTTTATCGGCACTATTTTCCTGATTTTGATACTTGCCATGAATTGTAAAAAAATCACATTCATGATTAATGTTTTGAGTATCTATTGAATTAAAATAGCTTTTGCAAAAGGAGAGATAATAAATAGCATCAAGAATATTCGTTTTCCCGACACCATTATTACCCACAAAGCAGTTTATTTTGTCACTAAACTTTAGTTCAGCTGCAGTATAATTTTTAAAATTAGTAAGAGTAAGATCTTTTAGAAACATTCAGAGAAGTTATTAGTTGGTTGTCATAATTGCCTTTGTCATCATAAAGATAACACTATTAATAGTTTACTGTTTCTTAATAATCATGACAACCTACAACTTGATAACCATGATAACACAATTAATCCACTTTTGCAAAAGGAAAAGCGTTTGGGAATTGTGGGTTTATTATATAAGTACCAGATTCGTTAATCCAACCCCATTCACCACCTTTTTTAACCATGGCTTTTCCATTATTGAAATTTCTTACTTTTTCGTATTGAGGGTTAATAATCCATGTGCCTTTTCCATCAATATAGCCCCATTCCTTACCTTTTTTAACAGCAGCCAAACCTTCGTAAAAATCGTCTACATCAACAAATTGCGGGTTAACAAAATATTTTCCTTTACTATTTATAAAGCCCCATTCTTTTCCTTTTTTAACTGCAGCTAAACCATCTATAAATGAATGTGCGTTTAAAAATTGCGGATTAATTATATAATTGCCTTTTTTATCTACAAAGCCCCATTCTTTTCCTTTTTTAACTGCAGCCAATGAATTGCTAAACTCGAGTATTTTATCAAATTGAGGGTTAATAACGTACGAACCTTTACTATCTATTACACCCCATTCACCACCCTTTTTTACTCGAGCCAATCCATCATCAAAACTAAGGGCATTGTCGAATTGGGGGTTTATAACCCAATTACCTCTTTCATCAATATATCCCCATTGTTTATCTTTTAAAGCGCAGGCCAATCCTTCAGAGAAATCCATAACTTTATTAAATTGCGGATTAATTATGTAAGATCCTTTCTTATCAACAAATCCCCATTCACCACCAGAATTTACTGCAGCAAGGTTTCCATTAAAAGATTCTGCTTTCTCAAATTGTGGATTGATAATCCAACTTCCAGTGTTGTTAATATAACCCCATTCTTTATCCTTTTTAACGGCAGCAAGACCACCACTAAAATTTTCAGCAGCATTAAATTGTGGGTTAACCAAGTACGATCCCTTTGAATCTACATAACCCCATTCACCGCCATTTCGAACCGCAGCTAACCCTTCACTAAAATCATTAATGTGCTCAAATTGTGGATTAATGGCCCAGGAACCATCAGGTTTTATGCATCCCCATTCTTTATCTTTTCTGGCGAGTGCCAGATAATCTTGAGAAAACACCACAATAAAAAGAAACAATCCCGAAATTAATAGTACAAACTTTTTCATATGCTAGTATCATTGATTAATGAAGCTAAAATAATTAATATTTATGAAAAATCAATAAGGTAATTGGAAGTGTTTAAAAAATGAGTTTTATTGGGAAGATTGCTAGTTTATGTTTATAACTTAATCTTTTAGTATCCAGCGTAAGCTAGAAAACCTATTGAGATCGTTAATGCTTCATAAATGAAGCCAAATCGAAAGCTATGGTAAAGTAATTAGGTGAACCTGCAAGGCTATAAGTTACTCTGGAATAGTTGATTCTGAATTTATATATACGTACTCCAAATCCCCAGCTAAAGCCAACCATAGCCATTCTGTCATCAACTTTCATCTCCTGACGACGGCGATAGTTGTACCCACCACGGAGTGTTAAATTTTTTCCAATATATAACTCAGATCCAATTATTATATGCCTCATAAACTGATCTCCAAATTTTGCAAAACCAGTTTTATACTTTGGTTCTCCGGTAATTGGGTCGAATCCGTTTGAAGGGTTAGCCGGATCGCTATAAGTTAAATCCCATTTCTCAATATGATCATAAATTATTGAAAACCTGAATGGGACATGATCTAAGCGTTTTGAAATTGCATACTGTAAATCAAATGGCAATGGATCTCTGCTAGCTCCTGAGTAGTATGGTGTTAATTGCATTCCCAAATTACGTGCTACCAGCGACATCGTAATGCCTGATTTGGTTTGATAAGTACCGGCAACATCAACAGCCATTCCAAATGAATGATATGTTTCATAAGATGAATATATCAATTTTGCAGCAGCTCCAATTGAAAAGGAAGAGTCAAGTTGTCGGCCCCATCCAATGGTAATGGCCATATCGTAAGCTCCAAATGTTCCTCCTAAATTTCCGTTTTCATCAGCATAGTCAATCTTACCATAATCCATATACTGTAAAGTACCCATAAAGCTTCCTGCCTTACTAAAGGTATTGGCATATTGAATACTACTATAATTTGTTCCTGTAAAGAAGTTAATATAGTTGAGAGCCATGCTGTTATCCATGCCTGGGTTGATAAGGGACGGGTTTACAAAGCCAATATTAACATCATTATCGTTAATTGAGGCTACATTTCCGCCAAGTGCAGCTATACGAGCAGAAATAGGTTGCTCAAGAAATTGATAACCAGTGGATCCCCCGATTTGTGCAAAACTGTAATTTGACAATATTATTAGAAAACTAGCTACTAGTATTGTTGATTTTTTCACTTAATGTATGTTTATTTCTTCTATTAAACGATGAAGGGATATTTTTATTACCCCAATAACTAATTATGCATATAAACTTTTACAAATATCACAATCTTTATTGTTAGTGCAAGTTAGTAGTAAAAATATAGTGTTATTGATCGAAAAAAAATAAAAATGTGGAATTTTAATTATGAAGTAATGTAGTAATGGGGTGATGTGTGAAGTTTATCGACAATAATGCAGACATAACAACAACGAAAATAAGGATACCAATTTATTCTCTAGTTTACCTTATTAACCTCTCCACTTCCAGATATGTGAATACTTATCTCAGGATTCCCGGAGTAGCTTATTTCGCCACTTCCATGAACTGTTGCGTGTAACTTATTATGAGCAACAACGCTTGCCTTTCCTGAACCATTAATTTTCACCTTAGCTTTAAATGATTTGAGACCCATGCTTTTAAAATCGCCAGAACCATTTATGTTAACATCAATATTCTGGCATGTTCCGTTTAGTATTATATTTCCTGATCCATTAATATCACCATCAATTTCATTTGTAAAAACACTCAAAGAAATACTCCCTGAACCATTAACTTTCAGTTCAAGATCTTTGGATTTTAATGGTGAGTCTGAAAATAAGTTCGCACTACCAGAAACTTTAATAAACTCAATTTCGGTTGTGGTAATTTCAATTTTAATGTCATTATTATCTGCTTTACAAACATCACCAACAATTATTAATTTGTCATTGGTAATTGATGTTGTAATTGCATCTACATATGATTCGGGGGCAGTAATAGTTATGCCTGGCTCCTCTCCAATAATTAACTTAACATTTGCAGGAATAGATATGTTAATACCAACAAAACTTTTCATTATTCGGTTATCAGTAATTATTGGACCTTCAGGATCAACGCAATGAAAATTACATGACGTGGGGATTAATAGAATAGTTGTAGTGATAATAAAAATGAATCTATAAAAGTTTTTCATGATCGGATAGTATTGGTCAATAGCACAAAAATAAATCAATTATTTTGAGTTTGAAAATTTTTATTTCGTCGTCATACTAAACTGATCAAAAAACAGACGTTGTATATATTAAACTCTATACCCAAATACTGTCGCAGTTTTTACAAAATGTATTATTATTACGATAATGTGGCTCAATCTTTTGAAACCATACTAGAAAGAAGGTTTAAAGCACTTATAGAATGAACAGTCAAACTGTGTAAAGCAAGCCAAAGGTAGTGAGTTTCTGATTTGTTATATTACTATGTGCGCCCCTTTTTCCGGGGGTGTTGGGTCTCGAAATGACAGTGGGCTTCGGGTTCAGGGGATTTCTCGTCACTTCACTGCGTTCCGTATACCTCGAAATGACAGGGAAGCTTGAAATGACACGTAAGGTTATGCAAAAACAACCAAAGCAGGTAGCCAAAAAACTGTCTCCCCAATTAATCTGTAATAGTTATTTCTGACAAAACTTGCAGGTAATATGATAATGAGGCCTAATATTACGTTCATGAAAAATGTGATCATTAAAGCCCAAAAAATAATTGAAACAGGATTTATTATCAAAGCTATTATTATGAATATCTCAACTAACATATGCCCAATTATAAGAAATCTGCGTGTGAATTTTTTTCCAGCAATCACTGTAAAGGAAGTGTGTCCGTCTTTAATGTCATAATCAAAATCAAACCATGATATCATAATACCTTCAAACCATGCTAATAAAAATATATTGAGAATGATTAAAACTACTGGGAAGGAGGGAAGTGAACCGTACCAATACAGAGGTGCCATAAAAATACCTACAGTATATACAATGGCAATGAATAATTCTTTTTGTAGCAATGCAAGTTTTATCTTTCTGAAAAAGTATAATATTGTAAAATATATACCGATAAATATTGATATAATAAATCCAAACATAAGTACTCTTGTTTCTAAGTATAACAAGCTAAAAAACAAAGTGATAACACCAATTAATATTACAAATAGTATTATTGTTTTTCTGTGATCGTAATGAAATTTATGTCTATTAATTACGGCATTTTCTTTGTTTTTAAGACTATCAATTATATGATCAAGTGAATAAACTACCCATACCGCCATTGGAAGAATTACCCACCACATTGGGTTAGCAACTACATTGAGAACTCTTGTTGCCATGTATCCCATGGCCAGAGTTCCGAGTACTATGTCGAAACTAATATACTGGAGGATTTCAAATATGGAGTAGTTATATTTGTTGGCTTTCAATTAATGAATTATATGTTTAAACTCGTTGTCATTCTGAGCGAAGCGAAGAATCTCTTTAATTAATTAAGTCTCTGTTGAGATTCTTCGCTTCGCTCAGAATGACAAATACTGTTTGGTAAATATAAAAAAACCTCCTGAAAGGTACAATCAGGAGGTTGACACTTAATTATATAACAATGATTAATGTTCTTCAGTTGTACTTTCGCTTAAGTAAGGATGTTTTTGCGGAATGATGGGTATTTTTGATAAGGATATTCCAACAACAAGAGCAAATAGCCCCAGAGATCCAATAAACGTTCCAATTTCAATTATTCCAATTCCGTGGGTGTGAATGGTGCCCGGCATAATCGACATATATAATTCCACCCATTGTCCAACGATTAGAACAGCAACCGTAAATAGCAACCAGTTTGCACTTTTTGCAATTCTGTTCCACATTAAAAAGAAGAATGGGAATGTCCAGTTCATAAGTAATTCGGTGTAAAACAATGATTTATATTCACCCATTTCGCGTGGAATGTAGTATACTGTCTCTTCAGGAATGTTGGCATACCAAATAAGCAAATATTGTGATAGCCACATATAACCCCAAATTAAACTCAATGCCCAAATGTATCTTGAGAAATCATGTAAATGCTTTTTGGTAAGCATGGGGAAATAGCCCAATTTATACAGTATAATAACAATTGCTGTAATTACTGATGCACCATGAAAGAATGCCATGATAAACTTTTTAACCACATATATTGTACTGTACCAATGAGCATCAAGCGACATAAGCCAGTCGATGGTAAACAATGAAAATGAAACCGCAAATACAAAGATGAATATTTTCGATGTCATTTCAATTTTATTGAAAAAATCTAACCCACCAATTTTATCTTCTTGTAATGAAAGCTTTTTAATTCTTAATGCAAGCAATATCCACAAAGCAAAAAATACAACATATCTGATTGTAAAAAATGGAACATTTAAATACGGTGCTTTGTGCTGTAGAATAGGATCTGCAGCTACAACATCGGCATGACTCCAATGATAAAGATCGTGAACGCCTAAAAACATAATGGCAAACAGCACCATCGATACAATGAAATAGTTGCTCATTGCCTGAGGTACGCGAATATATGCTATGGACCATCCCGACTGCGTTACAGCCTGTATTGCAAGCCAAAACGTTGCTCCCAATGCTATTGATAGAAAATAATAGTTATTGAGCAATAAGTTTGCCCATGCTCTTTCTCCGTCTTCGGTAATAAATCCGATGGCAACTGAAATAAGCCCAACCACAATCAATACAATCATGGCAATTTTGAATTTTCCGCTGAGCTGTACCTTTTTATCCATTTTAGATTAGTTTTAATAAACCTTAATAATTAGCCACAGATTCACAGATGAGAAAAATACTTTTCATTCTGATTTGTAGCTTATTCATAGATTAAAATTTTAACTTTTTATTTTACCTAAAGTTCAACAGATAATATAAAATCTGTTAATCTGTGGCTCAAATTTATTTTGTTAATGATCTCAGATAATTAATTACCATCCATCTATCGTCAGGCGAAACTTGAGTCCCATGTGGTCCCATAAGCCCTGAGATCGATCCTGCTGTTATTACATAGTATATCTCACCATCGGGCTTATTTTGAACATAAGTATCAACCAAAGAGGTTGGTTTTGCTGGAAATAACCCGCTAGTGTATAAATGTCCATCTCCCTTTGCCGTTTCACCATGGCAAACCTTGCAATATACATTGAAAAGTTCTTTTCCTCGCGCTACAGTTTCTTCGTTGTATGCAATTGGATTCGTTAACTGCATCCCCGCAAGGGTTTGATTAACGGCTCTATCACCAATACCAGCAGTTGCATAAGGAAATGGCATATTACCTCTCGATACAGCACCCTTAACCGGCAATTGGTTAGTCATACTATCTTTAAACACAGGGTTTGGTGAATATGCTTTATAATATTTGGTATAGTACATATCATGATCGCCCATGTAATCGTATCCCGGATTGTTTTTATCCTTGTTGCATGAAGTCATTACAACAATGAAAAGAACAATTAATGAAAAATATTTTGTGTATTTCATCAGTCTATAATTTTTATCCTTCATATTCAACATTCGACTCATTAACTTCAACAGCACCGGTTTCAGTTAGTAGAGATTTAATTTTCTTTAACTCTGCATCATCCATATCGGTCGACTTCTCAATAACAATAACAAACTTGTCATCAACAGTACGAACATCAGGCATAACTACCTGTTTGCCAGGATAAAGTTTCTGACGCACGAAAAATGTAAGTGCTGTAAATACTGTTCCAATAAGGATTGTTAACACGAACATAATAATTATAAACGACAGAGTGTTAAGAGGTTTGCCTCCAAATTTTAGAGGGTAATTAATTACAGATGTCCAATATAATAATGCAAAAGTTGCAATACCACCCACCAGTCCATAGGCAAAAGTAGCATATGGAAGATATGTAGTTTGTTTTAGCTTATCCCAAATGCCATGAAGTGGAAATGGTGAAAATACATCAGCTACTACAATACCACCTTCCTGTAACTTATCAACAGCATGCAAAACATCATGCTCATCATCATAAACTCCCAGTATATTAGTCTTCATCGGTAAATGATTTTAATGTTGTTGTTTCTTTTAATACACTCTTAACCTCGCTTATTGCAATTGTAGGTATCCAACGGAAGAAAGCAATTACACCCATAACAAATAGTCCAATAGTACCACTAAATACAGCTAGCTCAGTCCATGTTGGTGAGTATGTTGCCCATGTTGCAGGTAAAAAATCTCTTGATAATGAGGTAACTACAATTACGTAACGTTCAAACCACATTCCAATATTTATAAAAATGGAAATTATAAAAACAAGAGTGATATTCTTTCTTACTTTTTTGAACCAGAAAAACTGTGGAATAATCGCATTACAAGTTAACATCGACCAATATGCAAAAGTATATTCACCTGTAACCCTATTTTTCATGAAGGTAAATAATTCATATTCGTTACCAGAATACCATGCTGTAAATAACTCTATTAAATAGGCCGATCCCATTATTAATGAGATAAATGTAAGTATTCGTGTAATTGCGTCTAAGTGACCATCGGTTACATAATCATTAAACTTATATAGTTTTCTAAGAACAATCATAAGAGTTAGTACCATTCCAAATCCTGAAAAGATAGCACCGATTACGAAGTATGGAGGAAAGATTGTTGTATGCCATCCGGGTACTACCGAAACAGCAAAGTCCATCGATACAATAGAGTGTACAGAAACAACTAATGGTGCAGCTAATCCTCCTAAAAGTAAGGCTGCTGTTTCGAAACGTAACCAGCTACGTGCATTTCCGAGCCATCCAAAACTCATGGCTCCGTATATCTTTTTCTTAATCTTAGAAACCGTTGTTTCGCGGATAGTTGCAAAATCAGGAATCATACCTATGTACCAGAAAACAAATGATGCTGTGAAGTATGTGCTGATGGCTACAACATCCCAAAATAGGGGAGAGTTGAAGTTATCCCACAGTGGGCCACGGGTATTCCAGTAAGGAAAAATGAAAAAACCATCCCAAATTCTTCCCATGTGAATAAGGGGGAATAATCCGGCAGCCATTACAGCGAAAATTGTCATTGCTTCGGCAGCTCGGTTAATGGAGGTTCTCCATTTTTGTCTCAGGATGAGGAGAAATATTGAAAACGCAGTTCCGGCATGTCCAATCCCAATCCACCATACAAAATTAATAATGGCCCAACCCCAGGCGACGTTGTTATTCAGTCCCCAGGTACCTATTCCAGTTGTGATGGTATTATAAAATCCCCAAACACCCCAAATCATTGCCGAAATAGCTATAAATGCCGTTATATACCACCACTTTGGCATGGGGGCATCCATCGGCCTTAATACATCACGGGTAACCTGACTATAGGTTTTGTCTCCTTTAATTAAGATTCCTCTGACTCTGGTATTATACATCTTCTCAGATTTTAATCATTTCAAATTTTAATTAAGCTTCGTTATTCCTAACTCTTGTTAGATAACTTGTTGATGGTAATGTGTGTAATCCTTCAAGCAAATGATACATGCGCGGATTTTTAGTTTCCTTATTAACAATACTATCTTCGTTTAGTAAGTTGCCAAATTGAATTGCATTGGTGGGGCATGATTGCTCACATGACATACGAATATCACCCTCACGAAGTTCTCTGTTTTCCATTTTTGCGGTCAATTTACCTTCCTGAATACGCTGAACACACATTGAACATTTTTCAACAACACCTCGCTGACGCACAATAACATCGGGGTTAAGAACCATCTTACCCAAGTCACTATTCATATTGTAGTCGAAGTTATTATTGTTGGTAAATTCAAACCAGTTGAAACGTCTAACTTTATATGGGCAGTTATTAATGCAGTATCTTGTACCAATACAGCGATTGTAAGCCATCTGGTTTAACCCCTCTGTACTGTGATTTGTTGCAGCAACAGGGCAAACATTTTCACATGGTGCATTATCGCAATGCTGACACATAACCGGCATATGGAATACTTCAGGATTAGCTTCATCTCTTGAGTAATAACGGTCGATACGCATCCAATGCATAATTCTCCGATTTTTAACCTGCTCTTTACCAATAACTGCAACATTATTCTCAGCCTGACATGCAATTACGCAATTACCACAGCCTGTACAAGTGGAAAGGTCGATCGACATTCCCCAGTGAAGACCATCGTATTTTATCTTATTATATAAGGTTACATTATGCTTCTCATCATAAGCATGTAACTCATTTCCTGAAGCAGGATTCTTTATAAATTCGGCAAGTGTGGTTTCACGAACAATTGGGCGTTCCTCCATGTCGTGGTGCATTTGAGTAAGAGCAAGTGGGAAGGTTTTTCCTGCAACTTTTTTTATTTCAACAACTGAATCTGAAACTAATTGCTGTGCATTTACTCCAACATTATTGCCTGCTTTACCAGCTGCAAATCGTCCATAACCTCGTGCAATTGCAACTGTTCCAATGGGTTGTCCGGGTTGAACCAGAATAGGAACCTCAATACCGTTAATACTAACAACATCTTCTAGTTTCAGATTGTTTTCTTTTGCATAAGCAGGAGAAACACATAGGTAATTATCCCATGTTGCTGTAGAAATTGGATCGGGCAGTTCTTGTAACCATGGGTTATTGGCATATTTCCCAATTCCCATCCCAATTTTTTCATAAAGAACCAACTCGATACCTTCCGTATTTCCTTTTTTAGCTCTCAGGCTTTGAGAAATAAATTCGGGCCTTTCAGCTGTTTCATTTTCAATACGATAAATACCATCATGCTTAACCTTATTCCATGATTGATTGAAATTTGTAACATCTGTAAGGATGGACTTCCAAGTAGATTCCATGTATGTTTCAAAATCATTGCTGCTACCCATCCATTTCAACAAACTGTTTTGAAATTGACGTGTGTTGAAAATGGGTTGAATTGTTGGCTGTGTAATACTATAATATCCCGCAACAGGTTCTGCATCATTCCATGATTCAAGGAAATTATGGTCAGGACAAACAAATTCGCATTCAAGAGCAGTTTCGTCCATTGTATCAGCAGTTGATATTCTGGTGTCAACCTTTTTTAAACCTTCAGTAAAATCCTTTGATTTACTATAATCGTAAACAGGATTCACATTATTTATAATTATACCACCAACTAATCCTGCATTCATTTCTTTAACAAGATTGGCCATTGCCTCATCATTCCCTTGTCGGAGATAAATGGGAGTACCAATATCAACTGTGCTTTCATAATTACCTAGGGCATTGTTAATTGCATTAACTATTAGTTGAATATTTAAGTCGTTCGTACCAGATACAACAAGAGAATTTCCTTTATTTGTCAATAGATCGGCTGCCACTTTACTAATATCTACATCTGTTGTTGGTGCATTATATACCGACATTCCGGTAGATTTGGCAATTTCGTTATATAGATTTAATAGGACTGATGCTTCTTCGGAAGGTCGAATACCGGTTCTGTAATCAGCATTAGCTCCTGTTAACGACATATTGCTTTCAAACTGATAACTTCGTGACATTGTTGGATTATCCTGAGTCACTTTTCGAGTTACAGAATATTGTTTTGAAAATGCAACCGGCATTAGCCAGGTACCTAAATAGTCGGCATTGAAGCCGGCGATAACTTTTGCTTTATCGAAAGAGTAGGATGGGATTGCTGCGATTCCGAAATTAAGCTCATTGGCTTTCCTCATTGCAGCAAAACTAACAGGATCATAGGTTACCCACTCAACATTAGGGAAGGTTGATATAAACTCTTCAATCAGTGATTTTGATGAAGGGCTGATAATGGTAGATGTAAGAATTACAACTTTCTTTCCCGATTGATTAAGGGTTGTTAATCGTTCGGTAATTTCCTTGTCAATGTCATCCCAGGATGAATTATTGCCTCCTATTGTTGGCTCTTTAAGTCGTGAATCATCATATAAATTAAGGACTGAAGCCTGAACCCTGGCATTAGTTCCACCCTTTGTAATGGGCGACATATCGTTACCTTCAATTTTGATTGGACGACTTTCGCGTGTTTTTACAAGTATGCTACAATAATCACTACCATCAAAAAAAGTAGATGCATAGTAATTTGCAACACCGGGGATTAGATCTTCGGGTTGGTTTAATAACGGGATCGCCTTTCGTACAGGCATCTGGCAACTCGAAACAAGTGCAACAGCACTCACAGAAAAGCCAAGCAATTTAAGGAAATCTCTTCTACTCGATTTTCCTTTTACTTCTGATTCATCTAAGCCTTCGATTGAAAATTCTGGGATAGCATCCTTTTTATCAAGTACAGAATTAAATTTCTGTTCCTTGTAATCTTCTATACTTTGCCAATATAATTTTTCCATGGTATATATTAAATGGAATTAAATTCAATAATTTTAGTAATGACATTTAGCACATTCGTCGCCGCCGATATTCTGAACGGTTACGTTTGGCATTTCACCATTTTTGAACTTCTCGTGAAGCTTGGTGTATTGTTCGTAGAATTTATTGGTTGCAAACTGAACCGATTCAGTCCTATGACATTCAATACACCAACCCATACTTAAATCTGGGATCTGGATAATTTGATCCATTTTCTCAACTTCGCCATGACATTGAGCACAATCAAGTTTACCTACATTAACATGTTGAGCATGATTAAAATAAACATGATCAGGTAAATTATAAACCTTAACCCATTCAATGGGTTCATTGTTTTCAAATGCTGAGTATATTTTATCTATTTCTTTAGTTCCGGTTTTCTTACCTTGCTTTATCTGAGCATGACAGTTCATGCATGTTTCAACAGGAGGAATTCCGGCATGCATACTTTTATCAGCAGTAAAGTGACAATATTTACAATCTATTTGATTCTGATCGGCGTGTACCTTGTGTGAAAACCATACCGGTTGATCAGGTTGGTAATACTGTTGCCGTCCCAGACTTGTTGCTTCAACAAAAACTATTTCGCCAATAATAATAACTGAAGTCAACATTATTATGTAGTGAATCCACTTAGCTTTAACGACTTTAACAACTACTAAATCAAATAAGCTAATCACAAACAGTATGATCAGAATAATGAAAACATAACTCATATTACGCTTACCATCTCTCTTCATTTCAGCAATTAACTGGGTAGTTTCTTCAGCAACTTGCAGTTCAACATCTTCATTATCCTGAGTATCTATACTAGTAGTATCTTCTCCACCATCTAGTTTGCCACCATTTGCAATATATAATAATACCCCCTTAACCTGATCATCGGTTAAGGCGTTAGGAGGCATTGGTATTTTATTGTTTTCGTTAAAAACTTTAACGGCTCTCTCATCACCAGCCTGAACCATGCCTTGTGAGTTTTGAATAAATTCAATTAACCAAGCTTCATCATATTTTTCTGACACTCCCTTGAGGTCTGGTCCCACTAATTTACCACCACCAATGGTATGGCAAGCCTTACATACTTGGAAATTTTTCTCATCCTCGGTGGTTTGTGTGTAGCCGAAACTGGAAAGTAACATGAAAAGAGAAAGAAATCCACTGACAAAAAACCCTTTGATTAACAAAGAGTTATTGCGAACAATATTGTTTATTATCATGGCGTAAAGATTATCAAATAGCTGATATTATTTATTTGAAATATTTCCTGTTAAAATTATGTTAATTATTTCAAAAAATGAATTTCAAAAATATTTCTTTTTTTGAAACAAAAGCGCCAATTAAGTATCAAATTACCTAATAAGAACATATACTTCAGATTATCAATATATTAATTGTAAATCTTTTTTATCAGCTCCAATTATTAAGAACTTTTTTTAAGTTTTAGCTTTCCCAAAGATATTAAAATTACCCCTATAATTGTAAATAATCCACCAATAATTTGCCACAATCCGGGTAAGGATCCAAAGTAAATGTAGGCACCAATGAGTACAAACAAACTTCTTATACTTCTTACCATGGAAGCTTTTGAAACTTCGATATAATTAAGTGCTAAATACCCAAGTGTTGCTGTAAGGAATGGCCCTAGGATGGAACCAATTGCAATATTCTTGAAAGCGGGTAACGGGATGAATAATGATAGTTCCAGTACCTGCAATGTAACAAACGAAAAGATAAATAGAAGCAGTATTCTTGATAAAGCAAGGAACGATGCATCGACATATAATATTTGCCGTTTAGCAAGTATAGTTGCAATACTGAAGATAAATCCGGATAGTAGTATATATTGGACTCCTGGAATAAAAATAGTATCGATATTATCTGATCCTTTTAATGAAATAATAATTGTACCAATAAGAAGTATCCCCATTCCAAAAAATTCAATGAAATTGAACCTTTCTTTCAATAGAATTATGCCCATTGCTGTTACAAATAATGGATTAATATTTGCGATAAAAGAGACTACTGCCGGATTTGATAGTGTTTTGATTGACAGAAAGAAGAACAATGTACCTACCATTTCCAATACGGCAATAACAAATAATGCTTTAAACGATTTAGCAGTTATAGCAGAAAACTTCCGATATTTGCCAGATGCGAATATATATGCTAGATTCCATATTATCCCAAGTCCAAACCAATAAAACCCAAATTGAGCCAGATGAACCTCGTTTAGTGCAGCCTTACTAAAAATATATACATTACTTACTGCCAGAGCTGCTGATAAAGCTAAGAGAATTCCTTTTGTGTTTTTAGTTAATTTTATCATGAGAGTAATAGGTAATATATTCTAGTTTAAACTATTTTACCCTCTTCAAATTGTTAAGTATTTTAAAGAAGTCAATAAAATCGTTTTTTACAGGTAACCATTGTTCTAGC
Source organism: uncultured Bacteroidota bacterium (assembly GCA_937912115.1). Classification (GTDB taxonomy): domain Bacteria; phylum Bacteroidota; class Bacteroidia; order Bacteroidales; family F082. Next base: position 6,368 of record CALDOI010000050.1, on the reverse strand, counting down.
TTTGTTCCGGTCTCTTTTTTGAAAATAACATATTGGTATATAACACTAGAAATGTAACTTGCCGACGCCGTTGCTGCTGCACCAATAAATCCAAAAAATGGGATTAGAAGTATTGCAAAAGCGAGCGTTACTACAAACCCAATACCATTTGCCAACAAACTAATTGAAGGTCTGCCAAGTCCACTGAAGTAATGACTAAAAATAGTATTTGAAGAAAGGGCTATTACACCAGGGCTTAAAGCTATAATTACATATTTTAGATCATTAAAATCTGAACCAAATATTAGGGAGTAAACACTTGTTGGTATTATTAGTAGTATTAATACTGCGAAGGATGTTAGTAATACCGAAAACTTCATGAGCTTAATGGTGATACTTACTGCAAATTTTTTATCATTGGAATTTGAAATCTCAGTAAACTGAACCAGTGATATACTTTGTCCGATAAGTCTTAAACCCTCAGTTAGTTGAATGCCGGCTCCATAAACTCCAACAGAAGATAGTCCTGTAAAGGCCTTCAAAAAATAGACACTTATTCGCTTATTTGCTATATGAAGAATATTAGCTAATTGAGTTACTAAGCCATAGTAAAACACCTGTTTAATCACTTTTAAAGTACCTTGTAATTTCAAACTTCCAATTTTACTAATAACTACTATAAAGCTTAGTATGAAGCCAATGCCATAAGCACAATATACAGAATATACCCAAGCATCTATCGATACTTCCTTTATGATATACATTCTGTATATTAATGTAAGAAAGAGAGTTAATATCTGTATAGTAAAAATTACATTGTATATTCCGATTCGCTTTCTGCCAAGTAATAAATTGTAATTGGTAAGCATCAAAGCATTTAAAAGTGAAAGCGCAAGAATATCGAATTCATAAGTAGGAGGGATGATAAGATAGTAGATGTCGATAAAAAATATTTTTAATGACAGAAATATGATCCACGCTAATCCTATCACTATGGCAATCCAAATATATGAGGGAATTATAAGTTTAATTAAATCTGTACGGGAACTAAAATAAATTATTGCACTACCTGCAATAAGATCAACCAACAATTGAATAATTGTGATGGCAATTAATATAATTACAATTACACCAAATCCCTCACTACCAAGCTCTCTGGTAAGGATAACTAATATTGCCAGATTAAGTATAGCATTAAGTATTCTGGTACTTGTTGTGCCTAGGATATTCTTTATCATTAGGTGCAAAATTAAGAATTAAACCTTATCAAAAATGGAAGTTAAATAACACAAATATGCAACCAAGTTTTGATTGTTAATTATGAATCATATGAAGTAACTAACTAATTTTTAGATAAGATATTATTGTAGGTATAAACAAATAAGAGACCGGTACATTGCCGGACTCTTACCTGATCTCTTAATGATAATTAACTAATTTTCATACATACTAATACACGATAAACTTTTTATTAATGCTAGCCTTATCTCTAAATTCAATGTTTAGAAATATAATTCCCTGGACTAATTCTGATGTATTGATAACAAGTCTATTAAGTCCTGGATTAAGTTGTTGAATACGTTATTCAATTACTTTTCCTGTTATATCATATAGTTTAATTGTTACAATCTCACCTTTTGTAAGTGCAATTTCAATATTTGCATTAACTAAAACAGGGTTCGGGAATACCTCGCTTAAAAAGCTTACACTTTCCGGCAAATCTTCATCAATACCAAGCACAATTTCATCTTCCTTCACTAAAAAGTTAATTCCCTCATAATTTGGATTAGTATCATCGATCTCAGCTAATTCTTTGTTGTTTAATATTCTATAAGCTGATGAATACATGGCATTGCAATAGCTTTCGTAAAGTTCCTTTTGAGCCTTACGGTCATTATTTAAACAACCTTCTACAAGTTCATGTTCCTTTTCTTTCCGAATATGTTTAGTTTGATGGTTTATAATGCTTAATATATTTGTTATTAAAGTATATTTTATCGGTGATTTGGTTGCATGAGATTGCTCTAATTTCGATTTATTTCATAATTATTCACTAATTCAAAAAGTAACAAAATTCAATTCTTTTCGTTTCAACATTAAAGTTTATAAATTTAATAGTTTATTTGGCATACTCAACATCAGATTTACATATTAATAATGTCTGATGTATATTTGCATGAATTTTTTTGAGTCCAGATATGAAGTTATCGGTAGTAATAGTTAATTACAACGTAGAATATTTTCTCGATCAATGCCTTAGCTCAGTACGGAAAGCGTTACAAGGTATTGATGGTGAGATTTTTGTAGTGGATAATGATTCAATTGATGGCTCGAACCTGATGGTTCAGAAAAAATATCCTGAAGTAAAATTAATTGCTAACAAAAAAAATGTTGGTTTTTCTGTTGCCAACAATCAGGCAATAGTTGAATCCAAAGGAGAATATATTCTTCTGCTAAATCCTGATACTGTTGTTGAACATGATACCTTTGAAAAGGTAATTAAATTTATGGACTCGCACCCTGACGCAGGTGCACTTGGCGTTAAAATGCTTGACGGATCTGGTAATTTTTTGCCTGAATCGAAACGCGGACTACCAACACCAACCACGGCTTTTTATAAAATGTTTGGGATTAGTAGCCTGTTTCCTCATAGTAAACGCTTTGCGCGATACCACTTAGGACATCTTGATAAAGATAGTATACATAAAATAGAAATACTTCCTGGTGCATTTATGTTGCTTAGAAAGAAAGCATTGGATAAAGTTGGCTTGCTCGACGAATCGTTTTTTATGTATGGTGAAGATATTGATTTGAGCTACCGTATTATAAAAGCTGGTTACTCAAATTACTATTTCCCCGAAACCAGAATAATTCATTATAAGGGCGAGAGCACTAAAAAAGGAAGTGTAAATTATGTATTGGTATTTTATAATGCGATGGTAATATTTGCCAAAAAGCATTTCACACAAAAAAATGCTAAACTCTTTACTTTCCTTATAAACATTGCCATTTACTTCAGAGCCTTTATTGCTTTGTTAACCCGACTTTGGGATAAATTAATACTATCAATTTTGGATGGAGTAGCTTTGTTCCTTGGAACAATTTTGATTAAGGAATTATGGGGGCGAACCCAGATATATACGGAAGGAGGTAATTACCCAATTGAGTTAATATATTATATAATTCCCTCTTATGTTGTAATATGGCTTATATCAATTTATTTAGCAGGGGGTTACGATCACCCAATTAGGATTAAGAAATCTATATCCGGACTGACAGCAGGAACAATATTTATACTTGTTTTATATGCTTTACTTCCTGAAAGTTTGAGATTTTCAAGAGCCTTAATATTGTTAGCCACATTGTGGGGGATTATTATATTACCTACAATAAGGTTTATTTTACACTTATTTAGAGTTAGCTGGATTCAAATTGGTGATAATGCAAATAAACGGTTCATCGTAATTGGGGATTCGGAAGAAGCCAGGCGGGTTGAAGGGCTACTACAAAAATCATATATCAAGCCCGAATTTGTAGGTCTTGTAAATAGTAGTGACAAGCTAGATAGTGATAGTAATTTTATTGGTGCTTTTTCGCAGGTGGTCGATATAATTAGAATTTATGATATTGATGAAGTAATATTTTGTTCTAAAAGTATTACACATCAACATATCATTGATAAAATGACCGAGTGGCAAGTGGCACAGGTTGATTATAAGATTGCTCCTGAAGATAGCCTTTCGATTATTGGTAGTAATTCTATACACACACGTGGCGACTTGTATACTGTTGATATTAATGCAGTTGATAAAATTGCCAATAGAAGAAATAAACGATTATTCGACATGTTTTTAAGTTTAGTTTTACTTTCACTCTTACCAATTTTGATAATATTTCAAAAGCGGCCATCGGGCTTTGTTAAAAATATTTTCAAAGTATTGTGGGGATCTAAAAGCTGGGTAGGATATTATCCCATTGAATATCAATTAAATCAATTACCCAAAATTAGAGCAGGAGTACTTAATCCAATGGATTCAATCAAGTTTAATAACTATGATGATGAACCTATCACTCAATTAAACTTGCTTTATGCAAGAGACTATAATCTTTGGAAAGATATGAATATAATATTGTTCGCTTTCAGAGAAATGGGAAAATGACACACATTTTAAAAAACCTTCTAATTATCAGTAAATCAATAATATTATCTTTGAGTATTAGACACTTTTTTGTGATTATTCTCTTAATCTCAATAATTAATTCTTACGCTCAAGAGTACCAGTTTTCATCAAAAAGTAAAAAGGCTGTTAAGGCTTATAATATAGGGGCTTCACACTATACAAGTAAAAACTACAATGGTGCTATTACAAGTCTTGAAAAATCTTTGGATTATGATCGTGATTTTATTGAAGCATGGTTATTATTGGGAGATATATATTCTGATTTAAAAAGATTTGATAAAGCAATCGATGCATATAATTCGGCATTAGCAATCGATTCTGAATTTTTCCCGCCTGTTTATTACTTTTTAGCCAACATATATTACGACTTGGGAGACTATGAAAATTCAAGCGTTACGTACAATAAATTACTTAAATTAAATTCTATATCTGAAGAGTTAAGAGTATTAGCCACAGACAAATTGATGTTTGCAGATACAGCGCGAAAGCTAGTTGCTAATCCGGTTTTAACCAATCCTCAAAATATTGGGAGTGCCATAAACACATCAAATGATGAATATATTAATTATGTAAATACAGATTTTGACTTACTGATGTTAACAAAGCGTACTAAGCAATCCGGGTTCTCTAATGCAAAATATGTAGAAGAACTTTATTATTCCGATTATATCGATTCATCATGGAGTAAACCTAAAGTTGTTAATCTGGGATGGAAAGATGAAAGACTGAATATGGGAACAATAAACTTCAGCACTGACGGACGAACTATGTTCTTTACAGGTTGCTATTGGCCGGGTAGTCAGGGTGGTTGCGATTTATATTTTTCAAAAAGTGCAGGGAGTATCTGGTTAGAGCCAACAAATATTGGAAATAGCATTAATACGTCTACTTGGGAGTCACAACCCATAATATCTTCCGACAGCAAAAAATTATTCTTTGCTTCAAAACGAGCTGGTGGAAAAGGTGGCTCAGATATCTGGATGTCGATCAAGCTTAAAGATAATACCTGGAGTCCTCCTGTTAATTTAGGCGATAGCATCAATACATCAAAGGATGAAATGGCTCCTTTTCTTCATGCTGATGGGAATACACTTTTTTTTGCTTCCAAAGGGCATCCTGGGCTTGGTGGATATGACTTGTTTGTTTCAAGAGCTGATGCACTTGGTAGATGGTCGTTAGCCAAAAACATTGGGTATCCTACAAACTCCTTAGGTAATGAGATTAATATATTCAGTAGTATTGATGGAAAGAGGAGCTGGATTAGTAGTGACAGGGCAGGAGGCAATGGTAATTATGATATTTACGAGTTTGATAATTATAACGAAATAATGCCCGATAGGATAATGTATGTTGAAGGGTTAATAGTAGATAAAACAACAAATAAACCAGTTAAAGCAAAAGTTGAAATTACTAATCTGGTTACTGCACAAGTTATTAACACTACATATTCGGATTCTATAGGTGGAGAATTTCTAATTGTAATTTACCCTGGAGTTGAGTATGCTTTTAATATCTCTAAGCCCGGCTATTTGTTTTTGTCGGAAAACATAAATCTACAGGATTCAATAGATTCAACATCTATTAAAAAATTATTCGAGTTATCGCCATTTAAAGTTGGCAGTAAATTGGTGATGAATAATATTTTCTTTCAGTTTAATAAGCACGAATTACTACCTTCATCATATATTGAATTGAATAAACTATCAGAATTATTGAATGAGTATCCAACCTACAATATTGAAATATCAGGGCACACCGATAGCATTGGAACTCCCGAGTATAATATTCTACTTTCTAAAAAGCGTGCCGAATCGGTTGGTAAATATCTTATTGTAAAAGGTGTTAATATTAACCGTTTAAGTTATAAAGCAATGGGGTCTTCAAAGCCCATAGCCACAAACGAAAGTGAACAAGGAAGAGCCAAAAACCGAAGAACCGAGATTCTAATTAAATAACAAATTACTGTTTTGGGATTTAGAACATAGCAAATCCGCCAGAAATACTGCTTGATCCACAAACACAAGGTTATCACAATCCACTCATTGATTCATATTGCCCTTTAGCATAAAAAAAGCCTGTCAGGAAATTCCCAACAGGCCTTTTAATTTACCTTTAAAGTATAACTACTCTTTGGTTTTTTCTTCTTCTTTAGGAGCTTCAACTTCTGCTTTAGGAGCTTCAACTTCTGCTTTAGGAGTTTCAACTTCT
>CALDOI010000049.1 GCA_937912115.1 uncultured Bacteroidota bacterium | reverse complement strand
TTCAGGAGTATAATGGAGAAACCATAACAGTTTCGGATGCTCAGATTATGGAAGCATCTTTGTTGCTGTCACAAAGTACCGGATTGTTTACTGAACCAGCAGCAGCAGCAGCATATGCCGGTTTACTATCCTATGAAAGCTCAAGCAGTTTATCCGAAAATTCAAACAATGTTGTTCTGCTTACCGGAAGTGGATTAAAGGATTTGAAGGCAGTTTCAAGTGTAATAGAGATGCCTAATGCAATTAATGCAACTATTGATGAGTTAATAAAACTATCCCAATTTTAATTTTTATCTAATATAAATATAGAATAATACTTTGTTTAAAAACCGCTGTTGATAAAAAACTTCAACTGTAAAAAAGAACTTTATTGTTATATCGAACCTAGCCGCCGTACTTGCAAGATTAGGTATTTGATTTAAACAAAAAGTATTTGTTGTATTTTTGTAAAAATACTTTCCCGATGAGTACTTATGTAATAAAGTTTAACGAAAAAAGCAAGGAAGCTAAATACTTACTTGGGCTGATTCAGGAATTGGCAAAAAAAAGCAGTTCCATATCACTCCAAAAGATTCCCAATAAAGAAACATTAAAATCAATTGATGATGCAAAAAACAAGAAATTGTTTTATGCAGAAAATGTGGATGAACTCCTTAACCAGCTCAATGAATAATGTTTACAATTCTATATACAGGGTCATTTAAAAAAGACTTTAAAAGAATTTCAAAGCGAAACTACAATATAGATTTGTTAAAAACCACATTGGAATTACTAACCAAAGAAGGTGCTTTACCACAAACATATAAACCACATATTCTCTCCGGTAATTTTTCTTCCCTTTGGGAATGCCATATAAAATCCGACTGGCTCCTGATATGGAGCATTGATTTGGAAAATAAAACAATAACTCTCTACAGAACAGGCACACATGCTGATTTATTTTAAAGGGTTACAAAATCAGCACATTACTATTGTAAATAATATCCATCACAACTTACAACCTCAATTGAGCTATCAAAAACAGCAATAATTTTCTGGGTAAAAAACAAAACAAGGTCTGTTTTAATTTGAGTCATCTTTAGTAATTTTACAGAGTTTAATGATTTAACCTTGATTAGAAATATTGTTTCATTTTTGAAAATCGATTATGCACACATATTTAAAAAAGATACTATTATGATAACCTTCACTCTAAACAATGAAAAAGAATTTTACACAGGGGATCCAAATAGTTCACTTTTAGATTTTTTACGATTAGATAAGCACATTACATCTGTTAAAGATGGCTGCTCGGCACAGGCTGCATGTGGTGCCTGTACTGTTGAGATAAATGGAAAAGCAATGCTGAGTTGCGTTGTGAAGATGTCGAAATTACAAGATGCAGTAATCAATACACCTGAAGGGTTTCCTCCTTATGTACTCGATACAATAGCCAAGGCAATGGTTAACAAAGGTGCAGTACAATGCGGTTTTTGTACTCCGGGTTTTATCAGCCGTACAAAAGTGCTGTTACAGGATAATCCAAGCCCAACCATCGAAGAAATTCAAAAAGCGATAAAACCCCATATTTGCAGATGCACAGGATATAAAAAAATTGAGGAAGCAATTCAATATGCGGGTGAAACAATTTGTAAAAATGAAAAGCTGGAAATAAGATCTACATCTGGAAAAGTTGGAGAATCACATCCTAAATACGATGCATATAACACAGCCATTGGAGCCCGTGATTTTGTGGATGATATTTACATAGAAGGAATGTTATTTGGCGCTTTGAAATTTTCTGATCATCCTAGGGCTAAAATTATTAAGATTGACACATCTAAAGCTTCAAATTATCAAGGAGTTAAAAGGGTTTTTACTGCAAAAGATATTCCCGGTGAACAAAAAGTAGGGTTGATTATTCAGGACTGGCCGGTAATGATAGCCGAAGGTGAAACGACTAATTTTATTGGAGATGTGCTGGCAGGAGTAGTTGCAGAAACATACAAAATAGCACGGGAAGCAATTGCATTAATTGACGTTGAGTACGAGATACTTGAACCTGTAACTGATGTTTTTAAGGCAATTCATGCCGAAAGGATTCACCCGGAAAGGCCAAATAACTTTGAAACAACAAGCTTTAAAATTGGGAAAGTTGATAAAGCATTAATGGATTCAGCTTTTTATAGTTCTGGAAATTATGAAACTCAAAGAGTTGAGCATGCTTTCATGGAAAAGGAATCTGCAATCGCCTTACCAGATAACAATGAAGGAATCGTTTTATATAGCCAAAGCCAGGGTATATACGAGGATCGTAGGCAGGTGGCAATGGTATTGGGTTTACCCGAAGAAAAAGTAAGGGTTACCCTTGTGCCTAATGGAGGTGGATTTGGAGGAAAAGAGGATTTGAGCATTCAGGGTCAGACTGCTATGTTTGCTTATTTATTACAAAAGCCGGTAAAAATTACACTTCGCCGAGAGGAGTCTATCCGATTGCATCCAAAACGTCATCCCGTTTTTATGAATATATCAGTTGGAGCCGACAAAAACGGGAAATTAACGGCATTAAAGCTTAGGGCTGTTGGTGATACCGGTGCTTATGCATCAGTAGGAGCGAAGGTTATGGAACGTGTTGCAGGTCATGCTTCTGGAGGCTATTATATTCCAGAAATTGATATTGAAGCAAAAACTGTTTACACAAATAATATTCCCAGTGGTGCAATGCGTGGTTTTGGAGCTAACCAGGTCGCTTTTGCACTCGAAAGCTGTATCGATGAAATTTGTAAAAAAGGAGGCTTCGATCGTTGGCAGTTTCGTTGGGATAATGCTCTTGTAAATGGATTAAAAACTTCAACCGGACAAAAATTGGAAGGCGTTGGCATACGTGACTGTTTGGAGGCGGTTAAGGACGATTTTTATAATGCCAGGTTTGCCGGACTTGCCTGTGCCATAAAAAACTCCGGTGTTGGAAATGGTATGGTTGATGAGTCTAAAGTAATTATTGAAATTATTAGTGACAAGAAAGTCATCCTTAAGCATGGCTGGACCGAAATGGGGCAGGGAGTTCATAATATGGCACTTCAAACACTTTGTCAGGAAACAGGAATTAACCCGGATATAATAGAGGTAGATGTTGATACCGAAGCGCAAATTAAAACCGGTATGACAACTTCATCACGGGCAACAGCTCTTGTTGGTTTAGCAGTAATTAATGCAGCCAAAAATTTTAAATCTGATCTATTATCACATTCAATAAATGAACTATCAGGAAAAACTTACAAAGGTGAGTTTGTTTGCGATTGGACATCGAAACCAGTATCGGGTAAGGATGATCCAAAAATACACTATTCATACGGGTATGCAGCACAGCTTTGTGTATTGGATGAAGGCGGCAATATTTCTAAAATAGTAGCAGCGCATGATGCTGGGAAAATAATGAACCCTATGCTTTTCGAGGGACAAATTGAAGGCGGTGTTCATATGGGGCTTGGTTATGCCTTTTCGGAGGAATTGCCAATGAAAGATGGGTTTTTAGTAAACGATAAATTGCGTAAACTGGGTATTCTACGTGCTCACGAAACTCCTGAAATTATTGTAAAAGGTGTAGAAGTAAAAGATTCTGTTGGCCCATATGGAGCAAAGGGAATTGGTGAAATTGGACTTGTTCCAACAGCAGCAGCAGTGGCTAATGCGTTTTGTAATTTTGATGGAATTCGACGAACAAAGTTGCCATTGAAAAAGTGATCCAAGAATTGGAGTTTTTGTCATTCTGGGCGATTAGCGAAGAATCTCAATAATGCTAGTATGGAGATTCTTCATTACGTTCAGGATGACAATAGTAAATAAATAGATAAATGAATAATAACAAGATATGGCCGTAATATTAAAAAACGCAACCTTCATCGATTGGAGAACCCTCTTTTTGTCAAAAACAAACATAGTGGTTGGAGAAGGAGAAAATAGCAATCTGAATTTTCATAACTCTTTTGAGGAGATAGTTATTTCTCCTGAAGATAAGGTTATCGATTGTACAGGTAAATTTGTTACTAAATCATTTGCAGTTGGCCACCATCATGCATATTCTGCATTAAGCAGAGGAATGCCTCCTCCAAATCACCCAATTAATAATTTCGTTGAAAAACTTAAATACATCTGGTGGAATCTTGACAAAGCTCTTGATAAAGATATTATTGAGGCTAGTGCGTTGGCAACTGCAATTGCTTGTGCAAAATCAGGCGCAACATTTGCCATCGATCATCATGCTTCACCAAATTATATTGAGGGATCACTTAATATAATAGCAGAAGCATTTAACAGGGTTGGAGTTGGCCATCTGTTGTGTTATGAAATTACAGATAGGGATGGTATCGACAAGGCTCACAAAGGCTTATTCGAAACAGAGGAGTATTTGAAAAATAATAAAGGACTTGTTGGATTGCATGCTTCTTTTACCGTGGGGGATTCTACTCTTGGCAAAGCTGTTACTCTTATGCAAAAGATGAATTCAGGTATTCATGTTCATGTTGCAGAAGACGAATATGATCAGATACAATGCACTAACCAATATGGTAAACGTGTTGTAAACAGACTTATGGATGCAGGTGTACTAAATTCTTCAAAAACCATTCTTGCACATTGCCTGCATATAAATGATGAGGAACGACAGTTGATAGGAAATTCACCTTGCTATGTTGTGCAAAATACCGAAAGCAATTTGAATAATAATGTAGGATATTTTAATTCAAGAGGATTAGGTGATAATGTAATGCTTGGTACCGATGGAATGCATAGTGATATGGTTCGTAGTGCGCAAGCTTCTTATTTTGTAGGACAAGGAAAAGACCAAATTGATTTCCTTTCTTCATATTACAGATTCAGAAAGGTTCATAACTATTTAAGCAGTAATAGTTTTGTAGGGGATGGTGAAAATAACCTGGTTGTATTGGATTATGACTCACCTACCGAACTTAATGACGAAAATTTTTTCGGTCATTTTATTCATGGATTTTCCTCAAAAAATGTACAGCATGTTATTTCAAACGGGGAGGTTATTGTGAAAGACAGGATTGTTCAAACTGTTGATGAGGATGACGTGCTAAAATACACAAAAGAACAAGCATCGAAGTTATGGAACAAGTTGTAATTGTGCAATAACTGATCATCCAATTACCAATATTATTATGGGAGTTTCCTTATTAACATTAAACCATCTCTAACCGATAGCATTACTTGTTCCACATCTTTATCCTGGTTAACGTGATTATTAAATTTTTGGATTGCCAGGGTTTCCTTGTCAGGGTTTATTTTATTTAATACTTTGCCGCTCCAAATTACATTATCGGCAATTATATAGCCTCCCGGATGAAGTTTTTCTTTTACCAATTCGTAATAATCAGTATATTGTTCCTTATCAGCATCAATAAACACTAAATCGAAAGTGTCGTTTATTTTCACGATTTCGTTAAGCGCATCTCCTATTATTAATTCAATTTTATTACTTGATCCTGATTGTTTGATATAATTTAGTATGAATTCCTCCATTTCCACATTGGATTCGATGGTATATAGTTTTCCGGTTGGAGTTAATCCCTTTGCTAAACATAGGGCTGAGTAACCTGTAAATGTGCCAATTTCGAGTATCCTTTCAGGTTTAATCATGGTTGCCAGCATCTCCAAAAATTTTCCTTGTACTTTGCCAGAAAGCATCCTTGGCATAGTAGTCTTTATATTAGTTTCACGATCAAGTGAGTATAACAGTTCATCCTCACTGCTTGTATGATACTCAATATATTTTTCTAATTCTGGATTTAGCATTATTATGGTATTGTTAATGTTACAATCTTAAAATCAACCTTCATCTGTATAAATAAGTGTACTTAGTTGGGATTGGTTAAAAATATCTTCAGCAACTTCCAATATTTGCTTTGAAGTTATTTTTTCAATATCAGCAATAATATCTTCAATCGATTTTACTTTTGGTTTATGTAGATACACTTTTGCAATGCCTAACATCTCATTTACAAATGATTCACCAGAAATAGCAAGCTGCCCGGTTATTTGGCGTTTGGCTCGATGTAACTGCATTGTTCCTAATTGGGTAGTGCTTAAGTTTATTAATTCCTTCTTTACTAGGGCAATGCTTTTGTTAACATGCTTGCTATCGGCTCCTATGTATATATTAAAAACACCGGTATCCGAATAGGGCTGATACATTGATTCGATAGAGTAAGCATAGCCATATTTTTCTCTAATTATCATGCTTAATCGTGAATTTAAAGCCGGTCCTCCAAGCAAATTGCTTAATAACAGAAGTGGTAGTTTATTGGGATGTGTTCTGGAATAGGCGATATTCCCAATCATACAATGCGATAAATATGAATTTTTAGATTTCACTAATTCACTGGGTTTGTACGAAGTATGTGATACACGGGAAAATGTGTTTTTTGATGCTGGAATGTAACCAAAATACTTTTCAGCCAACAATACAAGTTTAGAAAATTTAATTTGACCTACGGAAGCAATAACCATTTGTTCGGTGCTATACTTTGATTTGATAAATCTTAGAATATCCTTTCTTTTTATTGATTTGATATTATTAATACTTCCCAGTATGTTTCTTCCTAATGAATGACCTGTAAATATCAGATCCTCAAAATCATCAAAAATTAACTCACCTGGGCTATCATTATATGAGTTAATTTCATCAATAACAACATCCTTTTCCTTATCCAACTCTTTTTGAGGAAATATTGAATTAAAGGCGACATCAGCAAAAAGTTCCAGACTATGGTCGTAATATTGTGATAGGAAAGATGCATAAATACAGGTTTCTTCTTTTGTTGTATATGCATTTAGCTCACCCCCCACATTTTCTATCCTACTTAATACATGGTATGCTTTTCGCTTATTAGTTCCCTTAAAAATCAAATGTTCTATAAGGTGGGCAATACCATTTTCATCTTCTTCCTCATCTCTCGACCCAGTATTAACCATTAACCCACAATGGGATACAGTACCGGCAATTTGACGATGAATTATTTTGATGCCGTTATTTAAGGTATGATATTGATATTCCACGGATTATTTTTTTCGGCAAATGTAACTAAAGAGTTTTTAAACTGGGAGTATAATATTTTGTTAAAAATATCAACTTCGTTATACGTTGGTTACTCCAATTGTACTATTTTTGACTATGAGTATTTTTTCGAAATTGGTAAATATCAAAATTCTATCAACAAGAAAGCGTAGATTTCAACACAGTCTGCTTTTGTTCTCGTTGAATTTCATTTTTGTTTTCATTATTGGCTTGGCGCCCGATAGCAGTTGGATACCGGAATTATACAGTATAACTGTTTCAGGAATATTTTTTGCCGCAGTTATAAGTATTTCCGATCGGCATATTCGATATCTTTATTTTGCTGTGATATTGACCATATTCACATGGGTATCAACATATTTGAGGCTTGATTTTATACTCCATTTAACTTCATTTATCACCATTGTTTTTTTTATCTATATAATTGTTATTTCAATTATTAGAATATTAGCAAGTAATGATGTTGGCAGCCTTGAGTTTTTACGGTCGGTAAATATGTACTTTTTAATTGGTATTGTAGGAGCAATTGTGTTTCGAACATTATATGCTACTGATCCTTCAAGTATTAATATTAGTGATAAAGATGTTCTTGCCAGTACCGACCTTGTATATTTTAGTTTCGCAACAATCACCACATTGGGTTATGGCGATATAACACCGAATTCACCTCTTGCTAAAAATGTTGCGGTATTCTTAAGTTTTGCAGGTCAATTATATCTTACAATGATAATAGCCTTGTTAATGGGTAAATATCTGCAAGGATCGATAATGGAATCCAAATCAATTAACAATGACCCTCCTCGAGAACCAACAAACCCTCAGTAGTCAATATAAGATAGTAGATATTTACTTTCTGTCCTCAAGTTTTATGGATACTGATTTTACTAAAAATGTAGTGCCAATAATAATAAATCCAACGGCATCAAAAATCAATAATCTTATATCAGAAGTTATAAATCCAAAATAAAACAAGCCATGAAAAAAAGTAGCAACAAATAACCCTGTTGAAGCGTCAATAAAAGAATTGCGACGCATTTTGGCCATTCCAACAAAAAATCCCATCGAAATGGCAAATACTAGATTAGCTATGGGAAATGTATATAAGAATAACGTAAAATTATGAAATTTGTCAGTTGAACCAATGATACCGAAAGCATAAAGCACAGAGGCAACCATCGAAAATCCTAGCCCAATGTAAATAGAGTATATTACACCTTCAAGAGGGCCGCTGAAGTTTTTTAAATTGAAAAAAGAGAATTTTAATGGAATAAATTTTGCAAACTCAGAACTAAATGCGATAACAACAAAAACAAAAAATGCCATCCTACGCATATTTTTGTAATTACCATCCCATCTCAATTCTATAAGGTAGTTAGCTATATATAAGATAATTACACTAATCATCCCTAATAATATTGCATTCCGAATATTCACAAAGCTTTTTATTGAAAATTTAAACTTTAGATATAAAATTGTTATAACAATAAGTGCCGGTGAAATAGCTAAAGAAAGAAGGTTAACAATGCTCATATGGATATGGTATTGATGAATTATTGATCAAATATAATAAATGTTTGTAATTTCGCTACTTTAAATAACGTATTTAGTAATGTCGAAGTTAATAATCAATAAACTGAGCGATAAGGAAAAGAGGGAAATGGGTATTTTAACATGGCCAATATGGGAAAAAGAAATATCTAGATTTAGTTGGACATATTCAGAAAATGAACAATGCTATATTATTGATGGTGAGTTCACAATAGAAACAGATGAAGGAAATTTCAGCGTTTCTGCAGGAGACTTTGTCATCTTTAAAAAAGGATTGTCCTGTGTTTGGGATATTAGAAAACCTATTAAAAAATATTATAATTTTTCATGACAATTACTCGTGAAGGTAGAGTCCTTAAATCTACCGGCAGTTGGTACTCGGTATTGGATAATACCGGTGGGCTGATTGATTGCAGACTAAAAGGACTTTTTAGAACAAAAGGAATAAGGGCAACCAATCCTATAGCAGTTGGCGATACAGTTGATTTTTTTCAATCGGTAGATGAAGTTACAGGAGTAATTACCAAAATTTATCCTCGGAACAATTATATAATTCGAAAAGCAACCAATCTATCAAAAGACACACATATAATTGCTGCCAACATTGATCAGGTTATAATTATTGTATCATTAGTTCAACCACGCACTTCAACTGGATTTATTGATAGAATCTTAACCACAGCCGAAGCCTATCATATTCCTGCAGTTATTATTATCAATAAAATTGATCTTTATGATAATGAAACCAATCAAAAACTTGATTTAATCAAGAATACTTATGTAAATGCTGGGTACTCGGTTCACCTGACTTCTGTTCCTGATAAAATCGGCCTAGGTGTTTTTGAGTCAATTCTTACTGATAAAATAAGTCTGCTATCAGGTCATTCGGGAGTGGGGAAATCAGCGCTTATAAATTCTGTTGATTCTAATCTAAATCTTAAGACAGGCGAAATATCAGAATATCATAAAAAAGGAACTCATACAACGACCTTCGCTACCATGTTTCCACTTAAATTTGGAGGATTTGTTATTGATACTCCAGGTATAAAAGAGTTTGGACTGGTGGAATTTGAAAAGGTTGAGTTGGGTCAGCGTTTTCCTGAAATAAGGGGCGTAATGCATAATTGTAAATTTAATAACTGTGTTCATATAAACGAGCCCGGATGTGCAGTTATTAAGGCTGTTTCAAATGGGGAAATTACTGATTTCAGATATATTAATTATTTAAATATGCTCGAATCACTAACTAATAAAATTAAATGATTGCATCAAGATTAATACATGAAGATATTTTGGCACTAAGCTCAAGTGATAGTATTGGTGAAGCCTTAAGCAGGATGAATGAATATAAAGTATCACATTTTCCGGTTGTTAAAGGAGAGCAGTTTCTTGGCGTTATATCCGAAAAGGATATAGAATATCTTGAAAATCATGATGTAGAACTGAAAAAAGAATTTATCCATTTTGATAACTATTATGTAAATGTGCAACAATACATATATGATATTCTTAAAATGGCATATACTCAAAAGCTAACTATTGTACCTGTTGTTGATGATGATGGACGCTATATTGGATGTATAACTCAACGTGATATTGTTAACTTCTTTTCAGAAACCATGTCGGTAGATTATCCCGGCGGTGTTATTGTTCTCGAACTAAGTATCAACGATTATAGCTTAACCGAGATTGCAAATATTGTTGAAACTAATGATGCCAAAGTACTTAGCTCGCACATAGTATCTGAAGTAAATTCCACTAAAATAGAAGTGATTATTAAGGTAAGTAAAATCAATATTGGGCCTATATTACAAACTTTCGAACGCTTTGGATATAAGGTAGTTGCTTCCTTTCAGGAGAGTATCAACTATGATGAGTTAAAGGATAATTATGATTCTTTGATTAATTATCTAAAAATTTAATATGAAGGGAATTTCACATTTCTTACTAGTTTCAATTTTTTTTATTTCAAGCTGCACTTCCCTATTTGCTGTTGATGAAGATTCAGACACACTTGTAGTTGTAAAATCTATAACTCTTGAAGGGAATAAAATAACAAAGGACAGAATTATCCTGCGTGAAATTGAATTTGAAGTAGGAAGCATTCTTAAAGTGTCAACACTTGATAGCCTGATTATTAAAAGTCAACAAAACTTAATGAATCGCTCATTATTTAATTTTGCCACCATAACTAAAAGCATCGAAAATAATGAGTGTATTATTAATGTACAGGTAATTGAAAGATGGTATATATGGCCAATTCCCATATTGCAATTTGCTGATAGAAATATAAATGCATGGCTCGACAAGAAGGATTTTGGCAGAATTAATTATGGAATAGATTTAAATATTGATAATTTCCGTGGCCTGATGGAAAACTTTAGTATAATACTTCAAATAGGATATGATGTTAAACTCGGATTTAAATGGAAAACGCCATACCTTACAAAAAATCAAATTTTTGGAATCGGTATCGATGGATCGGTGAAGTTAAACCATGAAGTTTCTTTCAAAACGGTAAATAATGAAGAGTTGTTTTATAACTCACCATCAGGATATGCCCAACGAAACATAACAACCAGCCTTGATTTAACTTTCCGTCCCAAGTACAACTATTTACATGGTTTTAGTATTAGATTTAATCAGTTTATTTTTCAGGATACTATTTTTAAGCTAAATCCTGACTTTGCATCATCTGAACAGGAGTTCAATTATTTTACAATAGACTATGGTTTTAAACTCAACTTTCGTGATTATAATCCTTACCCTTTAGCTGGTTTTTATTTTGATGTAAGTTTAAGTAAAAAGGGATTTGGAGTTTTTGGTGATGAGGTTAATAACATCTCCCTAAATACTAAATTCGATCATTATTTTAATATATACAGGAGGTGGTATTTTGCATATAATCTAAGTACTCAGTTCGCAAATGAAAATCAGCGATTACCATATTTTATTAAATCAGGACTTGGTTATCATCCAAATGATATTCGTGGTTATGAATTATTTGTTGTTGATGGTCAGCAGATAGGGATTGTTAAATCAAATCTGAAATTTGAATTATTGCCCCGTACTACTTTCAAAATAAAATGGATAAAATCAACAAAGTTTAGCGATGCATTTATTGCTATGTATTTAAATATATTTTTCGATTTAGCTTACGTTAGCGATATTTATTCCAATGGACTAAATCCATTGGCTAATCAATTTCTATATGGAACAGGTATTGGACTCGATATTATTTCATATTATGATGTCGTTCTTCGCTTAGAAGGATCAGTAAACAAACAAAATAAAACGGGATTTTTTATAAGTTTTGTAGCTCCAATATAACAGTTTTTTTGTGAAAATAATATAAGCATAAAGAATTTTGATCAAAGCATATTCCATAGCTACTATAATTAACTCCTACTCCCAAACATCAACCTAAGTTAAAAAAAGTTAACTCAACCATTTCAAATAATTCTTCTGGGTTTTTAAGTTACATTTGCCGTTAAAATACGCTTAATATGAAAGTGGCATTATTTGGTAAGGTATATGCTGATAATCAGAAAGATTACTTACAATTACTTATTGATGAGTTAACGGAAAGAAATTCGGATATTTGTATATACGAACCATATTATAAGGCTATTGCCAAGGAAATTAATTTGAGTAGTAATATATCTGTTTTTAATTCGAATCTGGATATTAAAAATAACGTTGATATGTTGTTTTCTATTGGCGGTGATGGCACAATGTTGGATACAGTCCCGATTGTTCGGAATTCTGGAATCCCAATACTTGGGATCAATTTAGGACGTCTTGGGTTTTTATCAAGCGTTAGTAAATCAGAGATACAAGAAGCTGTTAACTGCGTATTTAATGGCGATTATTACATCGATAAACGAGCATTACTTCAATTAATTGAACCCAAAAAATTGTTTGGTAACGTTAATTATGCATTAAATGACCTTACAATCTATCGAAATAATGCTACCTCTTTAATTATCGTTCATGTTTTTATTGATGATAAATTCCTGAATTCATATTGGGGTGATGGTTTAATTGTATCCACCCCAACCGGCTCAACTGCATACTCATTGAGTGTTGGTGGTCCAATTGTAACCCCAGGTTCCAAAAACTTCATTATTGCCCCCATCGCTTCCCATAACCTTACTGTACGTCCCATTGTGTTGCAGGATTCGAGTATTATTAAAATAAAGATAGAAGGACGTGAGGATAAATATCTTATGTCGATGGATTCAAGACATTCAACCATCAGTAAGAATGATGAAATTATAATTAAGCGTTGTAGTTTCAATGTTAACTTAGTTCAAATGAACAATCAAAACTTCTATTCAACAATCAGAGAGAAATTGAATTGGGGTGTTGATAACAGGAATTAATATGTTTAAATAATATTTGGTGAAATATTTAGTTTGTTATGTGTTGATTCATACCTAATAATACATGTTACAGATAACTAAAAAAGTGATATTTTTGCCGCTCGAATTTAATATGATACACCAATCTCTAAAATATAGATTATTACACATGACTAAAGGTCTTGTTGTGCTAATATGTATTATAATTTTTTCAGGAAGTTTGAATTCCCAAACTCTTGAAGTTGGCGGATTTGTTGGCACCTCATACTATCTTGGCGAACTAAATCCTGCTATACCTTATAACCAAACACAATTGGCATATGGTGGTTTAGCACGTTATAATCTTAATGAGAGATGGGCAATAAAGTTTTCTTACTATAGAGGAAAAGTTCAGGGAAGTGATGCTACCGGAGGGGTGGTTAAAAACCGTGATCTGAATTTTAAGTCGAACATTAATGATTTTTCGTTAGTTGCCGAATTTAATTTTTGGGAATATTTTACTGGAAGCAAAAAGAGTTATTTTACACCCTTCTTATTTGGGGGAATTTCTTATTTTACATTTAAATCTACCAACTTCAGTGGAGCTGCATTACAGCCCCTGGGAACAGAAGGTCAAAATATTGGCTTTGCCGGGAGAAGCCCCTATAATCGATATAGTTTTGCTTTTCCATTTGGATTTGGTGTAAAATATAGCATTAACCAGCGTCTTGGATTAACTTTTGAATGGGGAATGCGCAAAACCTTTACCGACTATATAGACGATATAAGCACAACATATTATTTAAAGGGTGAGGATATTAATCCTGTTAACGCAGGAGAAATTGCCAGTGATCCAACCATGAGTCATGATGCATTTATGCAAAGGGGTGATGATCAAACCAACGATTGGTATAATTATACAGGTGTTACTATTACTTACAAGTTTGATTTGAGAAGTAAAAAGGGATGTAATAATGTTAGTTGGAAATAATTGTAATTTTTTTGATGAAGAGCTATAAGGATAAAATAAATATTGAAAAACTACCAAAGCACATTGCTATCATAATGGATGGTAATGGCAGGTGGGCGATTCAACATGGTCTTGATCGTGTAGGCGGTCATCACGAAGGTGTTGATTCTGTAAGAGATATTGCCGAAGCAGCTGCCAGTCTTGGGATTAAATATGTTACACTTTACACATTTTCAACCGAAAATTGGAGACGTCCGAAAGACGAGGTTGATGCATTAATGTCGTTATTCGTTGAAACAATTGTTAAAGAGCTTGACACATTAAATAAGAATAATATCAAACTTAACGCAATTGGTGACCTTAAAAGTTTGCCTGGCGAGAATTATTTAAAGCTTCTTGAAACAATGGAGAAGACATCTACAAATGATCGTATGACCTTAACATTGGCGTTGAGTTATAGTTCGCGTTGGGAGATTATTGATGCTGTTAAGAAAATAGGGGTCGACATTGAGGTTGGTAAATTAGCAAGTGCTGATATTAGTGAAAAAATATTTGAATCATATTTGTCGACTCATAATATACCCGACCCCGAGTTATTAATCAGAACCAGTGGAGAATTAAGGATAAGTAACTACTTATTGTGGCAAATTGCATATTCTGAATTATATTTTACTAATGTATTATGGCCCGATTTCCGGGAAGAAGAACTATATAAGGCGATAGTTGAATATCAGGAAAGAGAGCGGAGATTTGGGTTAACAAGTGAACAATTATTAAGCTAAGAATTTGTATGGTAAGAGCTATTAGAAAAGAAGTATTTGGATTATTTATAGTAATTAGCATACTATTGTTTACCGTTGTTTCGCATGCCCAAATAAGCATTGGAAACGATTTGTCGAGAATTAGCTACGATACTCCAACCGAATACACCATAGGAGGGATTGAAGTAGAAGGAATAGAATATCTTGATAAAAATTTAATAATAATGCTTTCTGATTTGGAG
Organism: uncultured Bacteroidota bacterium; assembly: GCA_937912115.1. Taxonomy (GTDB): domain Bacteria; phylum Bacteroidota; class Bacteroidia; order Bacteroidales; family F082. The sequence goes on along the minus strand of CALDOI010000049.1, from coordinate 82,983 downwards.
ATTGGTGAGCGTATTAAAGTACCTGGCGATGATATTACAGGAGCGATTCGGAGGCTATGGGATCAGGGACTTTTTGATAATATAAGCATTGTAGCTTCTGATCTAAAAGCGAATAAAATCTTCTTAAAAATTATTCTCAAGGAGCGGCCAAGATTGAGTAAATTTTCTTTTGTAGGTATTAGAAAAACGGAGGCCGATGACATACGCGAAAAAATAAACCTAACACGAGGCGATGTAGTTACCGAGCACTTAATTATTCGAACAAAAAATATTATTAGAGATTTTTATGCGGGTAAGGGTTTCCTTAATAGTGATGTAGATATAAGTGAAGAAATAGATAAAAAAAACTCAAACTTTGTTGATCTTAAAATCACTATCAAGAAAAACAAAAAAGTTAAGATAAAAGAAATTAATATTATTGGCCTCAAAGAACTTTCTTATGAGTCAGTAAGAGCTGCAATGAAAGAAACCAAAGCACGTGGAGTTTTCAATCCATTGGATAGTCTTGGCCCACTTGTTGTAAATGTTGCCACTGATGCTGTTTTACTTAAATTTAAAGATCTTAGTGAAGAGTTTGTTAGGTATTATAAAGAAAACATTAAGGTCAACATTTTTAAAGGATCAAAATATATTGAATCTAATTATGAAGAGGACCTAAACAATATCATCGCAAAATATAATAAGAAAGGTTATCGCGATGCACATATAGTTGCTGATTCTGTTTATAGATTGGATAATGAGAATTTAGCCATCGATATTTTTATTGATGAGGGAAATAAATACTACTTCCGAAATATTACATGGGTAGGTAATAAGGTATACAGTTCAATGTTTTTAAGTTCAGTTTTAGGGATTCTGCCGGGTGACGTATATAATCTTGAACTACTGGAAACCAATCTTCAATACAACCCTGCCGGGTTCGATGTAAGTTCGCTTTACATGAACAATGGCTACCTGTTTTTTAATGCCACTCCGGTTGAAACTTATGTTGGTAACGATAGTATTGATTTGGAAATTAGAATATTTGAAGGCAAGCAGGCTCGAATTAGAAATGTAACCGTAAAAGGAAATACAAAAACAAATGACCATGTTGTAATACGTGAGTTGCGTACACGACCTGGCCAGCTATTTAGCCGTGAAGATGTAATACGAACAACCCGTGAATTAGCAAACCTAAGGTACTTTAACCCTGAAACGATAACTCCAAATATTAATCCCGATCCTGTTGATGGCACTGTTGATATTGAGTATGAAGTAGAGGAAACATCAGCCGATCAGGTAGAGCTTTCCGGTGGTTGGGGATACGGTAAAATTATAGGTACTCTTGGATTGAGTTTTAACAATTTCTCAATTAAAAATGTACTTAATGGTAAGGCTTGGCGACCAATTCCTTCAGGTGATGGCCAGAAGGTGTCGCTTAGATTCCAAACATATGGTAAAGATTATTTGAGTTGGAGTGTTTCCTTTACCGAGCCATGGTTGGGTGGACGTAAACCAAACGCACTAACAGTTTCATATTATCATTCAATTTATTCCAACGGTTTACCATCATACGACACTTTAAGATCATCCTTTATAATTGATGGACTGAGTGCTGGTATTGGAAAGAGATTAACATGGCCCGATGACTTTTTTACTCTTTACCAAGGGATAAATCTTCAATTATATCGATTGCAGAATTATGCTACGATTTTTTATATCGGTGATGGCAATGGAACTTATAACAACTTCAACTACGAAATTATACTCGGTAGAAGTTCAATTGATGCACCTATATATCCACGACGAGGTTCTGATATCTCGCTTGGTCTTGAGTTAACTCCACCCTATTCGTTATTTAGTCCCGAAAAGGATTATTCCGAAATTGGCGATACCGAAAAATATAAATGGATCGAATACCATAAATGGAAGTTTAAAGCCTACTGGTATTTTGAACTTATGGAAAAACTTGTTCTGGCCACCAAAGTCAGGTTTGGTTATCTTGGATATTATAATAGTGATTTGGGTGTAACACCTTTCGAAAGATTCTATCTTGGAGGGGATGGACTATCCGGCTCAAATAACTTCGATGGTCGTGAAATTGTGAGTATGCGTGGTTATACTAACGAATCAATTACACCTTACTTTTATCAAAATAAAAATATTGGGGGTACCATTTTCACACGATATACTCTGGAGTTAAGATATCCACTGTCGCTAAACCCAAGTTCAACTATATATGCTCTAACATTTCTTGAAGCAGGTAACTCATGGTTGGGTTCACAAGGTTTCGATCCGTTTGATATGAAAAGATCAGCAGGTTTTGGAGTTAGAGTATTTTTGCCAATGTTTGGTATGCTTGGTCTCGACTGGGCTTATGGGTTTGATCCCATTTATGGTATACCTTCAGCTGCAGGAAGTCATTTCCATTTCTCACTTAACCAGTCGCTGGATTAAAACTTTGGCAATGTTTTTGCATAGCTTTGATTAAACAAAAATATATACAGATGAAAAATACAGTTGTAAAATCAGTTTTCACTCTGCTAATTGCAGGATTATTATTCACAAGTTCCTCGGCCATTGGGCAACAGCAAAAATATGCATATGTTGATACTCAATATATTCTTGACAATATACCTGAATTTCAAGATGCACAGGATGAATTGGATGGATTTTCTAAGAAATGGCAAAAGGAAATAGAAACTACTTATGCCAAAGTGAGTGAGATGTATCAAAAATATCAGGCCGAATCAGTACTACTTCCTGAAGACATAAAACATAAGCGAGAAGCAGAAATAGTTGCAAAAGAGAAAGAAGTTAAGGAACTACAACGTAACTATTTCGGTGCTGAGGGAGAACTTTATAAAAAGCGTCAGGAATTAGTACAACCAATCCAGGAGAAAGTGTACAACGCAATCGAAAGTATTGCAGCCACAAATAATTATTCATTTGTTTTCGACAAAGCAGGTGGTATGACATTACTGTATGGAAATCCTAAATATGATATCAGTGATGACGTATTAGATGAGGTTGGTAACGTAATGCAAACTGTTAAACGTGACAGCCGTGCCAGAGGAGAAAAATAGGACACTATGGGTTGATATTTTAGTAAAAAGCTAATCAACTATCTTTCTAAAGCTTAGCAATTAAGCCCTCTAATTGTTAATATTTCTTAATAAATTAATACATACTTCTTAATTGTACATTGATTACTATTTTTTGATTATGTTTGCAACCCTAAATTTGAATATTTTTAACCACATTATTAAATAACAGATGAAATCATTTAAAAAAGTAATTGCATTATTCTCTCTAGTTGTCTTACTATCGAGTCTTGGATTTGCACAAACCGGAGCTAAGTTTGGATACATTGATTCAAATGAAATACTGACAATGATGCCCGAAACCGATTCGCTTCAGAAAGAACTAAAAGCTTATGCTGATTATCTTGATGAGCAAATGTCGACAATGGCAATGGAATACCAATCAAAGGTTGGTGATTATCAAGATAATGTTGCTACTTTGTCTAATTTAATTAGACAAACTAAAGAAAAAGAGATTACTGATCTTCAAAATCGTATCCAGGCATTTCAGCAATCTGCCGACCAAGATTTAGGAGCAAAACAAGCTGAACTTTTTAATCCATTAATTGAAAAAGTTAAACGTGCAATTACTGAAGTAGCTCGTGAAAACAATTATAATTACATTTTTGATGTTGGCACAGGAGCTCTTGTTTTTTATGAAACAGGTGATAACATTCTTCCATTGGTAAAAGCTAAACTTGGAGTAAAATAGATAGCTTTTTAGTAAGAGATTATGCCCCGATAGGTAACGCCTTTCGGGGTTTTTTTGTACAATGGATATCTTTATATATTTAAACTAATATCTTTGTGGCAGTTATTAAATGCAAAACATGATTAATCAATCGAGCACCAGCAAACAAGAGTATTTAGATATTGAGAAGGTGATTGCTGATAAAAGTCCCTTACTCGGAAAAACACTGCCACGATTTGTTATTAATTACCTTAAGCGAATTCTGCATGAAGATAAACTTAATTCGTTTCTTAGGAATCATCAGGATTTAATGGGAATTGAATTTATTGATGCAATACTAAGTGACATGAATACTAAGCTTGATATTGTTGGTATCCAAAACATACCCAAAACCGACAGATGTGTTGTAGCTTCAAATCATCCTTTAGGAGGTTTGGATGGGATGGCTTTAATGTTAGCAGTATCAAAGGCTAGAATGGATATTTTATTTCCGGTTAATGATATCCTCATGAATATTAAAAATCTTGAACCATTGTTTACTCCTATCAATAAGCACGGAGGTAAGGCAAGTAATATACAGGTTGTAAACGAAACATTTGCTTCTGATAGTATTGTTTGTTATTTTCCTTTCGGACTTGTCTCGAGAAAGAAGAACGGTAGAATACAGGACCTTTTCTGGAGAAGGACTTTTATCAATAAAGCAAAGGATTATAAGAGAGACATAATACCAACTCACATCGATGGGAAAAACACAAATTTTTTCTATAACCTCTCAAATTTCCGTAAGGCAATTGGTATAAAGGCTAATATTGAGATGTTATTTCTGGTTGATGAGCTTTTTAAGCAGGAAAACGCCACCTTAAAAATAACATTTGGCCCAGTAATTCCTTATCAAACCTTTGATGACAGATATACAAGTATGGAATGGGCTGAATTAGTTAGAGAATATTCTTATAAAGTTGGAAAAGGGCATACTGATCCTTTTCAGGTTCCAAAAAAGTAGCATTTTTTGAGTTCTATTAAAGATTATGGACTTCAAGTATTATATTTGCAATAGAATGTATCTTCAATTACAAATTTTTTGTGACCAACGAAAATAAAAATCATAGTCAAATGAAAACAATTATCCCACCTGTAGATAAAAAAATATTGGAAAGCGAATTAAGAAATACTGGTATATTACGCAATACTAATAATGGTAATAATGAAATTTACCTTGTTAGTGATAGTGTAGCCCCAAATGTAATTCGTGAGATCGGCAGACTAAGAGAAGTTACTTTTCGTGATGCCGGAGGAGGTACAGGTAAAGAGATTGACCTCGATTCGTACGATGTTGGAAAGCATGCGTTTAAGCAACTTGTGCTTTGGGATCCACAAGAAAAGGAAGTTATTGGGGGTTATCGCTTCATTCATTGTAAGGATTTGGAGATAACTAAAGATGGTGAAGTTAAATCTCCAACGGCAAGCTTATTTAGATATTCTGATACTTTTATTAGGGATTACTTTCCATTTACCATTGAATTAGGACGCTCGTTTGTTCAACCAATGTACCAGCCTACATTTAATTTAAGGCGAGGAATGTATGCCCTTGATAATCTTTGGGATGGCATTGGTGCTGTTATAGTTGATAGTCAAGATACGAAGTATATGTTTGGAAAGGTTACTATGTATACTCATTTTGATTCATTGGCACGAGATATGATACTATTCTTCCTTAAAAAGTACTTTCCCGATAATGAGAATTTAATTTACCCAATTGAACCGTTATTAATTGAAACTTCGGAGAAAATACTTGATAATATTTTTACAGGATGCAATTACGATGAAGATTATAGAACGTTGATTCAAAAGGTGCGCAAACTTGGCGAAAACGTTCCTCCACTTGTTAATGCCTATATGAATTTGTCGGCCACAATGAAAACATTTGGAACCGCAGTTAACCATCACTTTGGAGATGTTGAAGAAACGGGTATCCTTGTTACAGTTAAAGATATTTTTCCAGGAAAAAAGGATAGGCATTTAACATCCTATAAAAAGTCAAATATCGAAAACCCAACCAACGAAAAACCAAATAATGAAAATTAATCAGGCCGATTTTACCATTAGCTCACCGGATGTAAATAAATGTCCTGATCCAAACAAACCCGAATATGCATTTATTGGACGATCCAACGTAGGTAAGTCGTCATTAATCAATATGTTGACCGGTAGAAAAAATCTTGCTAAAATTTCATCTACTCCGGGTAAAACAATGTTAATTAATCACTTTATTATAAACAAAGAGTGGTTTCTTGTTGATTTACCAGGATACGGATTTGCTAAACGATCAAAATCGGAGCGCTTGAAATGGGAGAAAATGATAAAAAAGTATATACTCAACCGAACAAGTATGCTTACTTTATTTGTACTTGTTGATATGCGCATTGCTCCTCAACAAATAGATTTGGATTTTATTGAATGGCTTGGAGTATCAAATATCCCCTTTGTAATAACATTTACAAAGGCCGATAAACTTAAAATTAATCAAGTAACAACCAACCTTAGTAATTACAAGAAAAAACTAAGCGAAGCCTGGGAAGAGATGCCGCAAATGATAGTTACATCATCCTCCACCGAAATGGGACGTGATGAGTTACTCGATTATATTGAGACTACCAATAAGGTATTTGAGCTATAGAAAAACTAAATATATCAAATAATTTCAAATAGAATTTGATTTTTTGATACAATATCTCCTTTCTTAACCGTGAGTTTTACTTCTCCGTCCATTGGAGCTACAACGCTATTCATCATCTTCATAGCTTCAAGGATCAGTACTATATCACCCTCTTTAACCTTGCGTTTATTCTTAATTAAGATTTCGAGAATAGTACCTGGAATAAAAGCACGAATCAAATTAGGATTATTCTCCTCATACTTTTTTCGTTGTCTAAACTTTTCTGTAAGAATAGTTTTATACTTTACTCCATCAATATCAATCCAATTATACTGTATTTTATTTTCTTCTTTTGCCATGATTAGCCTTTTTAAAATGGTGGAACACCATGTTTTTTATAAGGGAGCTGCACTTTTTTGTCCTTAGAAATATCAAGAGCGTGAATTAGCATTTTTCTTGTTTCATTGGGTTCAATAACAGCATCAACATAACCATAAGCTGCAGCAACATAGGGATTTGCAAATTTTGATTTATATTCTGCAACTTTTTCCTTACGCATTTCATCAGGATTATCAGCCGACATAATTTCCTTACGGAAAATGATGTTTGAAGCACCTTCGGGGCCCATAACAGCAATTTCTGCAGTTGGCCATGCAAATACAAAATCAGCACGTAAATGATGCGAGCACATTGCTATATAACCCCCACCGTAAGCTTTACGTGTAATTAATGTAATCTTAGGAACAGTGGCTTCCGAATATGCATAAAGCAATTTCGCTCCATGACGTATTACACCAGCATGTTCCTGGTCTACGCCAGGTAAGTAACCAGGCAAATCAACAAGTGTTACTAGTGGAATATTAAAGGAGTCGCAATAACGAACAAATCGTGCAGCTTTATCTGATGAGTCAACATCAAGCACACCGGCAAGGTAAAGAGGTTGGTTTGCAACTATACCTACAGTTTCACCATTAATCCTTGCAAATCCAATTGTAATATTTTTTGCGAATAGCTCCATGATTTCAAAAAAATCAGAATCATCAACTATTGCCTTTATCAAATCTCTTACATCGTAAGGTAGTTTTGCATTTGCCGGCATTACATTATCAATCTTATAACGCCTTATTTTTGGTGATTTCTTTGGGAAATTCTTTGCTTTTTTAGTATTATTCCAGGGAATATAACTTACGAGCTGCTTTATTTGGCTAAAGCATTCTTCTTCGCTTTCGGCATAAAAGTGTGCATTTCCGGTTTCTTCGCAATGAACCCTTGCACCACCAAGTGCTTCCATCGAAATTTCCTCGCCTAATACAGTTTTTATAACTTCAGGTCCGGTAATAAACATCTTCGTTATCTTCTCAACAGTGAAAACAAAGTCAGTTAGCGCGGGCGAATAAACTGCACCACCAGCACATGGGCCTAGTATTACTGATATTTGAGGTATAACTCCTGATGCAAGCGTGTTGCGAAAAAATATCTCGCCATAACCTGCAAGTGAGTTTACACCCTCCTGAATACGTGCACCACCTGAATCATTAATTCCGATTAAAGGAACTTTTAGTTTTAGTGCATGATCCATTATTTTTGTGATCTTCTTGGCATGCATCCATCCCAACGATCCTCCGGCAACAGTAAAATCCTGTGCATAAATACAAACCGGATTTCCACTGATAGACCCTGTTCCGGTAATTACTCCATCACCAGGCAAATACTTCTTATTCATGTCAAAATCCTTTGCAGCATGTTCTACAAATAAATCATACTCATGAAAAGACTTTGGATCGAGAAGAGCAATAATTCTCTCTCGCGCAGTAAGTTTACCAATGGCTTTTTGCTTTCCTATCGCAACATCACCACCGCCCTTTAAAGCTGTGCGCATGCGTTTTTTTAAATCTATCGATTTTTCTTTGATGCCCATATCTTATAGTTTTGGGTGAACAAAAAAAGAGATAAGTTAACCCAAGCTTGGCCTTTTTCCATACAGGAATACTTATCTCTAAGAGTGCAAAAGTATATCAAAATAATAATAAAGCAAGTTTTTTTCTTTCCTATGGCATGATTATTATAATTAACTTTGTGAAAATCAATATGTAGAGAGTATGAATGTTGAAGAAATAAGAATGTATTGTCTTAAGAAAAAAAGAGTGAATGAAAGCTTCCCTTTTGATGATACAACATTGGTGTTTAAGGTTGTAGATAAGATGTTTGCATTAATTAACCTTGATGAGAATCATAGTATGAATTTAAAATGTGATCCTGAAAAAGCAATAATATTGCGTGAACATTACGATTTTGTATTACCGGGATACCATATGAATAAAAAACATTGGAATACTATAATTCTTGATGAAAGAATTTCGGGAAACCTACTTATGGAGTTGATTAATGATTCATACAATTTGGTTGTTGATAAATTGCCTAAGAAAATTAGAGAGGAGTTGACAGGATAACCCATCAAATTATTTCCAATTAAAAGGCTGGTGAAATCAATTACATCGAAATTTTCAAGTGAAGAGTAGGAGTAAAAGGAAGTGCTTCAGTGTAAATATTAATATTGTTGATTTGGTTTGATGGGATTTTTTCAAATGAAGAGTATTTTGAATTCTTTGTATTTAATACGTTTAGGATAGAAATACCAACCTCTCCTTGTACCTTCCTATCAAGGAATTTATAAATAATTGAAGCGTCCCAGCGACTATACATTTTATCAGATTCCTCATTGTATTGCTGCGATTCATTTCCATAAGGAAACCCAGAACCATATACATAATTTGTTGAGAAATATACTGGGTCGAAATTCAACATTGCTGCAAGTTTTATTTCATGTCGTTGGTCTTGAGGCGCTCTTCTTGTATCTTCTATATTGTTATAGCTGAAGTGCTCAATAGTTTTGCTTAACGAATATGCAATCCATGCCGAGTGTTTTGATAAATCTTTTTTGATTAAAAAATCCATACCATAACTTTCAGCCTTGCCGTGGAAAATATCTTTGATATTACCAACCACAAGACTAACAAATCTGCTTAATCCTGTTGTGTTTTTATAATATCCTTCAATACTGAAAGTGAAATTATGGCGATGGTATGATGTGCCAAGTACATAATGTGTCGCGTTTAACACAGGAATAATATCATCGTTACTTAACGACCACAAATATTTGAAATTCCCAAGATCGTCAACTACCGTGGTTAATGCAATAAACTGATTGTAAATTCCAAATGCTGTATTAATTTTCCAATATTCATCTAATTTAAAAGTTGCTGATAATCGAGGCTCAAAATATATTTTCTGTAAATAGAAAGCATAGGTTAACCGAAATCCGGCTTTTATATTTAATTTTTTGTTGATTGAAATATTGTCTTGAGCAAAGATACTGGCTATGCTTCCGGTTGAATGGTAGTATGCCATTTTTGTGTTAAATGAATATTCTTCCAGCTTGACTGAATTGTATGTAAGGTTGATACCATTTTCAAAGGTATGTATCTGGTTTATCGTGACAGAATTACTGTTTTCAATCTTATATTCACCCAGCTTATTAGTGCTATTATCATCAGATATATATTCAATATCTCCTCCCGAAGGAATTGTAAACTTGGAATTGTTAGCATATGAATTGTTAAATCCCGAATAACTCAATCTTATGTTGGAGGTGTTCCCTTTTTTCCATCCATGACCGTAAAAAATTGATCCGCCTATTTGAGTATTTTCATCCTTGGTTTTTTTATCATACAATCTATTATTAACAAGTTCATCAATTACATACGAAAATTTATCATCTCCGGCATGCAGACTTATGTAAAAATTATCTTTTTCGTTAATTCTAGTGGAATATTTAATATTTGCATCTCTAAAAATATAATCAGGTACTACGGTAATGTCAACATCAGTTGTTGAATCAGGATTAATGTTTGGCGATATTATTGCTGACATATCCGATGGGTTGTATAGCTTGTAATATGTATGCCGGAAAGCCAATATTAAGGATCCTTTTTTTGCAATAGGAATTTCAACCATACCATTTAGAGTCATATTGTTAATGCTGAAAGTAAAGGAAGGAGATTGTGTATTGCCATTTTTTCCAATTATATCAACAATACCACCAACTCTACCTCCATAACTGGCATCATATCCACCCTTGTAAATTTCAATAGCTTTTGCCATAAAAGGGTTGAAAGAGCTAATGTTATCGTTAAAGTTTTTAAGTCCGTACGCAGTGAAGCCATCAAACATTACCTTGCTATGGCCAGCATATCCTCCCCAAATTATTAATTCACTGGTTTGTTCGCCAGATGCAAGTATGCCGGGCATTAATCGGATAAGGTTAAACACAGAGTTGTCGCCGTACCCGGGTAAGAAATGTGCTATTTTATGATTAAGTTTCATTAGTCCAGGTTGGTCACCTATTTGAGTGGTTTTTTCGACTATTTTATCTGATATAACAATTTCGGATAGGCCAATACTGGAGGGTGTTAGAGCAAAATTATGAATGTGGTTTATCCCCATAAGGGTATCTATGACATAGTATCCCAAATGGGAAACTTTAATATGTATTAGGCTATCATCTCCAACCAGTGCAACTGAATAATTTCCACTTAAATCAGAAATAGATGGCCAACCATTTACAATTATGTGAGAATAGGGGAGTGATTCATCTGAATATAAATCGTAAATCCGTCCGGCTTTAGTTGAGGTTTCGTTTGCCCTTGATTCTACGGGGTAAATAACCCAAACATCGTCAATTAATTCAAAGGCCAGTGATGAACTATCAAGTAGTTGTGTAAGAGCTTCTTCAATTGATGGAAAACTTCTTTGTTCGGTTATTGTGTATCTTGAAAGGCTATTATCATCAAACGAAATATTAACATTATTTGAATAAATAATACTTATCAGTACTTGATTAAGAGGAGTATTGATGGCGTTAATCTTAATTTCTTGTGCTGAAGAAAAATAGAATGAAAGCAGCAGAAATATAGAGACTAAAGATGTTTTCGCTATTACCTTCAATTTTTAATAATATGGTATTTATTATCTGATAATACTACAAAGGTAAGACCATATGGTTTACATAATAAGTAGAGTACTTCTTCGATAGTTTTATGTTTCGAGAAAAATCCTGTATACATATAGTCAAGCCCGGTACTAGAAGTTATAGAAATATTATAATAGTCTTCAATATCAACAATAACTTTCGAGAGAGGAACGGAACTGTAATCAAACATATTGTTTTCAACTACCAACAAATCACTCTCTATAATATATTTTGAGACTTTAATTTCGCCACTAGGAGTAATTTCGGCGCTATAATCAGGACTAAGAATAATCGATCGTTCATGTGCTGAAACTACCTTAACTCTTCCGGTAAAACAGGTTACCTTATATTCATAATTACTTGCAAAAATGTTAAAGCTTGTACCAAGCACTATGGTGCTTCCGCGAGGTGATGATACTCTAAATTCATTTCCTGTTTTTACATCAAAAAAAGCTTCTCCGGTTAATACTATTCTTCTGGAAAATTTCCACCATAAAGGATAATATGTTATTGTTGAATTTGATTGCATTGATACAGTTGATCCGTCGGGAAGATTTACAGTAAGTTGTTTCCCATCAGGGCAATAGTTTGACGTACTGTAGAATCGAAGCATTAGTGTAGTCCCCAGCAGTAATATTATACATGCGGCAATACCATAAAAAACTCTTAGTTGTAATGGGGTAGTTTTTCGTAATTCTGAACTAGTTTCATGTGGGTTATCAATTTTTGATATAATATCATTCCATATATCAGCCTTTGATTTTTCATACTTAGTTTCGGCTGAAGAAAAGAATTCCTCTTCAATGTAGTTCTTGTTATGTAAGTTTGTGTTTTTCATGTTAGTAATTAAGCTCCTTTCTTAAATATGAGAGAGCATTTTTCATTCTTTTTTCAACAGCCTTATTGCTTATTCCGGTTGCAGCAGCTATTTCATGGTATTTCAGATTGTCCATTCTGCTCATCAAAAATACAGTTCTCTGTTTTTCTGGTAATTTACCTAGAGCCTGATTATATCTATTTTTCAATTCGACAAATAGCATTTTATCAGCCGCTGTTTGTGATTCAAATCTTGGCTGAATATTGAGCTTAAAGTTAGAAGCAACCTTTTGTTTTCTATAGTTGCTAACCAACAAATCTCCCGAAATCTTGATCAGCAACCCAATTACATTGTTATTATTTGGGTCGATTTGCTTTTCCCAGATTCTTAAGAACGCATCCTGAGCAATATCAGTTGCAAGTTCAGTATCACCTGATCGATAATAAATGTAATTTCTCACTGTATCAAAATGATTGTCAAAAATTTCTTTAAAAAACTGCCGTGTCAATGAATTGTTTTTTTTGATTAGCGTAAAAATACTACATATTTTCTGTTTTAGTTTTTTATTATATAGCGGATTGGTTACTATTAAACCAAGTTATTCTGTCCAGTTTGTTACCAAATCATTAAATTCCTTTCTGTAATTGTTAGGGTCAAATGTTGTTGAGCTATTTCCTAGTTCAAGTACCAACTGTTTTGAAGCTGTTCCTTTGTATTCAGATTGTTTCATCATCAATCCAAATCCTCCTATTGCAGCAGCAAACCTCATGTTCTCAGTTGACTCATAAATATCTTTCGGAATATTGCCAATATCATGGGTTAACAATCTGCTTTGGGTTTCGTTAGGTTTCTTATAGCGAAAATCGAATTGTGCATATTTATCAGTATTTAATGTATCGAGTAATACAAGTTCGTAGAGGGCAGTAATGGTTTGTGATGAACCAATTTCACCGGCATCTATTGTGTCATTCTCAAAATCTTCATTATTTAATGCACGATTCTCGTAACCAATAAGACGATAAGAATCAACCATATTGACATTAAAGGTAATCTGAATTTTAGAGTCTTTTGCAACGGTATAAAATTTCTCAAATTCATATATAAACACTTTCTGAATTTGTTTAGCATTGTCGATATATTCATAATTTCCGTTTCCTTTGTTGGCTATTTGTTCCATCATATAATCATTAAGATTTCCACCACCAACTCCAAGCACCGTTAAGTAAATACCCGACTCTCTTTTTTCTTCAATCAACTCTATTAACTCATCAGTTGATGATGGGCCAACATTAAAGTCTCCATCAGATCCTAGTATCACTCTATTATTTCCATCTGGGATATAATTCTCTTGCGCAATCTCATAGGCCGCTGAAATCCCTGCTGCCCCGGCGGTTGAACCTCCGGCACCTAATTGATCAATGGCTTCCTTTATTTTCGATTTTTCATCTCCATATGTTGAAGGAAGTAAAACGCCGGCTTCACCAGCATAAGTAACTATCGCAATTCTATCTTGGTCCTTTAGTTTGTCGACCATAGTACTAAATCCGGTTTTTAATATCCCTAATTTATCCGGTGAGTTCATTGAACCCGAAACATCTATTAAAAATACATAATTTGAATTTGGAAGCTCGCTTTCCGGAATAGTTTTTCCCTTCATTCCAACTCTCATCAAAAAATGTTCAGCATTCCACGGACAACCTGAAATCTCTGACTCCAACGAAACATTCTCACCATCTGTAGGCTCCTTATAGTCGAAGGTGAAATAATTGATATATTCTTCAATTCTAACTGAGGATTTGGGTGGTGTTTGACCAATATATAAGAACCTTCTCATATTAGCATATGAACCACCATCGGCATCAACTGAGAATGTTGAGATGGGTTGGTCCGTTACTTTCATAAACGGATTCTCTTCATAATCCTTGTATTTTTCATTATAGATTACAGGTTGTGGTTCCATATTTATATTGAATCCACTATCTTTTGTACAACTGGTAGTTACTAGAGCTATTATTGCAAAAATAAAGAAACAGGTTTTCATGAATGTTAATTTTATGGATTTTAAAATCATAATAACCCTACCATATTTAGAAGGATTATTATGACTTATTTTTTAATTGCTAATTAAGAAATATTGTGTAAGTAACCCCATTTACAAGTACAGTTGCAATGTTATCACATTCACCGTTACCCCAGTCCACAATTCTTAAAGATAGTCCCTCAGGCTGAATTTCCATAGTACCTGAAACAATCCAACGGCAGCCTATTTCAACACGTAATGGTGTAATTATTTCTCTTGTCCAGGTTTGTCCATTTGGCCTTATTCCATTTGCTGATCCTGTAATTAAATACACATCATCAAAAGGATTCCATGTGGTGTATCCCTCAATCCATTCTCTAACTTTTGAGGTATTCCAACTAAGTGTTCCCCCACTATTAGCAAGAACAATTACGCCCACAACTTCTATGTTGAAATAAAAATGACCATCATCGTTAAAGCCCATATTTGTAACTACTTTGGTTCCGTCAACCTGATTGTCGTTAACAAAATAATTATCGAAACCATATGTAATAACAGTACCTGGCCACCAATATCTACCATTAAATGTTATTAATATTTTTCCTCTTCTATTTCTGCCATCCTGACAAAGGCAATTCTCCTCACCAAAGTCAATTGTAAGTAAGTGCGGAAAAATCGTTGTGTCGAGAGTTACTGTTGCACAGCCTGATAAATAAAGATTTTCGTTTGTGGCTTTTAGTCCATCACCACCATTGTTGTATGCTTCGTTGGCAATATTGGTTACATCATCAAATATGCTTTCTGCAAAAGCATCATCTGCTGATACAGATGTGTCGGCTGCAATATCCTGGATGTCTTTTTTACAAGATGTCGTGAAAGAAGCGACCCCGATGACCATTGATAATACGATAATTAATTTCAATTTTTTCATGATTTTATTTTTTAGTTAGGATTCCGTTTTATTATCATACCGAAGAGTGCACAGTTTACCCTACCTAAAAAATAATATTTTATTGAATTATTGGGAATGCTGTTCGGGATATTTTATCCCGAACTACGGTGAAATGGATTTTCAATCCATTTATATAGAAAATGAAAATATGTTAGATATTAGATCCTTGTATTGCAAATGAATGGGGGCGGATGCATCACCTTATAGGTTAAGCTGATTAGATAAAACTAGCTAGCGCTTTTACTAAAACCGTTTTGGATTTAACACCAACCAGCTGTTTAACAACCTTGCCGTTCTTAAAAATAATGATTGTTGGAATACTTCTAACTCCAAATTCGGCAGCAGCTCTTTTGTTTTGATCAATATTAATTTTGCAGATTGCAGCATTGTTGCCCATTTCATTGGCAACCTCGTTAATAATAGGTCCCTGTACTTTACAAGGCATGCACCAAGGCGCCCAAAAATCAATTAGAGATACACCTGATTTAATCTGCTTTTTGTAATCAGAGTCAGTTAAGATTATTAGGTTTGGACTTTCGATAGCGTTGCTGTCCATGTTTTTAATCATACTATATCTCTTATAAAAGGATATAATTAAAAGTGCAACTAGTATAATTGCAGGAATCCACCAAAAACTCATATTATATGTTTTTTAATCTGACTAATTAAATATTCTTTATTTTCAAAATAAGCCCTTTGCCAGTTTGCTGCTCCCAATTAAGAAAATTTATGTCGATAATTGAAGTATTATTCATTAATGCTGCAAAGATACATATTTAACAACCTAGATATATAAAACCAATAATAATTCATTGCAAATAAAAAAAAGATGCTTACATTTGTACTTTATTCAATATGTATGAACATATGCACATATCAAATCAAAAAAATTAAACTTAGGAATCATGAAAAAAATCTCTACACTATTTGAAAAGTGCTTTAACAAAGCTTCTATGATTAAGGGTCTTGTTATTGTATTTTTATTTTCATCGTTATTTTTTGTTGGCTGCTATGAGTGGCGCAACATAATTCAACCCGACACAGCAACCATCAATAGTTATTTTGATGTATTTGTTAGCGCTCAAGACGACGGTAATCCTGATAACGACTGGACAAATCCTGACTTAGTTGATTACGGTTTGTTTGGTGTAATGTTACCTGATGGCTGGACCGTTCAGGATAGCATTCCATTTACAATTGTATGCACAAACCCTGAATTTACCAATTCCGGGATCTTGCTTTACAGTGCTTCACGTTCTCAAACTTTGGAGGACTCAATTCCGTCACCTGCCGGTTATTATTGGTGGGGAGCTGCAACAAGTGCCGAGGCATCAATGGTATTTTTTGATAGCCTATCATTTTCACCACGTATATATACCGGAAGTCAGCCCGGTGATTATTTCTTAAGATATGCAATTGGTGATGTAGATTATTGGGATCGTAATCCTGCAGATGATATTAGCGATCCAATTCCAATTACACTAATTGATAATACAGGAGTTGATGAGTTATTATCCAATTCAAATGTTAGTCTTTTTCCCAATCCAGCCACTAATATGCTGAATATTAAGTTTGAAGATTATGGTAGTGAGTTAATTGAAATGCAGATTATAGATGTTACAGGAAAAGTTGTCGTAAGCGAGCAGCTATATAACAACCAGTCAGCCATAAGTTTAGAAGGACTTGTTGAAGGAATATATTTCGTGAAACTTACAAACGGATTAACATCCCAATCACATAAAATACTTGTTAAATAAAATACTGGTACCTTTACATTGGAGTCAACTTGTTTTTTTAAATAGTTGACTCCTTTATTTTTATTTCTATGATTCATAAACATCTCAGGTTATTTGTAGTTTTATTTTTTCAGGTTTGCATTGTAAGTTCGTCCATTGCTCAAGGTATTCCCGATTCAACATTTAATACATTATTACGGACAGAAAATGGTGGTTGGGTAGCAGGTGATGCTACATATTCTTTAGAATTGCCCGATGGTAGTATACTATGGTTATTTGGCGATAGTTTTATAGGAATCGTAAATCCCGATAGTTCGCTTGCTCCCGGAGCATCCATGATTAGAAACTGTGCAGTACTCCAAACAGGTGATACTATGACTGCATTGTATCAGGGTACATTTGATGATCCCATTGATTTTGTGGAGACCAACACTCCCGATTCAACATGGTACTGGCCAGAGCACGGAATAGTTGAGGATGATACACTAAAAATTATATTTTCTGAATTTGGCACAAATGGAGGACCCTCAGGATGGAATTTTGAATATCGAAATGCTTATGTGGTAATTTTTACTTATCCCGAAATTGAATTAATCGAACAGATACAATTACCATATTATGAACAAAATGGTGTAATGTACGGCGATCGTATTATGAATTTTAATGATTACACATATATATATGGTCGTAAAGAAGAAAACCCCAGTAATAACATACCCAGCGTACATTTAGCACGTACTGATGTTGGAGATATATTAGGCGATTGGGAATTTTTTGATGGAAATAATTGGTTGGCAGAACCCGAAGCGTCCAAAAAATTAACTGATCATCCGGTTTCACAACAATTTGGAGTATTTCAGCATCAGGATAAATTTGTTATGATTACACAAGAAATTTGGCTTGGGACTAAAATATATTCACTCGTAGCCAACCAGCCTGAGGGGCCCTGGAGTAATGTAACTGTGCTTTATGAAACTCCATATCCTTTCCCGGATATGCTAACTTATAATGCCTATCCCCATCCACAATTTGATGAAAATAATGAGTTATTAATCTCTTATAATTCCAATGGTGATTTTTGGCAAATATTTAATAATATTGAGTTGTATAGGCCTAACTTTTTCAGGATTCCTTATACAATTATTCATCCATCTTTTACTCCAACAAATATTTCTCAACTTACCGATACAGATTTACTTGACCTAAAATATTTTCCAAATCCGGTTTTTGAAAAAATTACATTCTCATTTAAATTGAAAGATAATCACCATGTTGATATTCAAATATTTAATTTGCTTGGGGTTAAAGTGATGACTAAATCATGTGGAGTACTAACTAAAGGGAGTTATGAAATTGAAGTCCCTGTGAATGAGCTTCCTTCGGGAACATATGTTTATCATATAATGGATAGGAGTGGACTATTCTTACATAATTAAATTATTTTTGCGCACTCAAAATTATTAATCATCATATGAGGTTTTCAATTGATCATAAAAGTCCAATTCCTTTGCATGCACAAGTTGAAGAACTGGTGCGTGAAATGATCAAGTCGCCTGAGTATCAGGATAAAGCTTTTTTACCCAATGAGATGGGGCTCGCAAAACAACTTGGGATATCCCGTAATACTGTAAGGCAAGCTCTTAACAAACTCGTGTATGAAGGGTTACTTGTTAGGAAAAAAGGTGTTGGTACTCGAGTTGCCGATCAAAATGTAAGTACAAGAGCTCAGAATTGGCTTAGCTTTTCACAGGAAATGAAGGCAAGTGGAATTGAAATAATTAATTTCGATTTGAAAGTTTCATGGGTTGAAGCCGATGAAAAAACCTCTGCCTTCTTTGAAATACCAATAGGTAAGAAGATTTTTAAACTTGAAAGACTGCGCGGTGGTAATAAACATCCATTTGTTTATTTTGTGTCGTATTTTCATCCACGTATTGGCATTACCGGAAATGAAGATTTCACACGCCCACTTTATGAGATTCTGGAAAAAGAACACTCGGTAATTGTTAAATTGTCGAAAGAAGAAATAAGTTCAAGACTTGCCGGAAATGAAATCGGGAAAATACTTGATATTGATCCTTCAAGACCAATACTCAAACGAAAGAGATTTGTTTTCGATCCCGGTGGCAGACCGGTTGAATATAATCTGGGTTATTATCGTGCAGATAGTTTTACATACACCATTGAAAGCGAACGAGAATTATAGTGCTTAATCTTCATTCTCAACTAACTTTGAGAAAAAATCAAAATGTGCATCAATTGAAGATCGCCAATAGATTGCGTTATGGCCTCCCTGGTTTTGAATAAACTTTACACTGATATTATTTTCATTACACGACTGAATAAACTCTTCATTAAGATTGTAAAATGGATCCTCAGTACCACAACTTACAATAAACTCTTTGTTGGTTGAGCTAAGCTTTTCCATATTTCCAATCACTGAATAATTATATGATAATTCATCAGCATTTTCCGAATTTTCAAGATCAAGTATCATACTGATTCCATAGTACTTTGTCCAATCGGTTAAATCAAGCACTCCACTCAGGCTTCCGGCACTTCTAAAATATGACGGATTCATTTCAAACAGATATAGGGCACCGTGGCCACCCATGCTTAAGCCGGTTATGAACACATTATCTTTCTGAACCTTAAACTTTTCAGTGATAGTTGGGATTAACTTCAATGTAAAAAAACTACTAAATTGATTCTCAGATTCAACGGGGCTATCAATGTACCAGGAGTCATAAAGGCCATCGGGGCAAACTATAATAAATCCATAATTATCTGCATATTCTTGACAGTCGATTATACTATTCCATTGTTTGTGATTTCCGCTCCAACCATGAAGTAAATAAACCAGAGGGAAAGGAATATGATCTGACGCATTAGCCGGTGCAAATACCCATACTGTATCAGGATTATCCAATTAATCCGATTGTAATACTAATTGTGTTTGTGCTGAAATTTGAAAAGATAGTACCAGGCAGAATAGTGAGCCTGGAATTGATTTCATCTTATGTTATTTATTTTCCAGAATAAGATCAATCGGAACTCTGATGAATACAGGGCGGTACTTACTTGCGTCCTGAAAAAGATCATCCAAATTTAAGCTATTCACACAATAGGAAATCAATAGTTCATTATTTTTGGTAAAATAAGGATGAGCCACTGGATTATATGCGAAAAGATCTTTAACCTTTACTAAGGGTTCAAGTTTGTAAAGTTCTTTTTTATTACTCCATCCGGTATAGGGCAAATCGCTGGTTGCAGAATACAAACTACTTTCCAAAAAATCACCCGATTGGGTTAATAACACATATTTGTTATTTAATTTAATAACACTAAACTGTTCCGATCCTTTGAAATTTGCCATGGGTTTAGCTAAACGTGAATCATTCACCCAACTGCTTCCTGTGTAAAACTCCCATGGCTCAGTTACATTTCCTTTGGGAGCGCGAGCAACGTAAGGGTATTTATCACCAGCACCATAAATGTAAGTATAATCATCAGCATCATCGCAAATTGCATGACCCCAATGAATTTCCACTTCACCAGGGTAATCTAAGTGGTCAATTTTTTCAAGTTTTATTTCCGGTAAACTAAATGTAGCCAGGTTTGCCCCTGTCCAGCGAAATCCCCAATTTCCTGTGTCTGCCTGATAAAATGCAGTCATAAATACTTTAAGTTTTCCATTTTCAACAAAACCATCTCCGGGCCAATACCACAGAGAATCTTCTGAAAACTCAGTACCTTTAACTGCATCAGGTGGTATTACCAATGAAGATTCCCAGCCATCAATAACATTATAAATGCTACGAAGTGAATCACCATCTTGAACGGCCATTGCATTTCTGATAAATACCGGAGAGCGTTTTTCACGACTACCATCAGGGTTAACCGTTCCTAAAAATGAATCACCAAAAATCCAAACCACGCGGCCATCGGGTAGGGGAACTGAGTAGTAGCCGTCGGCTCCCGTAACTCCACAACAATCACGAGCGAAAAAGTTAGTGAAATAGCTATCTACATGGGTTGAGTCGGAAGTAGCAGTTTGTTGCGGTTCTGTTGTATTGCAACATGATGATAGTAGAATTCCAATAATTGCTACGAGAATTAATTTCGAAATATTTTTCATGGCTCTTTAGTTTTACTTAAACTCTTTATTCATCAACATAATTCTGAATTGCATCTTTCCAAATTAAATACCCTTCTCCATTTATGTGCAATCCATCAATACTATAATCAAGGTTTAGTTTATTTTCATTTGTTGCAAAGATTGAGAAAAGATCAATGTAGGTTGTTCCCTTTTCAGATGCTAGTTTTTTTAGTTGATCATTAATTTTGATGATATCTGTGTTTTTGCGTGTTGTGTGAATTGCATCTTCGGTTGGGAGTACACTTTGGATGTATATTTGTGTAAGGGGCGACCATAATTGAATGCTGTCGATTATTTTATAATAGTTTGATATAACATAATCAATACTTTTTCCATAGGCCAAATCATTGGTGCCAATCATAATGAAAACTTTCTCTGGCTGCGAATCTGTTATTTCTGATAGTCTTTCCAGTATACCATCGGTATCATCTCCACCAATTCCTCTGTTTTTGATATTTTGATTTTGGAATAGTTCTCCCCACTCACATCCGTCGGTAATGCTGTTGCCAAGAAAAATTATTTCATTCGGAGTATTTGGTAGCGATTCGAAGTTTTCCTTTTTATGATAGTAATATGCTCTCATGGCTTTGTTCCATGCTTCCATGTCTTCGGCGAATTTATCATAGGCCATAATTTCATCAATTTCACTTTGTGAAAGTAGGCTACTCATTGATGGTGGAGCATCATCGGGTTTACTTCCCCAATTCTTGTTTGGTTTGCTTCCCATTTTTAACTCAAGCTTTCCGCCGGCAACTAATTCTGAATGATAAAACCATGGCTTTTCCAACTTTTTGCCGTTTAGTTTTGCTGATTGGATGTACTTATTATCGAAGCTGGTATTTTTAGCTTCTATCACGAAAGTGCCTCCCGAATAATAATTTGAGTCTAACTGAATGGTTGTTTTTTCAAAGATAGGACTTCCAATTTCATAGATGGGATCTATGGATGCTCCACCATCCATTTCGAACAGCCCCATCGCACTCATAACATACCAGGCACCCATTTGTCCCTGATCCTCATCGCCGGGCCATGCATCAATACCATCGCCGTAGAAACCATACATTATTTCGCGTACCCACTTTTGTGTTAACCATGGTGCACCGGCATAATTAAACAGGTAAGCAGCTTCCATATTTGGTTGATTACCGTGATTTATTGGAAGTATTCCAACTCCTATTAATCCGTTTTCATTTAAATGTTCTGAATTAAATCGGTGGGGCAGGGATTTTTGAAAACCTTCCTCAAGTCGATTAATGTACTCATCTTTTCCCAGCAGGTTGAGTAATCCCTTTTGGTCGTGAGGCACAAACCAAGTGTACTGCCATGCATTACCTTCAACAAATCCGGGACCAAGAAAAACAGAGTGTCCATAGGGAGAAAAATTCTCTACCCATGTGCCATCAGAGTTTTTCATCCACACATATCCTTCATCTTTATTAAATACATTTTTGTAATTAAATGCACGTTTAGTAAATGTTTTGTAGTCGGATTGGTTACCAAGCGCTTTAGCCATCTGGCCAACTGTCCAATCGTCGTAAGCATATTCAAGGGTGTTACTCACAGGCCCTTCTTCGTTTGGCACGAAACCATATTTCATATATGAATCAAGATGCCTGTTTCCAACTAAACCGCCACCGGGATGAGGTTTTCCCTGCTCCATTTGATTATGCCGAATAGCTGTGTAAGCTTTATCAACATCGTAATTTCTAATTCCTTTTTGATAGGCACTAACAATAAGTGGAATCTCATGTGAAGCTACCATTATGCTTGAATACTCTATTCCTGTTGGACCTTTGGGAAGCCAGCCACCTTTGTCGTAGATTTCGAGCAATGATCGTACCCAACTATTTGCAATTTCGGGATGTTGTAGTGTCCATAACTGATTAAGATTCCAGAATGTATTCCAAAAAGCATCACCACCATAAACAACATCATTGGGTTTTTCAAGTTGTTGAACCTTTTCGTACATGTCGACGTATTTCCCATTTACATCACTCCATATTGTACGACTTGCGTATGCGCGATACATGTTAGTGTAGAATTTTTTAATATCAGTCTCATTTTTCCCTTCAACTTGAATGGTTCCAAGAAGTTGATTCCATGTATCCTGATTGTGTTTTTTAGCCTCGTCGAAATCCCATTTAAAAGGACCCATTTCGACCCCCACGTTCAATCTGGCCTGAGCAATACTAACAAGTGAAATTCCTGATTGCATGTGTATCTGTTCACCTTCTTCAGTTTCAAAGGTTACGAAAGCGCCTACGTCGTCATCACCAAATATTAGATGAATTTCATCCGTGTCTTCTATAATATCTTCTCTTATCCAACCATTGAAAGTTTTGAAAGGCTTATTAAATCTGATAACAAAGTTTAGCTTGAATTCATTATAGTTTGCGCCCCTTAAACTTTGTTGAACTGTATATCCTTCGATTTCGGTATCGCTTACTTTTGTGATTTTAGCTTCAAATATTTCGTAGCTATATTCCGTTGGTATTTTTAAGTCGATTAGTATTCTGGCAGAATTTGATTTGGGAAAAGTGTACCGTTGAAATCCTGCCCGTGTGGTTGAAGTAAGTTCTGCGTTGATCCCATAATCTTCCAGAAAAACCTGATAATAACCCGCTTGTGCTGTTTCATTGTCATGAGAAATTCTTGATCTGTAACCAAGGTCAGGATTTGTTTCGGTACCGGGTGTAATTTTTAAGGGCCCGGTTGTTGGCATGGTTAATAATCCTCCCATTGTCCATGAATGAACATGAGAAAATCCAGCGATATTATGAATTTTGTATTCATATCCGGCTTTCCAGCCTTTTCGCTGATTGTCAGGACTAAGCTTTACCATCCCAAAAGGCATTGTCACTCCCGGAAATAGCATCCATCGTGCAAATGTTGTTCCCATTAGTGGATCAACATAGTTAACAGGCGACTTTCTGCTTTTAGCGTTTTGTGCGGAAATGCTTAGGGTAAGTATTATGAGTACTGATATGCTTAGAAATCTTTTCATGATATTATTTATTGTCGAGTTGTTGCAACGCAAAAGTATATGCTCCAAGAGCTATAGCATGACTTGCGCCAAGTTTTGAAACTCCAATTCCGGTGCGTGGCATGCTGTCAAATTCAATTTCTTTATCAATTCCGGGAATGGAGATTTTTTGAACTTCTCCCATGGCAAAAGTTTTAAATTGGGATGATTCTTCAAGATCAAAAACTTTAAAGGATAGTCGGTCGTTAGCAGACCCGGTGAAATGAAAGTAATTGCGATTTATTTCCTTAAAGAGTGCTGGAGAAAAATAATCCCATGCAGAAGTTATTCCACCACCAAGAACTACAATACCATCGATAAGTGTAATTATGTTTGCGATAGAACTTCCCAATGCTTCACCAAATTGACGGAATGCTTCTATCGCTGCCTCTTTGTTTCCTTCAATAATACTGCCTGCAATATCCGAAATATCTTTAGGCATTATTGAGTTGTTGAATGGAATTTTGGCAATCTCACAGTATACACGCTGTATTGAACGAGTGCTTATGCTCTCTTCCGCATTCCAATCACTATTGAATTTGTTTAGGCTGTTGTGTACTTCTGCACCACAGCCACTGTCGCCAATTACAAGAGTTTTGTTTAGTACAATTCCTCCACCAAAACCTGTTCCCAGAGTTAATCCAATAAGGTTTTTGTATTGTTTGATACCACCGGCATCAATGATTCTCCTATTTACATCTGGCAAAAAGCCACTTAGGGCTTCACCATAGGCGAAAAGGTTACCATCGTTGTTTATGAAAACGGGCAATCCAAATTTATGTTCAAGTATTGGACCCAAGGGTATATTTCCATTGAAGGCCTCAAAATTAGGAAGGTTGCCTATGATTCCCTTCTCGTAATCGGCAGGACCCGGAAAAGCAAAACTAATTGCACAGGCTTTCCCTCTAACAGCTTCATTAACCTGTTTAAAACCCGAAATTATATTTCCAAGGCATAAGTCGAGGTTATGTGCTTCAGCTGGAAGCCTGATTGGTTCAACAATAGCAATATTAGATTGTATGGCTGAGAATACAAAATTAGTCCCTCCGGCATCTAATGTCAGTATAATTCTATTATCAGTATTAGGGTTCATTTAATCTGTTTTTATTACGTAATAAGATGCATATGCAATATAGAGCATACATAAAATCAATACATATATGGTTGCAATTACTCCAAAAATATCACTGAAAAAGCCTACAACCGGTGGAATTATTGCTCCACCACTTACTGCTAGTATTATCAACCCCGATAACTCATTTGCATAATCAGGTTTCTTTTCCACAATTAGTGCAAACATAATAGGGAATACGTTGGAAAAACCGATGCCTGTCACGAAAATCATAATTTGTGTTAGCAATAGATTATTTGATAGTATAATGCCAATTAATCCAACAATAGCAAGTAATGTGCTTACAACCATAAATATTTTTATGTTAATCTTTCGAAGAAGAATTGCACCAATAGTTCGTCCGGTCATTAATGAAGCAAAATAGATTACAATACCCATGCTGGCAGCTTCAAGACTTATTGAAAATGTCGAAGTTAAAAATGTAGCAATATTTGTGTTCATGGCCACATCAAATCCTACCATAAAAAAGATTGCGATAATCGTAATTAATATGTATGGGTGTTTTAACAATGCAAATGAACTCTTAAAAGTAGCGGGGGCTTTTTTTGGTTTCGATTCATCAATTTTTACCATGCTAAGCCATAGTGCAGAAATAAATGAGATGGCGGCAAATAGGGGGAAAACTATTTTCCAATTACCCAAATAAAGTGCTAAACCGGCAGTAATTATTGGGCCGAGCATACTAGCAATTGCTTTAATAAGTTGTGATAGACTTAGGTTAGCTGCCTTTGAATCTTTGGCGGAAATATCGATTAGTAATGGGTTTGCACTTACCTGAAGTATTGTGTTTCCAATTCCAAGTAAAGCAAAACCAATAAGTGCTGTTGGAAGAGTATAATAAACAAAAGGAATGAGTAACCCGATGCCGGTTAATATCATCCCAATATTTACTGTTAATTTTTTCCCCATTCTATCCTGAAAAATCCCTGTTGGGATCGACATTAGTGCAAACCAGATAAACACCATAAATGGAATTAGTTGTGCCATTTTATCCGACAGATTAAAATCTTGTTTTACATACCCGGTTGCAACACCAACCAGATCAACAAATCCCATTACAAAAAAGGAAAATATAACCGGGAGAAAAATTTTTGACGATGTTTTTTGTTTCATACTTTTTAATTTCAATTTTAATTATCAATAATTATGTCCTGACATATGCTTTTATTGTACCACATTTTTGTCCTACTGATTCCCCATGTGGTGAAATAATAATATCACCAGCGGCAACAGGTATGATGAAGGTTTCTGCGTAATGAAATATCATTGGTGCGAAATAATTTGTGGGACTTTCGACTATTATTTCACGACCTTCTATTACATTAAAAACCTGCACACTTTTTTCCTTGGCATGGTAAACCGATTTTGTGAACCAATGCCGTTGTGTTTCGATAAATTCTCGTTCGTGTAATCCTGTTCTCTCGCTTTCCCAACCATTGCCAGCCTCATATGGTTCCACTTGGTTAATTAGATTTTCCTTGGTCCAATTTTTTGTTCTCTCCCACTGAATAACATTTTCTCCATGTCCAATATTTATAGGTCGGGGTTTGCCATCTAATCCAAGTCGCCCCCAATCCCATAGTTTAAATGTGAAGATATATGGGGTAGAGCTTATTTCGAGCACCATACCATTACTTCCTGAACAATGAACTGTACCCGCCGGAATTAAAAAATGATCATGTTTTTTAGCTGGCCATTTTTCCACATATTTTTCATCCGGAAATCTATTATTGTTGGCTTGAGATTTTTTAAGATCAGATATCATATTATCTCCAAAAATATTTTCTTTTAAACCAAGATATACAACAGCATCCTCTTTGGCATCGAGCATATAGTAGCTTTCGTCCTGCGTGTAATGAAGTCCAAATTTTTCTTGTATATATTCAGTTGTTGGGTGAACCTGTAGACTTAGGTTACCACCATCCATTGTATCAAGAAAATCGAAACGTATGGGGAATTCATCACCAAATCGGCCATAAACAGCTTCACCCAACAGGTTAACTGGCTCATAGAAAACAACATTTATTGATGGAAGTTCGAACCTTACATCACCAAAAGCAAGCAGGAGACTGTTTTCTTCCGGAACACAGTTAAAACACCATGCATAATTTTCTGCATCTTTATCCAATCCACAAATTTCTTTCATCCATTGTCCGCCCCATGGCCCGGCATCAAAATATGGGACAACACTAATTGGTTGGTGAGCGGCTTGAGATAAACCTTCTCTTATTAAATTGCCACTCACCATTTTTGGTTGATCAGGATTGTTTGTGTCGAGTACATAATCCCACCTATTAATGAGTTTCTTTTTATGTCGATCGAGAACCCGCCAATCAACAAAATACCCTCTTTTATATTGTTCTTCGAATTTATCGGTGCGATTATTGATCCCAAGATTATTTACTTCATTCCGCCTCATGCGTAATTGTATTTCCCATCGTGCCATGTCGGCATACACAAGAGTATGGGATTCATCTGTAAGCAATGTGGCTCCAATACCAAAAATCAGAATGATGCCTTGCTCAATATCAGCAATTTGTTTTTTTACCTCACCTATTTTATTTTCATCAAAAAATTGATCCAAATTAAGCCTTGTGAGATAGCCAAAAACCCGATCGTTAGTTACATCTTGTTGAGTAAGTTCACGGATTTTGGTCTCATTTAACATAGCACCAGCTGACATAAATATATAATCAGGATCTATGTAATTTGATATTACCTCCAGTATTTCTTTTTCATGGGTTCCCTGATAGCAATCGATGATTAATATATTTTTCGATGCTTTACGACTCGAGATTGTTTTTGCCAATTGCTTTGATATAGTTTCCCATCCAACAAGGCAATCATCATCGGTTTTACGTAATTGAACTGAGGGGTATTTATTAAAGTTTGATTTCAAAAGAGTTGATTTAGTTAAATAGCATTATATCCTGAATTATTGATAATTAGGATTCTGTGTAAGATTTTTGTTTACATCTAATTCACGTTGTGGAATTGGGAAAACGTAGTTAAATTCCTGTGGGTTGGCAATATCACCTTTTGCACGTTTAACATACTCTATAAGGTTTTTGGTGCGTACCAGATCATACCATCTAATGCCTTCGTTAACAAATTCTACACGTCGTTCAGCTAGAATGGCTTTTCGGAAATCATCTTTGGATAAACCTGCTAAATCGGGTAAAACACTTTCATTTCCATTTCTTGCCCTGGCTCTAACTTTATTTATTGCATCATAAGCCTCTGTTGTGGGACCCGATACTTCGTTAATTGCTTCGGCATAAATTAGCAGAACTTCGGAGTATCGCATAATTGCAAAATTTGATCCACATTGTGCAGTTTGATCAGGTTCATATGTGTCCTGATCCCAGTGTTTCCATATGTGTGGTTCGAATGTATCGTACCAAAAGTGATCAAAAAACGTAACTTCTTTTCGGTAATCGCCTTCTTCAAAGCTAGCTAATAAATCTTCTGTTGGAAGCATAATTTCAACTCCAGCAGGAAATGTTCCGGGAATAGATGGAAGACCACTTATTACTATTTGATTTTGCTGACTAGTTTCGCCACCGTAAAACTGAGCGGCAAAGATTGATTCTTTGCCGTTTCTATTGATATCTTTAAAATTGCTTGAATAATCATTCCAAAGACTATAAATGCCAAGATCGATTGCTTGTTTTGCAGATAATGATGCATTTGTCCAATCACCAATTGTTAGGTAAACTTTTGATAATAGAGATAGAGCAGCTCCCATTGTTGCTCTTCCTTTATCGCCTCCCTGATAGTAAATCTTAGGGCACATTTCCGATGCTATTTTCAGGTCTTCAATAATTTGATTGTAAACCACATCTTTTGGTGATCTGAAAACATAGATTTCCTCATCAGTTAAGTCTGCAGATACTGGTATTGTCACCAACGGAACATCACCAAATAATCTGACAAGATTAAAATAAAATAGACCACGAAGAAATCTTGCCTCACCTAATATTTGTGTTTGAATAGTTGAATCCATATCTATTAGTGGAACTTTTTGTAGAACAATATTTGCTCGTGAAATACCTAAATAGGATCCCTGCCAGATTCCTTTTAAATAGTTATTGGTTGATTCGAGAGTATAGTTGTTAAACTGATGAATATTGGGGTCGTTTAAAGTTGGGCGTGAATTACAATCATCGGAAGCAACATCCTGTATAAGCCACAAATAACTATTATATTGGTTTACGTAAGTGAGCAGATTGTATACTGCATTTATTGCCCCAATTGCATCTTCCTGTGTTTGATAATAATTGTCGTAGTATATTTTGTGTGGTTTTAATTCCAGCTGTTTCTCACATGAAATAACCATTATCAACGTAAATATTAATGGAATTGCGTATATCTTTTTCATGATTTCTTTTTTTTAAAAGTTAAGAATTACACCTAATATGTATGATTTGGCTGAAGGGTAACCTCCATAGTCATATCCCATACGAGTATTGTCGAAACCAAAACGGCTAACTTCCGGATCGAAACCAGTATATTTGGTAAAGGTTAATAGATTTTCACCGGTAACATAAAATCGGGCTTTTTCGATCTTTAACGATTGCATCCATTTTGAGGGTAGGTTATATGATAACGAAATGGTTTTTACTCTAATGTAGGATCCATCCTCAAGATATCGATCCGACATATGCAAATAGTCTGCATTTCGATTTGCTCGCGGATATTCATTACTGGGATTTTCAGGTGTCCATCTGTTAAGCATATCTGTTGAGGCATTTGATAGGCCATTACCTGATTCCAGTTCGAATCGATTGCTATTTAAAATTTGATTTCCATGTTGCCCCTGAACAAATATATCAAGTGTTAAGTTTTCATAGGAAAATGAATTGTTCATACCCCAGAACAACTTAGGCAGTGCATGGCCAATTATTTTTCTATCGGCTGCATCAATTTTCCCATCGTTGTTTTGATCAATATATTTAAAATCGCCGGGTTCCATACCATAAACTGCTGCTTGATCAGTTTCGTCAAGTTGCCATATTCCATCAGCTTCCAGACCGTAGAAACTGCCTAGTTGCTCACCCTCGTGAATAATTGACCATGAGCCAATTTTTAATTTATATGTGTCGTTATTGATGTAAAGAGTTTGCCCACCTAAGTCGATTATTTTATTTCTGTTAAATGAAATATTGAAATCAGTATTCCATTTTAACTTATTAACAAGGTTCGCAGTTCTTAGGTTTAATTCAATTCCTGAATTCTTTAAATTACCAATATTCTTGAAATAGCTTGTGTATCCTGTAGTATAAGGAAGCTCAGAGTTATATAGCATATCGGTTGTATTCTTAATATAATAGTCAGCAGTTAATGCTATACGGCTATCAATAAAGCCCATGTCAATTCCAACATTAAACTGGTCAGTTTTTTCCCACTTTAAATTTGCATTTCCGGGTGTGTCAGGAGCAAAGCCCGTTGCGGGATATCCGCCGTTGAAAAAGTAATTTGTACCAGAGATAGTACTTATGTATGCGTAGTTTTTAAATCGGTCGTTTCCACTTCTTCCATAACTAACTCGAAATTTAAGGTGGGTAAAAACACCCATGTTTTTAATAAATTCTTCTTCAATCATTCGCCAGGCAAAAGCTGCTGATGGGAAAAATCCATATCTATAATTGCTTCCAAATTTAGATGATCCATCAATTCTACCTGTTACTGTAAATAAGTATTTTTCGTTAAGATTATAATTTATTCGTCCTAGATATGATAAGATTGCAAGTTCATCAAAAGCAGAATATATGGTTGGCATATTTTCAGCATTTTCGATGCCATAATAACCGAGAATGTCATTTGGGAATCCTGTTGAAATATCTATGTAACTTCTTCCTTTATTTTTTTGAAAGGTCATTCCAACAACTGCATTTATTTGGTGTATTCCTCCAAAATGCTTTTTATAGCTTAGGGTATTCTCTGTAAGTAGAGTTTGAAGATCGGTTATTGCAAATCTAGCCTGCCCGTCATTGAATGATCCGGAATACACAGTTCTTGGAGTGTACATATCCTGTGTTTGATGATATATATCAGTTGCTAAACTTGTTCTAAATTTTAAGTCGTTTATAATATCATATTCAAGATAAATATTGCCGATTAATCTATTAATATTACTCACTGCATCCACAGTTCTGGTTACTGCGACAGGATTGTCGAGCCATGCGTCGGCGTTTGGATCTGTGAGAGTGTAGTTTCCTTCATCGTCATAAACAGGAAGGGCAGGATTAAAAGTTAATGCTGTGTTAACCACTCCGGGAAAAAACCCTCCGGGAGTATCTGTTGGTACTGTATTATTTATTGTTTTGTTGTATCCAATTGATGTTCCAAGTTTTAGCTTCTTGCTAACCTGTCTGTCCAGGGTTATGCGAAAGCTGTATCTGGTAAAGTCGGAACCAACTATTATTCCATCTTGCAGAAAATAATCACCACTAACTGAATACTGTGTTTTTTCATTTCCTCCCGAAAAATTTATCTGGTAGTTTTGGATTGGGGCATCTCTGTAAATTTCCTTTTGCCAATCTGTACCTGCGCCCAGAGAATCCGGATTTGGGTATGACGGTTTATAATTAGTAGGATCTGCATTATATCCTGCTTCATCAAATAAGGTAGCAAATTGAAATGCGTTCATAACATCGATTTGTGATGCTTTTTGTTGCATCCCAACATATGCACTAAATGATATCTTATCTTTGCCAATCTTACCCTTTTTTGTTTTTACTATTACAACGCCATTTGCTCCACGTGCTCCATAAATGGCAGTTGCAGAGGCATCTTTTAATATATTAATAGATTCTATGTCATTTGGGTTTATTGAACTTAGTCCGTTTTCGGCCGGGCTTCCAATCCATGAAAAATTTTGTTGACCTTCCATAATTACCCCATCTATTACGTATAGAGGCTGAGTTCCAGCCATTATTGAGCTAGCCCCTCTAATTTTCATAGATGTAGCTCCTCCGGGTTGCCCCGATAAGGTGGTTACTTGAACCCCAGCTACACGACCCTGTAATTTTCTATCGAATGAACTTGCTGGAACTTCCGAAAGATCATCCATATTCACTTGGGCTACTGAGCCGGTAAGGTCACTTTTTTTAACCGATCCATACCCGATAACTACTACCTCGTCAAGACCGATATTATCAGATTCCATCTGCACATTAATGATAGATGATGACCCAATTTCAATCTTTTCGGTACGCATCCCAATATAGCTGAATTGAAGTATCTTAATGGTTTCATCGATTTTTAGGGTGTAGTTCCCATCAATATCTGTAACGGATCCATTATCGGTTCCTAAGGCCATAACCGTTACCCCGGGAATAGTACTTCCGTCAGAATTATCTGTTACAGTCCCGGTAATGGTTCGCTGCTGACTTAGTAACTGGAATCCAGCAATGAATAAAGTCAGAAAAATGATAGTTCTTTTCTTTTCCATGTTATTTATAATTTGATATCAACATTATTGAGTTGAAAAAGCCAACCTGTGTAAATGTACATATGTATGAACATATAATTGTTTAGCAAATTTAATTATTTTTTTTAAATGGTGTTGTTTAATTGCAGAGGAAATTGTTATTTAGGAAAATGCCAGATTATCAGTAGTTTAAATTGGGATTCATGAAGTATTGAGAAAGAATACTAGAAATACTTCAATAGTTATATTTCGCTACCCAACTATTACAAGCACTAGAAACTTACCCTAGTTATACCTGAACCTCCCATCTCAAGGGGTGCATCGCCATAATGATTAATTTCATCAACACTTTGAAGATATTCGCGGATAATCTCCCTTAGTATACCATAGCCTTTACCATGTAGGATGCTAATTTCTTTCATATTTAGAAGAATAGCTTCATCAATGTATTTTTGCAACAGTGACATGGCTTCATCGGCACGCTTTCCTCGCAAATCGATACTTAATTGAAAATTTGCTGCCTTTTGATTGAGATCGCTTACGATATCATTATATCCTGATCGTCTTTTGATGTTTTGCTTGGGAGCATTTGTCTTAACAAGTTTTGAAATGGAAGTTTTAAGCTTAACATCATTTACATTAATCTCAGCATCATCACCTACTAAAGATATAATTTCACCTACGATACTTGAATCCATTACTTTTACAAAGTCGCCCGGCTTGAGAGGTTTATTATCAATTTCTGACTTTGTTTGGTGCTTTTTATCTTGTTTCTTGCTTTGTGTGTCCTTTTTCTTTTCTATTAAATTGCCCGGGTTAACTTTTAGTTCTTCCTTTTTCCTAATAAGCTCTTGCCTTATTTCCCGGGTTTTGGTTTTGTCAGCATCAGCTTCTTTAATATCACGAATTGTTTTTTCTACAGCTTTGTTTGAAGACTCAATTATTGTTAATGCTTTATCCTGAGCATCCTTTATTATTTGCTTTTTTGATTTTTCAAGTTTTGAAATCAGTTCGCTGTATTCATCAATCATCCTATTAAGATTTGCATCTGATGAATCAATTTTTTGTTGTTGTTTTTCGAGCTTTATTTTATCAATTTCCAGTTGTTGCAATTGCTGATCGAAACGCACATGTTTACCACCACTTTTCTTTTTTGCTTCGTTAAGTACATGTTCAGGAAATCCAATTTTTCTGGCAATTTCAAAAGCAAATGAGCTACCAGGTTTTCCGATCTGGAGTTTATAAAGTGGTTGCATTTCTTTCGAGTCGAAGAGCATGGCTCCATTTACTATTCCCTGCATTCTTTCGGCAGCCAATTTTATATTTGTATAGTGCGTTGTTATAACGCCATAGGTTTCTTTTTCATTTAGCTGTTCAAGTGTAGCTTCCGCAATTGCTCCTCCAAGTTGTGGTTCTGTACCAGTGCCAAATTCATCTATTAGAACAAGAGTATTGCTGTTTGAATGACGCAAAAAGTGCTTCATGTTAAGCAAGTGGGAGCTGTAGGTACTTAGATCATTTTCAATCGATTGTTCATCACCAATATCAATAAATAGATTGTCAAATATCTTGAAAACACTATCGGGTGAAGCGCAAACTAGTAGCCCACATTGTAACATATATTGAAGCAAACCAACTGTTTTTAAGCAAACGGATTTGCCTCCGGCGTTTGGGCCGGATATAATTAGTATTCTGTTCTCAGATGAAAGTTCAAGTTCCAAAGGAACAACTTTCTTTTTTTGTTCTCTTAATGTTATATATAGTAGTGGATGCTTTGCATTTCTGATGTCGATTGGCAGTGTTTTCGAAATAGTTGGTTGGGCTGCTTTTGTTTTAACCGAGAAAAGAGCTTTTGCTCGAATAAAATCTATCAGTCCCAGAAATCGATAGGCATCAAATAAATCTGGTATTGAAGGGCGCAATTTATCAGTAAATATGACAAGGATTTTAATAATTTCCCGTCTTTCTTCACTTTCCAATTCTTTGATCTCATTATTTATCTCAAAGGAAATAGGAGCCTCAACGAATACGGTTTGTCCGGTTGAAGATTCATCGTGAATAATTCCACCTATCGAACGTTTATCAGCAACTTTTAATGGAATAACCGAACGGCCATTTCTTATTGTAACTTCAGAATTATCAGGAACAAAACCAGATTTTTTGGCATGCTCAAATGCTTTTTTAGTTTCACGGAATACTTGTCGATGTTTCCCTGTGATACTTTGTCGGATGCGCTTAAGGTTTTCAGATGCATTATCTCTTATGTCACCTTTTTCATCAATAATTCTTTCGGCCTCTGGTAATAATTCTGAAGGAAAGTTAACTTGAAATACCAAGTTTTTCAGCTCAGGATAGGCGTCTTCTTCTGTTTCTTTAAAATAAAATAATATCTCATTAATTGTAAACAAAGATGCTTTAAGGTTGAACAGAACTTCCTGTTCGATATAACTTCCCGGCGTTTTTAATTGTGAAAGTTCGTTACGAAGATCAAAAAAATCATTTGCCGGAAAAGCTTTTCCAGTAGTCAATAGTTTAACGAATTCGCTGGACTGTTCCAGAAGTTTTTTAATTAAACTTAAATTTGATGAAAACCTCAGTTTGTCAACAAATTGCTCCCCCATTGTGCTTATACACAATTGGCTGAGGTTTTGCTTTATCTGATCAAAGCCTATTTTTTGCTCAAAGTTAGCAGGATAGTTCATGGTTGCAAAGGTAGGGAAACCAGTAATTAGTAGAGTGAATATGTGAAATAGAATTTATTATTTCAGTTTTGCGCCTACTTTTCAGTAAGGTGACTATAAAAAAGCCCCATCTACGATTAGCAAATGAGGCCTATATTATAAGTATTAAGTAATTGTATTATCCAACAAATTCTTTAATTATATCTTCCAGTTCATCGTGGCAACTTCCACAAACTGTACCAGCTTCTGTTTCGTCGCCTATTTTTTCAATGGTTAGATTACCGGCTTTTATCGCCTCAATAATTTCGCCTCTAGTTATCTGCATACAGTTGCAGATTATTTCATCATTATCCATATTCTTGTTTATTTATTCTAGAATTCTTCCGCATGAATTTCTCCCGGACTTTTTTTCTTGTGGTCCTTAAATCCATCTTTGTACAATAACTCTTTCATACCATCAACCATTCTGGGATTTCCACAAAGAAAAACATCAGTATTAGCAGGTAATGGTTTTGTGCCAACCAATTCGTCAACTAAGCCTGATTCCCATATGTTGCCAATAAATCTGGTATCTCCATTCCACCCCGAAGGTTCTTTGTCGGGCTCAGTAATTGTGGGGTGATACTTAAAGTTTGAAAACATGCTGTCCAATAATTTTAGCTCTGAAGAATACCCCAAATCCCAACTATTTGCTGCCCCATGAACAACTACTATCTTTCCTGAACGTAACAAAGCATTTGATCGTAACATGCTCATATAAGGAGCAACTCCGGTTCCTGTGGCTATTAATATCACGTTCCTGTTTGGAGCAATTTGATCAAGTGTAAACATGCCTACGGCTTTTTTACCCATCCATATTCTATCTCCAATAACAAGGTCGAACAATCTGGGTGTTAATTGACCTGAATGCACAAGTGTAACATAAAACTCAATGGTATCTTCTGTTGATGATGAAGCAATTGAATATGCGCGACGTATTAATTTATCTGGTTTTGGAGGCTCAAATTCGTCGGTAGCTGCTGCACATCGAGATGAATTGGGAGGTAAACCAAGGGCTACAAATTGACCTGCATCGAATGCTGGCAGTTTCCAACCATCAGGTTTAACCTTAATTATTTTCATAATCGGTGATACTTGAACCGATTGAGTAATTACACAGTTTAATTGATCTGAGAAATCCATTTTTTGCACTATTATTATTGATGCGCAAAAATACAAATATCAGTTATTTGAAGTGATAAAATGAAGAGTTATTTAAAAGAGTTTTGCCCAAAAAACGCAATAATGATTTATTGAATCAAAAACAAAATCCAATAGTTGCATTAAATCCTGACATTGGAGTTTTATTACTATCATCTTTTGCATTACCATAGTAAACGTCACCGCTGTTTTTCAGTTTTAATCCACCAAATTCATATTCAAACCCAATCATAATTATGGCAAGTTTTACATTTATCCCTGTTGAATACATAAGTTGTACAAATCCACGATAAACATCAATGTTGCCATCAGCATCCTGATGATTATTGTATATGGCAGCAGCCCATACCGGACAAATCTTTGCATAAATATCGAATGCAACAGCTTTTGCAGGAGCATATGTGAATGAAGGCCCGATTTTAGAAGCGGCAAAACCATTATAGATATTTTTACTTCCCTGAAGATTGAAAACTTGAGCCTTAAGTGTTAGCCAATCAACGTTTATGCCAAATCTCAGGTGGTCGCCAACATTAATGCTATTTAGTGGAAAAATCACACCTATTTCAAAAATACCACCTATCCTACCCGTCAGCTCGGAGTTTAATAAATCTGGATTCTTTTCATATAAAAACGCAGAGATATTATCCGACATATTGGTCTTTCCATTAAATCCATAGTATTGCCATGATGGTATAGATATGCCAACACGAACGTATGATTTTTTATTTATATCGCCCGATTCAAAATCTTGCGAAAAACAAGTTAATGAGATACCTATAAAAAAAAGTAGTAGAAGTTTGTTCATTTTATTGAGGTTTTGTTTTTATAGTGGGATAAACCTTGAATACTAGTTATTCGAATACTTATAATTTTGCTAAATTAGAAAAATAACTTTAAAAAATAAGGAGTGAAAAACACCAAGAAAAGTGCTTCAATTAAAAACTTAAGCCTAAAGTAAGATTAAAACCAGGCATTGGAGTAAGATTGCTGTTAGGATCGGATGCATTTCCCCAATACTCTCCTTTGGAGTTATTTTTTAATTTCATGCTTCCTATTTCATATTCAAAACCTACCATTAAAAATGCGAGCTTAACATTAATTCCGAAAGAATACATGAGTTGAACATAACCAAGATATGTTTCCAGTCCGGCATCATAATTCTGTTTATTATAATAAATTGAAGCAACCCATATTGGGTTTAGTTTTGCGTAAATATCAAACGATAATCCCTTTTCGGGCATATAAGTTAATGATGGACCAACCTTAGAGCCTATAAAAAGGTTATATAGGTTATCGCTTCCAGGTAAATTAAAAACCTGAGCTTTGAAAGATACATAATCGGCATTAATTCCAAAACGTAATCCTGGGCCAAGGTTAATCTTATTCAACATAAAAATTGATCCAATTTCAAAATTAGCACCAATTTTAGATTCAACCCCTAATGCTGATTTAAGTTCATTGGCATTGTTGTACCCATAATACTTCCATGATGGAGTTGAAAATCCAACTCTTAGATAAAATCTATTTTTTATGTCATTTACCCTTGATTTGGACTGAGAATTAAAGTTTTGGGCAAAAATCGATGTGGAAAACAATAGGGCTAAAAAGATAACAATTGGTTTATTCACTTTTTTCATTGAACTAACATTGGGTTCGAAGCGATGTAGGAATTTTATCATCCAAATCAGGTATCTTGTTTTTGCTAAATTATGTAAAAAACACACACAAAAAAAAGCCGATTCAAACGAATCGGCTTCTTTAATATAATTTGTTTTGATTATGCCAGTGCCAATCTTTTAAAATCAGTAACAGTTAACCCTTTTTCAACATCTTGTAAATATTGGCTAACAGATTTTTTACTATCTTTAATAAAAGATTGGTTAAGTAAAGTGCTTTCTTTGTAGAATTTATTCAATTTACCCATGGCTATTTTTTCAAGCATTTCTTCAGGTTTTCCTTCTTGACGAGCTTGATCCATGCCAATTTCAATTTCACGTTTAATCATATCTTCTGAAACGCCTTCTTTATTTAAAGCAACTGGATCCATTGCAGCTATTTGCATAACAATATTTTTTCCAGCTTCAGCAAGTGCATCACCACAATTGTTGAAACCTGCTATAGTAGCAATTCTGTTTCCGGGATGAATATAAGCATATGTGCTTTCTGATTCAACGATTTCGAAACGACCTAATTCAATTTTTTCACCAATTACTCCAGTTTGGTCAGTGATTAATTCGTCCACAGTACGACCATCAAGAACAAGTGCTTTTAAAGCATTAATATCCTTTGCTTTATTTTCAACAGCAAAATCAAGAATACTTTGAGTGAATGTAATAAAGTCGGTATTTTTAGCAACAAAGTCAGTTTCGCAATTTACCATAACGGCAGCTGCAAACTTTAAATCACCACTAACTTTTGCAAGAACAACACCTTCTGTTGCGGAGCGATCAGCACGTTTTGCAGCAACTTTTTGGCCTTTTTTCCTTAGAACGTCAATGGCTTTCTCCATGTCGCCTTCAGTTTCAACCAAAGCATTCTTACAATCCATCATACCTGCTCCGGTACGTTTTCTAAGTTCATTTACTTGTTGGGCAGTTATCTTCATATCTTATACAGTTATAAGTTATTACCTGTTAATTATTTTTGGAAATGGGCTTCCTTTTACGCTTTGGTTTGCTGTCAACTGATTTATCAGCTCCTTTTTCAGCTGATTTGTCAGCGTCTTCTTCAGCATTAACAATAGCTTCTGATTTTGATTTGATATCTACATCTTCATCGTTTTCTTCAGCCTCGTCAATAATATCTTGTTTTTCTTTGGCTAATTTACGCTCGTTTAATCCTTCGCCAATGGCTTGAACAATTGAGTTAACAATTAGGAAAATTGATTTTGATGCATCGTCATTTGCCGGGATTGCAAAATCAACCAATGTTGGATCAGTATTTGTATCAACCATCGCGAAAATTGGGATATTCAACTTTCTTGCTTCAGCAACAGCTATTTTTTCATTATTGATATCAACAATAAAAAGTGCCGCTGGAAGTCTGCTCATATCAGCAATACTACCAAGGTTTTTTTCCAGTTTTGCTCTTTCACGAGTAATTTGAAGTTTTTCTCTTTTTGATAAGTTGGTCCATGAATTTGTTGAAGCCATCTTATCAATGTTGGTCATCTTGCGAATTGCTTTACGGATAGTAGCAAAGTTTGTAAGCATACCACCGGGCCAACGTTCAGTAACATAAGGCATATTAACCTTTTGTACCAGTTCCGAAACCAACGATTTCGCTTGCTTTTTTGTTGCAACGAAAAGAATTCTTCGTCCTGATTTTGCTATTTGTTTAATAGCGTTTTGTGCTTCTTCAAGCTTCGCCTGTGTTTTATACAGATCAATTATGTGAATTCCATTACGCTCCATAAATATATAAGGAGCCATGTTAGGATTCCACTTCCTGCGCAAATGTCCAAAATGTACACCTGCGTCAAGTAATTCGTCAAAACTAACTTGTGCCATTCTTTAATTTTTTAATTTGTTTACATTCTCTTTTTCAATCACTGAATAGCTCGTATTAAAGAGGTTACAGCAATTTGGATACTAAACTCATTCCAATGTGTGTGAAAACTATCGTTTACTGAACTGGAATTTCTTACGAGCCTTAGGTTGCCCAGGTTTTTTGCGTTCAACCATACGTGGGTCTCTCTTCATCAAACCTTTTTCTTTAAGAATTGGACGGTACTCTGGGTCAATTTTAACAAGAGCGCGTGAAATGCCTAAACGCAATGCTTCTGCCTGACCTGTTATGCCACCACCTTTAAGGTTGACTTTTATGTCGTATTTGCCTAAATTATCTGTAAGTTGTAAAGGCTGTTCTACAACATAGTGTAGGATAGCTGTTGGGAAAAACTCTTTAAAATCACGATTATTAATAGTGATTTTTCCACTGCCATCCTGAAGATAAACCCTGGCTACTGCAGTTTTTCTTCTGCCTAATGCATTAACTACTTCCATGGTATATTATCTGATTGTATTTAAATTTATTTTCTTCGGTTTTTGCGCTTCCTGATTATGATCAGGACCTGCATAAACAAATAAGTTACGGAAAAGGTCTGCACCAAGTTTATTTTTTGGAAGCATTCCCTTAATAGCTTTTTCAACCATGTCGGTTGGTTTTTTCGCCATTAATTCTTTTGCTGTAAGAGATCTTTGACCACCTGGATATCCACTATGGCGAATATACTCTTTAGCATCCCATTTTTTTCCTGTAAGCCTAATCTTTTCAGCGTTAATAATTATAACGTTATCGCCACAATCAACATGTGGTGTGTAGTTTGGCTTGTGTTTTCCACGAAGAAGTACAGCAACATTCGATGCCATTCTTCCAAGTATTTCATTCTCAGCATCAATCAACACCCATTCCTTAGATACGGTGCTAGGGTTTGCACTAATTGTTTTATAACTCAATGTATTCATCTATCTTATTGTTTCTTAAGCAGTTTACTTATACGCCTTAAAATCGGGCTGCAAAAATAGAAACTATTTCCCGAACAACCAAATTTGTAAACAAATAATTGTGAATAAAGTTTCAGTTAATGTTATAATATATGTGGTATTGAGTGTTATCAGCCAAATTAGTTGAAAGTATATTTTAAACAAAAAAACAATGATAAGTATTTTTGTAAGTTTTAATACGAATATGCCTATTGATTTTTTTTTGAAGCGGATATTATATTTCAAATTATTATAGTGGCTCAACATGCTCAATCGAATAACTATAGATATAATAATAACAATAGTGTTGGTGGATTGCTTAAATAATAATAGAGAAAATGATTTAAGTATAACTCCTGAAATATTGGAACGAAGTGTCGAAGAATGTGAATTATATGCTGTGACTCCTGGGTTTATTCAGGAAACGAAACTAATTGTAATGGTGTCTTTGTAACAAGGTATTTATTTTATGAATAAGAAATTTTAAATTTTCATTTTTGTATATGTTTTGTAAGAATTAAATTCAACCTTTTATTTATTTGAATATTTAACTACTTTTGCAAAATAATTTACTATCCCGACCGTAGAGGTCTTAAACACAAACTTTAACTGATGGAATATAATACTGTTCGTGATCATCTAATTATTCCTGAATATGGTAGGAATATTCAAAAAATGGTTGATTATGCGATAACTATCGAAGATAGAGAAAAAAGAACAAAAACTGCGCATGCAATCATTATTTCAATGGGACAAATGAATCCAACAATAAAAGACACGCTTGATTTTCATCATGTTCTTTGGGATCATTTATATATAATTTCTAAATTTAAGCTTGAAGTAGATAGCCCATATCCACCTCCTTCTCCAGATGAATTAAATAAGAAACCCGAACAATTGGCTTATAGTGATAAAAATATTGTGCTTAGACATTATGGTAAGCATATTATAAATATTATTGAAAAAGCTAAAGAATATGAAGAAGGTGAAGAAAAGCAGGCATTGATATTGGCAATTGCCAATCAACTGAAGAAATCATATTTGAAATGGAATAGAGAATCGGTAAATGATTTAACAATTGCAAAACATCTAAGTGAATTATCAGGAGGGCAACTTATTTTACCCGAAGGCGTTCAGTTAATTGCCATTAGCGAGGTAATTCAACGACCTAAGAATGTCAAAAAAAAGGGATCTGCAAAAGGAGGTCAAAAATACGGTAAGGATAATTATGGGAAAAAGAGAAAGACCAACTACCCTCCAAAGACAAGATAGTCATTCCTTGAATCAGATATATATTTTGCTCTTCTGTAAACTAACCAGCAATTTTGCTGATTATATATTCCAGAAAAAAATTGAAAAAAACAACCATAAAGTGGTTGTTTTTTCGTTTATTTACTATATCTAAATTAGTAAAAATGGGAGCTTTTAGAATAATCGGAGGTAAATCTCTTAATGGTGAAATAATACCTCAAGGAGCAAAAAATGAAGCTCTACAAATTATTTGTGCCATACTTCTTACCGAAGACAATGTGATAATCAACAATGTTCCAAACATTCGAGATGTTAATAAACTAATAGACCTGTTGGTAGGACTTGGGGTTGAGGTTGATAAACTTAGTGAAAACAAATATAGGTTTAAGGCATCCAATATTAATCTTGACTATCTTGAAACGGATGATTTTTATCGAAAAGCAACCAGCATTAGAGGTAGTGTTATGATTTTGGGACCCTTACTGGCACGATTTGGAAAAGGATTCCTCCCGCAGCCTGGAGGAGATAAAATAGGCAGGCGAAGGCTTGATACCCATTTTATTGGTTTGCAAAAACTTGGTGTTGATTTTACATATAACCCCGATAAAAAAAGCTATATCGTTTCTGCTAAAAATCTTGTGGGTAATTATATGCTACTTGAAGAAGCCTCTGTAACCGGTACCGCTAATATACTAATGGCTGCTGTGATGGCCACGGGTACAACAACAATATTTAATGCAGCATGTGAGCCCTATGTTGTCCAGCTTAGCAAAATGCTGGTTAGGATGGGAGCAAGGATTTCGGGAATAGGATCAAATCTTCTAACAATTGAAGGAGTTGATAGTTTAAACGGAACCGAACATACAATGTTAGCTGATATGATTGAAGTGGGTAGTTTTATTGGATTAGCTGCCATGACTCAATCTGAAATATTAATCAAAAATGTTAAACTGGCAGACCTTGGGTTAATTCCGGATGTTTTTTCCAGGCTTGGAATTGATGTGTTCCAAAAAGGTAATGATATTCTCGTACCAAAATATGAAAATTATGCAATAGAAACCTTCATCGATGGATCGATAATG
The DNA here is from genome assembly GCA_937912115.1 of uncultured Bacteroidota bacterium. GTDB lineage: Bacteria > Bacteroidota > Bacteroidia > Bacteroidales > F082. The sequence goes on along the minus strand of CALDOI010000049.1, from coordinate 39,574 downwards.
AATATTGCTGATGCTCCATGGCCTGGTTTTACGCCTGACTTAATTAGTATAGTTCTTGTTACAGCCATCCACGCAGAAGGTAGTGTGCTTGTACATCAAAAAATGTTTGAGAGTCGATTGTTCTTTGTGGATAAGCTAATAGACATGGGAGCACAGATAATATTATGTGATCCGCATCGTGCAACAGTTATTGGATTAAATCATAAGTATCCACTGAGGGGTATAAAAATGAGTTCGCCTGATATTAGAGCAGGAGTTGCTTTATTGATAGCCGCATTGTCGGCTCAAGGAACAAGTATTATTGAGAATATTGAGCAAATCGACAGGGGTTATCAAAACATTGATAAACGACTACGTATGCTTGGCGCAGATATTGAAAGAATAGAGTGAAACAAAATGTGTATATCTATTTCTTCTTTTTGAAATTCTCCAACCCTGCCTTTAAAAACGTAACAAAAGCGTTAATATCAAGATCGTAAGCGCGTGGCTGAGTAAGTAGCTCCCCATCAGGACTTAATAATACGTAAAATGGTTGTGCATTTACACCAAACATTGCCTTTTGACGATCGGCATATTTTTTCCCAATTGTTTTCTTTTGCTTTCCATCATAGTCGCTAATATACCAGTCGGCTTCGGGCATGGTTGTTTTATCATCAACATAAAGAGCAGTAACAATATAGTCGTTACTCAACAAGCTTAGCACCTTAGGATCGGCCCATACATTTGACTCCATCTCACGACAGTTTACGCAACCATGGCCTGTGAAGTCAATAAATAATGGTTTGTTTTGTGCTTTTGCACAAGCCAATGCCTGATCATAATCAAAGTATCCTTCAAGTCCGTGAGGTAGATGCAAAAACTCACCATATTTAGGAGTTTCGCAAAGCTCTTTCTTTTCGCCTGAACTTGAAGTAATGGCATATGCTTTAACATTTTCTCTTATCACAGTATTAAGATCAAAGTCATGCGTTGTTTGAGGTGGTAAATATCCTGAAAGAGCTTTAAGCGGTGCGCCAACCATTCCCGGAATCAGATATGCAACAAAGGTAAATACGATTACCGCAAGCATAAGTCGCGGAACAGACACGAATGGAACATCTGAATCATGGGCAAATTTTATTTTACCCAGTAAGTACATTCCCAATAAAAAGAAAATTACTATCCATGATGCAAGATATACTTCTCTGTCAAGAATTCCCCAATGATAGGTTTGATCAGCAATACTAAGGAATTTTAAACCTAGTGCAAGTTCGAGAAATCCCAATACTACTTTTACTGAGTTTAACCAACCACCTGACTTTGGTAGCCCCTGTAATAAAGTTGGAAAAAATGCAAATAGAGTAAATGGCAGAGCAAATGCAAGTGAAAATCCTAACATGCCAATAATGGGCTTTAATACTTGTCCACCAGCCGATTCAACTAGTATTGTTCCTACAATAGGCCCAGTGCAGCTAAATGAAACAAGAACTAAGGTAAGAGCCATAAATACTGGTCCCAAAAAACCACCTTTATCGGCACTTTGATCAGACTTGTTTATCATCCACGATGGTAGTGTTATTTCAAACATCCCAAAAAAGGAAGCTGCAAATACAACAAATATTACGAAAAATAGTATGTTAGGTAGCCAATGCGTACTAAGCCAGTTAGCAATGTCAGGCCCGGCAACAACTGCAAGTACAGAACCAATGAAAACGTAAATAGCAATTATACTTAATCCGTAAATAATTGCCTGCATTTTTCCTTTTGCTTTATCTTCACCATCTTTCATAAAGAAAGAAACTGTCATAGGTATCATAGGAAAAACACATGGGGTTAGAATTGCTGCTAATCCTCCAAGAAAAGAAAGCAGAAAGAACCCCCAGAAGGAAGCTTTTTTACCCGTCATTTCTCCGTTATCATAGGATGTGACTTCAGCTATAGCTTTTGTTTCCTTAATCAAACTACCTGTAATTACATTATATGCTATTTCAAAATCTTCGTATAAAGCAACACAACCAACATCGTTGCAAACCATGTATGCAATTTCACCAACTATTGGAATCACATCGCTATCAGAGTTAATCTTAAAAACTTGTTTGAAAGATGCCTTGCCTTCAAAAAATTTGATGTCCATTTTAAATACATCGTCGTATTCTTCAATGGGTAATATAACCTCAATTACATCTCCTGATGTATTATATTTTTCTGACTCCTCAAAAGTAAATACTGTTGGAAGCGGACCATCTTCCGGAATTACAAGTGAATATAGATGGTAACCTTCATCAATAGTTGCATTAAAAAATAATTCAATTGTATTTGCATCAATCTTAGTTGCGTTAATATCCCATACTACTGGTTCCAGAATTTGCGAAACTTTTCCTTCGGATGCAGTATGTGTACCAAGTGTAAAGTTAAAATCAACTTCAGTAGGAGGCAAGCATTTTGTGTCGTCGCACGACATAAACTCAACTGCACCGGATACTTTAGCTCCTTTACCTGTAAGTTGTACCTTTTGCTTAAAGATGGCTTCATGGGCAAAATATTTTAGCTCCATCTCAAAATTAGGATCATATTCTTCAATAACCATACTTTCCTCAATAACATCCCCAATAAGTTTATAATCAGAATTTTCGGTGAATGTAAATCGAGTTGCAGGAGGCGACATTGGTATATCCTGTGAATATAAGTGCCAATGAAGATCAATATCAGCTTTAAAAACCAGTTCATATTCCTGTTCACCTATTTTGTTTGATGAAAACTTCCAGCTCACCGGTTCAAGAATTTGAGCAAAGATATTTGATGTAAATAAAAGTATAAATGAAACTATGGTTAAACTACGGTACATATTTATCTGTCTTAAAAATAATTTGCAAAATTAGTTAATTATTGTTGCATGCCTTTCTGACATCCTATAAAGATGAAATGTTGCTTTTAGTTTTCCGGAAAGAATTGGTGTTTTACATTCAGAATTACTGAAATAGTTCAAGATCAAATCCTGACTTACTGCTAATGAGTTCCATGCTAAAAATTTTTGTGGTTGATTTTGATACCCGAAACTCATTAGAAGAACGATAACCAACCAGCCATATTATTTTACCGCCGGAAAGAATAACATAAACATTCTCTTTTTCAAAAGAGTCAACTTTACTGTCAATCAGTATGTCGCTAACTAATTTGCTACCACTCATTCCAAAGGGGATCATTCTATCACCAGTTTGCCATTTACGCATTGATAAGGGAAATGTTAAACTATCGTTATCAAAAAATGCCATTGTTTTTTTGTCACTAAAGATAAATTCAGCGGAGTTCTTTTTGATCTCAAAATTTATTTTAAGAGGTTTGGTGATATAGGGTATATCCTTTGGGATTTCATAGGTTTTTGATGATGTTTCTTTAATTACTTCCCTCAATAATAATTGGTCACGATCAATTAGCAGTTCAAAATCGGATGAATTAAATCTCAACCCGGTACAATTTCCTTCTTCTAGTGATTGACAAATGGAATCGGTTACTGGTCGTGCAAATCCAAACTCACTAAGTAGGTGGTACATCCAAATTTTATAAGGGGACAGTTTTTTTAGTTCAATTATTGAAACTTTTTTTGTTCCAATATCGTCGGTAGTAAAGAGTTGTTGAAGCTTTTCACTTTTTATGGAATCAAGTAATAAATCTGTATCAACTAAGTTTTCAATACTCTTTATGATAGAGTTGCTTGCTCCTGATGACATTTCTTCCATCATTGGTACAAGATGATGGCGAATTTTATTCCGTAGATATTTATCAGTTTTGTTGGAGGCATCTTCGCGATATACGAGCATGTGTTCTTTTGCGTATTCTTCGATATCTTTACGGGTTGCAAACAATAAAGGCCGTATGATATTTTGACGACTAACCGGAATACTCTTAAGTCCCTTTAATCCTGCTCCACGAAAAAGGTTTATAAAAAAAGTTTCAATTTTATCATCCAGATGATGAGCAATAGCAATTTTTGAGTAACTATTATGTGCGCATACCTGATTAAACCATGCGTACCTAAGATCACGTGCAGCTTCTTGTATAGATAGTTTATTGGTTTTTGCGTAATCTTTAGTATTGCACCAATTTACAAATACATCAACATTGTATTTATGTGCCAATTGCCTGACAAACATTTCATCATCATCCGATTCAAACATTCTCAATTTAAAATTGCAGTGCGAAATGGCAAATTTCATTCGAGCCTTGTCAAACAAATCTAGCATAACAACTGAGTCGATTCCCCCACTAATTGCTAGTAAAACTTCATCACCTTTATTAATTAGGCCATTTTGTCGAATGTATTCTTGAAATCTTTTAATCACGTTTCTGTTTTGATTTTTCTATTATTAATTATTATGAGATACTAACCACTAGTTGCATAACTTCTCCCTTTTGCAATTAGGTCTACAATTTTAAAGCTTAAATCGGAAAATAATATGCCGGCATTCGCATTTCGTTCTATGTGATAAATTGCCTGATTAAAAGTGGTATATAATTGTTTTTGGTTGGCTTCATTAATAAATTGGGCAAATTTTTGAGTAAAATCTAATTCATCACCAGCCTTTTTCACTTTTTTCCCGTGATTATTATTTTGTAATATTGAATTATGAATTACTTCCAATCCGTAATTTAAAAAACTCTTTTGATTTTCACGACCAACCTTTGCCATTTCCTGATTGAATTTCAACAATTCAGTATAATCCTTAGGCTGAAAACATAAACGTAACCATTTCCTGAAATTTAAAAAATTTGCTTGGGTTTCAATTGCATTTTCTTTTATCTCTAAGGCAAGATTCCAATTTCCGTTAGAGAGCATTGCTATGTCGTCTGATTCTGACTCACTAACTTCTTTGTTAATTAACTGGCTTCTTATATCTTCATTGGATAATCTGGGAATTTTTACAAGTTGCGCCCGTGATCGTACAGTTGGAATTAATTGTTCATATTTTTCTCCAATTAATATTAGAATAGTATTATTTGGAGGCTCTTCAAGGGTTTTTAACAGCTTATTGGATGCTGACTCATTCATCTTATCAACCATCCATATTATCACTACTTTATAACTACCTTCGTAGGCTTTTAGCGAAACTTTTGTAATAATTTCATTGGCATCATCTTTACGGATATATCCCTGCTTATTTCCTATGCCTATATGTTCGTACCAACTATTAAGTGTGATGTATGCATTACTATCGGTTAAATGTGAACGCCAATCAGTTAAAAACATGCTCGATTTGGGATCCTTTTTTACAGACTGGTTGGTAGCTGTTGGAAAATAAAAATGCAGATCAGGGTGTGCGTATTTTTCAAACTTTTTACATGATGCACATTGCCCACAACTATCATATTCAGTTTTTTGTTGGCAAACCAAAAACTGTGCATATGCTATCGCAATAGGTAAAGCTCCTGAGCCTTCATTACCCAAAAACAATTGAGTATGAGCTACACGGTTGTCGTTATAACCGGATATCAGTTTATTGATCAGAACTTTCTGACCAATGATAGAATTGAATTGCATTGGTTTTGATTATTGATTTCAAAAGTAATGAAATTATTAATTTTGCAGACTCCATTTTTAATAGTTAATAACATAAAAGAGGTGATAACTTGTTAAGATACCACCTCTAAAATATCTAATTTCTTAGATAATATTTTGATCAAATTAATTGTTACCTACGATATTTTTGCGACAAAAAATTCTCGATTCATCCTTGCAATATTAGCCACACTAATGTCTTTCGGGCATTCAGCTTCGCAAGCATAAGTATTAGTGCAATTACCAAATCCTAGATCATCCATAATAGCAACCATTTTTTCAACACGCCTTTTTGCTTCCACTTTACCCTGAGGAAGAAGAGCAAATTGACTAACCTTGGCCGAAACAAATAGCATTGCAGATGCATTTTTACATGCTGCAACACATGCTCCACAGCCAATACATGCTGCGGCATCCATTGCTAGATCTGCATTCTCCTTTTTTATTGGAATAGCATTTGCATCGGGCACACCTCCGGTATTTATCGAAACATAACCACCAGCCTGAATAATCAGATCGAACGCTGAGCGATCAACCATAAGATCCTTGATAATTGGGAATGGTTTAGCTCGCCATGGCTCAATAACTATAGTTTCACCATCTTTAAATTTACGCATATGAAGCTGGCAGGTGGTTATTGAATCATCAGGGCCATGTGGATGACCGTTTATATATAAGCTACACATTCCACAAATACCTTCACGGCAATCGTGATCGAATGCAACAGGCTCTTCGCCATTTGCAACTAATTCTTCGTTTAGGATATCCATCATTTCTAAAAATGATGCATCTTTTGATATATTATGAACGGGGTAATGTATAAATTTACCTTCGGCATCCGGACCGGTTTGCCTCCATATTTTCAATTTTAGATCCATTGTTCCGTTTTTTACTTTGTTTAAATTAAGCTGTTTTGTAGTTACGTTGTTTTACCTCAATGTTTTCGTAAACAAGCGGTTCTTTGTGTAGAATTGGCTCCTTATCAGTTCCTGTATATTCCCAGGCTGAAACAAACATGAAATTTTTATCATCACGCAAAGCTTCACCTTCTTCGGTTTTATATTCATCACGGAAGTGGCCACCGCACGACTCATTACGATGTAAAGCATCGCGAGCCATTAGTTCACCAAGTTCCAGAAAATCAGCAACTCTTAGAGCTTTCTCAAGTTCCACATTCATTCCAATTTTTTCACCAGGAACACTTACGTTTTGCCAAAACTCCTTACGTAACATTTTTATTTCAATTATTGCTTTTTCAAGACCTTCTTTGTTTCGAGCCATTCCAACGAAATCCCACATAATTAAACCAAGTTTTTTATGGAATGTGTCAACACTTTTATTTCCCTTAACGGCAAAAAGCTTATCGATTGTATCCTGAACATCTTTTTCAGTTTCGTTAAACTCAGGAGTATCTGTTGAAAAATGAGGAACACCAATCTGGTCAGCAAGATAATTTTGCATTGTGTAAGGAAGAACAAAATATCCATCGGATAATCCTTGCATTAATGCAGATGCCCCAAGACGGTTGGCTCCGTGATCGGAGAAGTTAGCCTCACCACCCACAAACAACCCGGGCACTGTACTTTGTAGTTCGTAATCAACCCAAATTCCACCCATAGTGTAGTGGATCGCAGGGTATATCATCATTGGAGTTTCGTATGGATTTTCATCTACTATTTTTTCGTACATCTGGAAAAGATTTCCATAACGTGCTTCAATAACATGTTTGCCCAAACGATTTATTGCATCTTTAAAATCAAGATAAACAGCAAGACCAGTATTACCAACGCCATAGCCTTCATCGCAACGTTCTTTTGCAGCTCGTGATGCAACATCACGTGGAACTAGGTTTCCAAAGGCGGGGTATCTTCTTTCAAGATAATAATCCCTATCTTCTTCAGGTATTTTTACAGGTGATAGATTTCCCTTTTGGATGGCTTCGGCATCTTCCTTTTTCTTTGGAACCCATATTCTACCATCATTACGTAAACTTTCGCTCATCAGAGTTAGTTTACTTTGGTAGTCGCCATGAACAGGGATACAAGTTGGATGAATTTGCACAAAACTAGGATCACCAAAAAATGCACCACGTTTATATGCTTTCCATGCAGCACTTCCGTTTGAAGTCATTGCATTTGTTGATAGGAAAAATACATTGCCATATCCTCCGGTTGCCAATAGAACTGCATGAGCACCATGACGTTCAAGTTTACCGGTTACCAGATCTCTAACAATAATTCCCCTGGCTATGCCATCTATTTTAACAACATCCATCATCTCACGACGGGTGTACATCTTAACAGAACCTTTGTTTATTTCTTTACTTAAAGCACTATATGCACCGAGTAATAGTTGCTGACCGGTTTGTCCACGTGCGTAAAAAGTCCGTGAAACAAGTGCCCCTCCAAAGGAGCGGTTATCGAGTAATCCACCATATTCACGAGCAAAAGGAACACCCTGCGCAACGCATTGGTCGATAATATTGTTACTTACTTCGGCAAGTCGGTAAACATTAGCTTCACGGGCACGGTAGTCGCCACCTTTTACGGTATCGTAAAATAATCGGTAGATGCTATCGCCATCGTTGGGATAATTTTTGGCAGCATTTATTCCGCCCTGAGCAGCAATACTATGCGCTCGACGCGGGCTATCCTGAATACAGAATACCTTTACATTGAATCCAAGTTCTGAAAGACTTGCAGCTGCTGCACCACCTGCTAAGCCTGTACCAACTACAATAACGTCGATTTTACGTTTATTGGCAGGGTTAACCAGGTTTTGGTGTGCTTTATAATTTGTCCATTTATCGGCCAATGGGCCGGCTGGAATTTTTGAATCTAGCTTTGTCATATCTTCTATTTTGTAAAGTAAATAAACAGAGGAATAATGATATATCCAAGTGTGATTACAATTGAATAAATATGTCCTAAACCTTTTATGAAAGGTGTGTATTTCTTATGATTTAACCCTAGTGATTGAAATGCCGATTGAAAGGCATGATCAAGATGGAAACCAAGGATGAGTAAAGCAATTATATATCCAACTACATATTCGGGGAGTTGAAATAATTCCATTACAAGAATACCCATGTCTTCCATTCCGGTATTAACACCGTTTAAGATAAACTCAGGTATGCTGTGAAAAATTTTTGCCTTAAAAAAGAAATTTGCAAAATGAATACCCAGGAATACCATAATTATTACCCCGGTGTGTATCATGTACTTCGAGAAGAATGAATCCTCAGATGATGCCTTCACCTTATATCCCTTTGGACGGGCAATCCAGTTTTGAATTTGGAGGGTTATGCCAAGTACAATATGAATGGCAAATCCAGCAAAAAGAACCCATTGAAAAATTTGAATAATGGGATTTGTTCCCATAAAATGGGCAACTACATTGAACAATTCCCGAGTGGGATCGAACAAGAGCAATAAATTAATGCCCAAGTGAACCACCAAAAATGTCATTAGGAATAATCCCATCAACGACATCCATATCTTTTTGGTGATTGAAGAATACATAACACTCATAATATTAATGATTTAAACGTTAAAATTTAAACTCGTTATTTCAAATTGACCACAAATATAGCAAAGAAATGAATGTGTGTTTTGGTTATTTCCAATTTAGAATAATACTAAGTTGGGAGTGGGTAGGTAGGGTTATCTTGGTTGTTGAGTTGTCATGGTTGTCGGGTTGTCATGGTTTTCGGGTGAACCCGAAAAACTGACCACAACAGCCCGACAGTATTAACACCGATCAAACCCTTTTCTTTAATCTTTAATTGGAAATATCTTCACTTAATATTTTCCATTAACTTTGCTTCATCTTTACATAAAAGTATTAGTAATGAAAAATGTATTGTTAGTTGTGCTGCTCATTGTTGGGATTCAATTATCAGCACAAGTAAAAGAAGAGTTATTTATTCCCGTTGATACAGAAACCAATAAAGTTAAATTTCAAGGTGTTGTTGAGGAGGAAGGCAGTAAGTATGAGCTTTTTAAGAGAAGTATTTATTGGTTAAATGCAACTTATAAAGACCCAGTGAGGGTAACTTCTGTGAGAGACCGTGAGACCGCGAAAGTTGTTGGAAGACACAGGTTTAGAATTTATTACTGGGATAGGGATAGTGTAAAGCATATAGGTGGGATGATTAACTATACCTTTACTGTGGAAATGAAAGACGATAGATATCGTTACATTATTGATGAAATAGTACTTAAATCGAAAACCAACATTCCTGTCGAAAAATGGCTTGATAAGAATGATCCGGCGTACGACCCCAGATGGGATCAGTATCTGGTACAAATAAGGGATTTTGTTAATAACTGGAGTAGTAATCTTGAGGAAAAGATGAAACCAGAACCTGAAAAGGTTGTTGAAGAATGGTAGTTAGAATTATTGTAGGTAATAAGAGTTAAATGCCAAGAAGAAGAAAACGTGATTATCTAATCAGAGGTTTTTCAAAACTTCTGAAAGAAGATAAAGTGCAGATTGTTTCCGAATTGATGGATAATCAAGTGGAGGCGATGGAGCTATTAAAAAGCTTCTGGCACACCGATAATTCGCAGCAGAAGATTTTTGATGAGTTTAGCGAAAACACAATATCAAATTATTATATCCCATATGGCGTTGCACCTAATGTAGTTGTAAACGGTCGCACCTATCATGTCCCTGTTGTAGTCGAAGAAAGTTCTGTTGTAGCTGCTGCCTCTTCCAGTTCTAAATTCTGGTCGGAACGAGGAGGTTTTAAAGCCGAAATTGTTGATATTGAAAAAATTGGGCAGGTACATTTTTTATGGAGTGGAGAGAAAGCAAAACTTGTTAAGGTATTTGATGAACTTAAATATTACTTGAGAGGAGCCACAAAAGACACTACCAAAAATATGGATAAAAGGGGTGGTGGAATTATTGATTTCGAATTAATTGATACTACAGAAGAAATTGAAAACAGTTATCAAATCAAAGTTACTTTTGATACTGTCGACTCAATGGGGGCTAATTTTATTAATTCATGCCTTGAAGAGTTTGCCAGTGCCCTTCAGGATTTTTTCAAAACCCATAAAATTTTCTCAGAAGATGAAAAAGAGGTTGAGATAATAATGTCAATATTATCGAATTATACACCTAATTGTTTGGTAAAGGCCTGGGTTGAGTGCGATTTTAAAGATTTTGATGGCATTTATAATGAAATGACAGGAGAGCAATTCGCGCATAAGTTTGAAACCGCTGTAAAAATCGCCGAGATAGATGTGTACCGTGCTACCACTCATAATAAGGGCATTTTTAATGGTGTGGATGCCGTGGCGATTGCCACCGGGAACGACTTTCGTGCCATTGAAGCCGCAGGGCATGCATATGCGGCACGCGATGGTAAATATAGAAGCCTTACCAAGGTAACCTTATCTGGCACAAAATTTTTATATGAATTAAATATACCCATTGCTTTGGGAACAGTTGGAGGACTAACTTCTCTTCACCCATTAGCTAAACAATCGTTGGAAATGCTGGGAAATCCTTCTGCAAAGGAACTTATGATGATTGTTGCGTCTGTGGGATTAGCAAATAATTTCGCAGCCATCCGATCTCTGGTAACAAAAGGCATTCAAATTGGTCATATGAAAATGCACCTGTATAATATACTAAATCATATAGAAGCTACTAAAGATGAAAAAGATATGGCTGTTGAGCATTTTGTAATTCATAAAGTTTCTTATGGTGCAGTTCAGAAGTTTATTGAAAACCTTCGAGAAAATTGAGCCGCAATCCTAACACATGGCGTTCCAATGGAAAGCTTCTGCTAACAGGGGAATACCTTGTGATGGAAGGAGCTCTATCGCTAGCTTTGCCAATTAATAAAGGTCAGTCGTTAACAGTAACCCAAACTGTTAATAAGTTACTTCGCTGGAAAGCAAATAAACCTGAGGGATTATGGTTTACAACAGAATTTAGTTTACCATCTCTTGAAGTAATAGTAACTGATAATATAGATTTAGCTTCAAGTTTAGCAAAAATACTATTAGCCGTAAGACGTTTATCCCCAGATTTTTTGCAAGATAATTTTGGGTTGGATATTGTTACGAACCTTGATTTTAATCCTGATTATGGTTTTGGAACAAGTTCAACACTTATTTCAAATATAGCAAATTGGGCCGATGTTGATCCATACAAGCTTCTAGATCTTACCTTTGGGGGATCAGGATATGATATTGCCTGTGCAAGGAGTTCTGAACCGATTCTTTTTCAGCGGTTAACCCATGATATTTATGTGAGCGATGCAAAGTTTGATCCAGACTTTAAAGAAAATCTATACTTTGTATATCTTGGCAAAAAGCAAAGCTCTTCTGAAAGTATTTCTAATTTTAGAAAGAACTGCAAATATTCATCGCAAGATATTGATTCTATTTCTGAGATCACAAAGGAAATTATTTTATCCAACAACCTGAATGAGTTTGAGGCGTTACTGATGGAACATGAATTAATCATGTCGTATATTCTTAATCAGACGACCGTTAAATCATTGTATTTTAGTGATTTTCCCGGTGCAATTAAATCCCTCGGGGCATGGGGTGGTGATTTTGTTTTAATCACTAACCCTGAACCAGATAGTGATTTTAGGAAAACCATGAAGGATAAGGGATTTGGTACTGTTTTTAGGTTTGATGAGTTGGTGCTATAACCATATTACGTAATAGTAATCAGATCTTGAATACCAAGAGTAATTTAGCGATCAGACCAGGCTGGTTAAAAAAACCCGGTGGGTGTGGCAATATGTTCGCCTAAGTTGTTGGTAATGTAATGAAGCATCTTTAAGCTCAGAATTGAGAACTTTCGCTTTGCTCAAGAGGACAAATACTCTCCAATATTAATAATAGAATATTACTTGTTTCATAGAAATTAATTGTAGTCCTAATTTAGTATAAACCGGAAACCAATTTGATGGAAGTATATAAATTTGAGTGTAGAATGTAAATTACTAACTTTGCAAAATCTAAATCTCAAACAATGAAATCAAAAAACACATATAAACTCTCAGGCAATATAATTGATCTTAGAGCAGAGAAAATATTTAAAGGAACAGTTCATGTTGTCGATGGCATCATTTCCAAAATTGTTGAAGAAAAAGTTGCGGAAGAACAATATATACTTCCGGGGTTAATTGATTCGCATATTCACATCGAAAGCTCCATGCTTATCCCATCCGAATTTGCTAAACTCGCAGTTGTTCATGGTACAGTAGCAACTGTATCCGACCCTCACGAAATTGCCAACGTATTGGGAATTGACGGTATTAAATATATGATTGCCAATGGTAATAAAGTGCCTTTTAAGTTTTATTTCGGGGCATCAGCATGTGTGCCGGCTACACCCTTTGAAACATCTGGATTTCAATTTCATGAAAAGGAGATGGAGGAATTACTTGGTATGAAAGAGATAAAATACCTAAGTGAAATGATGAATTTCCCAGGGGTAATAAACCGTGATGCATGGGAAATGAGAAAAATCGAGATTGCCAAAAAACTCAATAAACCTGTTGATGGTCATGCTCCTGGCGTTACCGGTGAAGATGCCCAAAAATACGCAGAAGCCGGTGTTACTACCGATCACGAGTGTTTTACAATGAAGGAAGCTCTAGACAAAATTTCCTTTGGGATGAAAATACAGATTCGTGAAGGCAGCGCAGCTAAAAACTTTGAGGAACTAATTGATTTGATGCAAGATCATTCGGATAAAATTTTGTTTTGTTCAGACGATAAACACCCAAACGATTTAGTAAAGGGGCATATTAATGAAATGATAATTAGAGCAATAAAAAAAGGTTATGAACCAATGAAAGTACTCCGAAGTGTGATATTAAATCCCATCGAACATTATGGTCTTGAGGTAGGGACACTGCAGGTTAACGATCCAGCTGACATGATAGTTGTAAATAATCTTGATGAATTTAAGATATTGCAAACTTATGTTGATGGAGTTTTGGTTGCTGAAAATGGAACAACTTATATTGACTCGGTTCCTGAGGACCAACCAAATAATTTTCATGCTGCACCTATCACTACCGATCAGTTAAAGATTGAACCAATTGGTAATAAGTTAAAGGTAATTGAAGCCTTAGATGGACAGCTAATTACAGGTTTCTTGTTGGAAGATTTTAAAGTTGAAAATAATAATGTAGTTAGCGATGTGGATAACGACATATTAAAATTAGTAGTTCTTAATAGATATGAAAAAGCTGAGCCGGCTATAGCATTTATTAAGAATTTTAATCTTAAAAGTGGAGCCATCGCATCAAGTGTTGCCCACGATAGCCATAATATTGTTGCTGTTGGCACAAGTGATGAGGCTATAACTCAAGCAATTAATCTGGTAATTAAAGAAGAAGGTGGAATTTCGATGATTAATAATGCCGATAAAAAAGTAATCCCACTACCGGTTGCCGGACTTATGTCGACCTGTGACGGATATAGAGTAGCAACCAGTTACCAAATTATAGATGATGAGGTTCACAAAATGGGTTCAAAATTACGCGCTCCTTATATGACATTATCTTTTATGGCACTACTCGTTATACCAGAATTGAAGTTAAGTGATAAGGGGCTTTTTGATGGCATAAAATTTAGTTTTACGGATTTATTTGTAGTATAGTCCTTATTTAGATTTAATATAAATCTTAGATATAGCAATATATGTACATATTTGTTTGTTCTGCATGCATCATATTTTCTAATTTTGCAAAAAAAACAAGGATGAATAGAATTGATATTGACATAAATAAGCTCGAAACTGCAGCAAGTAAATTGCGTGCCATTTCACATCCTATGCGCATCGCTATTATTGACTTGCTATCAAAAGGCGAAAAGTTAAGTGTAACAGATATCTATAAAACCCTTGATATTGAGCAAGCTACAGCATCTCATCACCTCAGTATATTGAAAAACAAAGGTGTACTTGTTTCGAAACGCGACGGCAAAAAGATATATTATGCTCTACGTAGTTTAATACTAACCGAAATAATTGATTGTGTGAATAGATGTAATGAATTTTAGCTTATCAGTATTTTAGTATTTCCAATCTTCTTCAATTTCCCAATTTGCCCTTACTTTAACCTCTTTAGGATAGTATATCACCTCTTCTGGCTGAATTTTTAATCCATAATTTCCCGGATTCCAAACACCGTTATTATTATTGTCATAAATAATTTTGAATAGATAATTTGCTGGTTTCAAATACTCAAAAGTAATAGTTGTGTCATTATAAAATAATACTTTCTTAATTTCTTTCTCCTTATCATTCATTAATTGGAAAATATAATTTTGCTTTTTGTTGGGTTGTAGATTAAAGGTCAAAATTCCATAATCCTTAAGAGGTAAGGTGCTAAATTTAATATCAATAGCTTCCGTATGTATATTATTCCAACTTGTAAATGCTGAGTCAGGGAAATATACCTGATATTTAGTTTCTTCAAGTAAATCAAATGGAAAATCAATTTTCATATTTAAGCTATCGGAAAAGTAAAATTCAGGATTCCAAATTGTATCAGTTCCGGCTATTAGAAATGACGAATCGATATCATTAAAATTTACCCGTGGTTGGCTAAAAATTATTTCCAGATGTTTATTTATATCAAGCTTATTTGCCGTAACATTTGATGTCCATGATAGAAATTCTTTCTTTTCATCTTCCTTGTCTTTTTTCCTTAATCTGGCACTTTTCTTTTCAGGGTCGAGTTTTAAATATATTGTTCCCAAAGTATCATTATATTGTGTGAGCAGAAGCTCAAGGGAGTCAATTGGAGGGTTGTTTAAATGCCATATCAGGGTGTCTTCATCAATTGAATATTCTTCAATAAACAATGAATCGTTTAAAGGATAGCTAAGAATTTCAAAATTCACATTTTTTGCAGATTGTGAAAAGGAAAACCTAATGTTATTTTTTGCGAGAACTTCAGCTTTTAATATTCTCTGGATGGTATCAGGACTTAAAAACATAAATAAATCAACACTGTTTTTTTCTATAATTTTATCTTCTATACTTTTTGCTATTGAATCCTTGATTATTAAAATTGAGTCAGATTCTATTTCTATATTTACAATACTATCAGCGGTAATCGAATCCTTAACGGGCATCGAAATAAATGATGGGTGGATAAGTGAATCCAGGAATGCAATTTGTTCACCTGGCTGATCAAAAATAAAATTGCTGTTTTGATCCAATAATGAAAATAATAGAAAGTCATCATTTGATAAACCTGTAAACTGAAACTTTCCTTCAACATTTGTCTTGCTTAAATAGTATGGAACCACCTTATATGGCAACGAATCAAATGCAATTGTATCATTATTATCCTTGTATAACATCACAAATGCCCCTTCAACAGGAGTTAGGTTAAAAGCATTTTTCACATTTCCATAAAGACTTAATGAGTCAACATATTCGCCGGTTGAGAAAATGTATGTATAATTACTTATTGGATTATTCTCCGTAATATCTACTATTGCATCTCCAAAGTATACTGAATAAGTTGTATTGGGTTTAAGTTCTTCATTAAACTTAACCTGAACCGCTTTGCCCTTAACCCTATAGTCAGGTGCTTTTTTCATGGGTGGTGAAATCAATGCTGATTGTTCAACATTATCAAGTTTCACAAATTCATCAAACCTCACCGTGAATTTATTACCTTTAAAATTAGGACTTCCATTTTTTGGGATGGTTTCAATAACTTCCGGTGGTCGAACATCTTTCGGGCCTCCTTGCGGGGAACTAATTGAATTTGCACATTGGGAAGTAGTAAACGCAATTACAACTATAAGAATATACCAGTAAAACCTTCTCACACAATTTGTTTTTATTGGATACAAAGATGCGAAATATTGTGAATAGTTGTAGGTGATTTGGTGATCAATATTGCATTGGATTAAACCTAAACCCTAGTTTTGTAAAGTGCTCAAGAAACAATGGTAGCGTGTAATATAAGTTTTTATATGACTTGGCACTATCATGAAATACCACAATTGACCCTGATTTTGTTGATTTAATTGAGTTTTTTAAACACTGTTCCTTACTTACCATCACATCATAATCATAGGTTAGAATCGACCACATTATTATCCTAAAATCATGCTTAAGTATTTTTATTTGTGATGGTGTAATACGGCCATAGGGGGGGCGAAACAGTCTGGATTCAATTAATTCTCCCGCCTTTTCAATATTTTCAAAATATTCATAATTAGTAGTTTTCCATCCACTTAAGTGGTTGTAGCTGTGGTTACCAACCATATGCCCCTTGTTAATTATTGTATTATATATGTCAGGATATTTGCAAACGTTTTCGCCCACACAAAAAAAAGTTGCTTTTGCATCATAATCGTCCAGGCATTTTAATATCCAGGGTGTTACCTCAGGGTGGGGACCATCATCAAATGTTAGGAATACCTCTTTTTTTGGTGTTACAATCTCCCAAATCAATCCGGGAAACAATTTCTTCAATATGTAGGGAGATTTTACATTCATTATTAAACAAAAATACTATAGTGACTGAATTATAGGCAACTATTTGTTAGTTTTGTTAAAAATTTATAATCCCGATATATGAAGATATATGAAATAGCCATGAATGAATAATCACCAACAGGAGGTGATAGTGTTGTTAAACAGGGTGTATTCCATGTAACCTATAAAAAATAATAGCGAATGAAAAGATTAGTGCTTGTACGTCACGGACAGAGTGTTTGGAATAAGGAAAATCGGTTTACAGGATGGAAAGATGTAACTCTTTCTGATCAGGGAATTAGTGAAGCCATTAAGGCTGGGAAAATTTTAAAGGATGAAGGTTTCAACTTTAAATTAGCATATACTTCATATTTAACCAGAGCAATAAAAACACTTTGGCTAATGTTGGAAGAAATGGACTCCATGTGGATTGAAGTTAGAAAAAGCTGGCGTTTGAATGAAAAGCATTACGGAACTCTACAGGGACTTAATAAAATAGAAACTGCGGATAAATATGGCGCTGAAATGGTTCAGCTTTGGAGAAGAAGTTTTGATACACCTCCGGAACCATTAACCGCCGACGATGAAAGAAATCCAAGATTTGAAGCCAGATATGCAGATTTGACTGCCGCTGAGCTTCCAATGACAGAATCGCTTAAAGAAGTTATCGAGCGACTAATGCCATATTGGGAAACTGAAATTATGCCCGCTCTTCATGAAAATGATGACCTGCTTGTAACAGCACATGGCAATAGTTTAAGAGCATTAGTAATGCATCTGAAAAATATGAGTCGTGAAGAAATTCTTGGGTTTAATATCCCAACCGGTGTACCCTATGTATTTGAATTTGATGATGATCTTAATTTTGTAAAAGATTATTTTCTAGGTGATCCGGACGAGATAAAAGCATTAATGGACAAAGTTGCAAATCAGGCAAAAGCTAAATAGTTAATATGGTAAAAAAGTGGGTAATCCCTGATATACATGGATGTGTTCGCACATTGTCAACTCTTATTGAGAATCAGATAGTACCAAATAAGAATGATCACTTAATATTTTTAGGTGACTATATCGATCGTGGCCCTGATAGTAAGGGAGTTATTGATTATATTATGGATCTTGAAAATAATGAATACAATGTAACCGCATTGTTGGGTAACCATGAGGATTATTGTATTAAGGCCTACGAAGAGGATAGTAAACATAAGGGATTTCTAGGATTTAGATCTAAAACAAAGGTTCAAAAAGAATGGGAGATGCATGGGGGCTTACAAACTATGGAAAGCTTTAATGCAGAATCACCAAAAGATATAGATGAAAGGTATATTAATTGGATGCGTAAACTTCCATATTTTATTGAAGTTGATGATTTTATTATAGTTCATGCTGGTTTGAATTTTAAAGTGGAAGATCCATTTTCTGACAAGCGAGCAATGATTTGGATTAGAGACTTTAAGGTAGATCAGGATAAAATTCCAAATAAAAAAATTATTCACGGACATGTTCCCGTAAATTTGGAATTTATTGAACTGGCAGTTAATAGTTCTTCATACAAATTCATCGATTTGGATAATGGAGTATATTTTAATGATAGAGTAGGATATGGTAATCTTGTTGCTCTTGAATTGGGAAGTATGAAATATGTTATTCAGTCGTTAATGGATGATGTAAGCTATAGTTCACCACGATAATTATTATCGTTTTTCTCCTATGAAAAAGCAAACAGTTACCGGAATTATTCTTGCGGGAGGAGCTAGCCGGCGGATGGGGAAAGATAAGGGATTGTGTATTTACAACAGTAAGGAGTTGGTTAGGTATTCAATAGATATACTACTACCTATTTGCGATACAATTCTGATAAGTACTAATAATCCTGAAGGATATAAAAAATTTGGCTACAAAATTATCGAAGATGAATTTCGCGGTATTGGTCCCATAGGCGGAATATTTAGTTGTCTTAAACAATCAAAGTCTATCCACAATCTTATTGTATCATGCGACACTCCATTTCTTAATTCATCATTATTAAAACATGTTTTGATGGTTGGGCAGGATTGGGATATTGTAGTCCCACAACATGCAAATTCTTATTACGAACCACTTGCGTCCTATTATTCTTCTAATATACTTCCTGCATTAAAGGAGTCAATTAAAGCTAACGATTACAAGCTTATTAATCTCTTTTCAAAGGTTAATTTTAAAGCCATAAGTGTTGATGAATTACCCGGCTCATCTTCACAGTTTAAGAATCTGAATTCACCGGAAGATCTTACTTAATGGAATCGGCCAAATCACAAAATAATAAGGAAAGCGACCTGTGGCTTAAAGCTGCTGTTGTTGGCGGATTATGGGCATCTTTAGAAATAATAATAGGTAGCTTTTTACATAATGCCCGATTGCCAATGGCAGGATCCACCCTTGCATTTTTTGGCACTATATTGCTTATTGGTTATTATCAACTATGGCCTCAAAGGGGGCTAATTATCAGGGCTGGATTAATTACTGCAATTATGAAATCGGTATCCCCGTCAGCAATAATTTTGGGTCCTATGATGGGAATAATGCTAGAAGCAATACTAATTGAACTTGTTATCTTGATCTTGGGGCGTAATTTTATTGGATATCTGATTGCCGGCATTTTTAGTGTGTCGAGTGCTTTATTTTATAAGATATTCAGCATGATTGTTTTTTACGGTTACGATTTGATACAGGTTTATATTAACGTCATAAATTTTGGTTTAAAACAATTAAGAATTGCTGAGGCTGAACCTGTTCAGGTTCTTGCGGTTTTACTTGTGTTTTATACATTAATGGGCACAATAGCTGCTACTTTGGGTTATTATGCCGGACGAAAAGCAGTTGTAATCAGTCAAGAATACAGTGGTGTTGGCATCAAGGAAAACCACATTCCAAAAAACGATTTTTTTAAAATAGGAGACAACCAACATACATCAATTCCAATGCTTTTTGTGCACATTATTGCAATTCCCATAGGCCTGTTTTTGCTAAATGTAAGTGATGGGAACTATGGTTATTTATTTGTGTCAACCTATATTTTTGTAATTGGATACATTTATCGTTTAGCCTTACGCAGACTTCGAAAGCCTGTTTTTTGGGTTCAGTTGTTATTGATTGTTGCCCTGTCAGCATTATTTTGGAAAAATGATAAAGATGAGGTTGTGCTATTTCAGTTGGAAGGTATGTATGCCGGCATTGAAATGATGGTAAGAGCTTTGTTTGTGGTTGTTGGTTTTTCTGCCATTAGTGTTGAATTAAGAAATAGCAAAGTAAAATTATTTTTGATGAAAGTAGGTATGGGAAAGTTTTATCAGTCAATAGGACTGGCATTTAGTGCGTTGCCTGAAATGATTTCCTTATTACCCAAATCAAAAGAAATTATCAAACATCCGGTAAGGTCGTTACTGTTACCACTGGCTATGGCCGATAGATGGCTACAATTTTTTAAGGAAAAGCAGAGTTCTTCATAATGATAGTCTTTCAACAAACAACTACCATTTCAGTTTTCCTACATGCTCTTTTACTTCATCCTCATCAGGATTAACATCAAATACAAGTAGTGGTTTCAAATAGTGTAGCTTGTGTTCTTTTTCAAATCTCTTTTCACCTCCACCGGTAATATTTAGCATTATCAAACTGTTTGATGCAATAGTGCTATTCTTTACAGCATCAATTAGTGTTGCTGTTGCCACTGCTGCCGCAGGATGGATATCAATACCTTCTGTTTGGAGGAATAGCTGTGCAGCTTCTCTTGCTTCTTTATTGTTTGCTAGTAATACATCACCACCGGCATCTTTCATTGCATCAAATAAACCACCGGTAATTGAATAAGGAGGCTTTCTGTTTGATAATACTTTTGCATCAATTATTTCAACCTGTTTTCGGGCCTCTAAATCATCAAATGGAAGTAATGATCTTGAGTCAGCTTTCCATGCATCATAAATTGGGTGGAACGGGTAATTTTGGCTAACCATGAGTTTCATTTTACGATTTCCAAATCTGCCGTCCTCAATTAATCTCATATTTGCTTCCCATGCCGCTATTGCACCGGTACCACTGCCGATAGCCTGAAAATAGTATTCAGGAATCTCTCCAATTGATGTAGTTGCGGATAGCATTGTTGTTCCCATGCCATCACGGCGTGCAACATTTTTAGCCCCACCTTCTGCAAAATAATTATCAAGCTCGCATACTATATTTGATAGATGAATCGCATCGAAATAGTCGCCTCCACTTTTACTGGCAATTAGTTTAACACAATCGTTAAGTGGGGCATCAAACCAAAGGGCATTCAAATTATCCTCAGGAACACTTAATAGCAGATTTATATTATTGTCGGAGCATACCTGGGCGAAAGCACGTGCCGTATTTCCTGCACTGGCTACAACAAGGATCTTCTTCTCTTCGCTATCCATTCGTGCACAAACACTATATGCTTCAGTTTCTTTAAACGAGCAGGTTTTCATTTCAATACCACGTTCGGGCCAATATCCACTAAAGGTTATGTATAGATTTGAAAGCCCCAATTTCCCAGCTAATCCTGCACTTTTGTAGGTAAGGGGTGCATATGATCCATTAAGCATTTTGTGGATTGGCAACCAGTCGGCAAACTTGTAAATTCCTAACGAATCATCTTTTTGAATTAGTTGCTTATCATTATATATTGCTCTAATCAATGATGGTTTGGATTTACCCGGTGCATCGAGAGTCCAGCCTTTGTCGTTAAAAGTTGCCCCAGTTTCAACCGACATTAATTTGTATTCTGTTCTGGAAAATGAACTGCTCATAATATTTAAATCTTTTTAGGTATCTTCAAAATTAATCTTGTTGCTTTGCTTTTCAAATACTATATTATGGTAATGAAGGTTTGAGTTGTAAGACCACGATGCTGAAACAGGATTTCTGGTTGATTTTAATGCGTTTATGAATTTCCTTTTTAACCTTTTATTATCATAAAGCATTTTCCATGCCTTATCAATTGAGCTTGTTAATACCTCAGCTGACATTAGCTTTGGATTAAAAACAACTTCAACAAAATCGTAACGTGACCAATCCTTTGGGAAATCATTATAAATCAACCTCCCTTCCGCTAACATACGGTCGAACAGAGGGGTTCCCGGCAAAGGTGTGAGTATTGTTGCCTGCATCGCATCTATATCAGAATCAATAATATATTTCGTCCTGTTTTCTATTGTTTCCGGGGTATCTGTATCGAGTCCGTAGATAAATGCACCAAGTACTGCAATACCATACTTATGGATTTTATCGTAAACCTTTGAGAAGTTATCAATACCGATTTTAATGTTCATTTTTTTATTTGCCGATTCAAGCTGATCGATTAGTTCCGATTCGATACCCAGAAATATCATCCTGCACCCCGCTTCGGCTGCCAGTTGTAATACTTCATCATGGTCGGCAATATTCATTGAAGCAGCACAAAACCAGTCTTTTTTAATGCCCCTCCGGATAATTTCTTTACATATATCTTTTACTCTTTCGGTTGATTTTTTTGAATAACCGATAAAATTATCGTCCACAAAATAGACTTTATCCTGAGGGATCTTTTCAAATTCGTCAACAACATCTACTACTTCGCGCGGACGGTATTGCTTTCCGTTAAAAGTATGGACAGAACAAAAATCACAACTCATCGGGCATCCTCTCGTGGTTTGAACGCTCCCAAATGCATAACCCGGATTATAAAGGTCGATGCGTGGTTGGGGAGAGTTTACCATAGGTTGCAGGTTTCCATTATAGATTTCCTTTAGCCTGTTATTTTCAAAGTCAGTTATAACATCTTTCCAAACGCTTTCAGCTTCACCAATAACTACTGTATTAGCAAACTTCTTTGCTTCCTGGGGCATTACAGAAGCATGAATTCCTCCGATAACCGTCGGGATATTTTTCTTTTTGTAGATTTGGGCAATTTCATAAGCACGTGTAACCTGCGAGGTTAATGCCGTTAGGCCAACAAGGTCAGCTACTTTATACTGAAATCTGTCAAAGTTTTCATCGAGTAGTTCTATATCCCAGTTATCAGGTGTTAATGCAGCTATAATAGCCAGGCTCATTGGTGGATAAATGGATTTTTGATCCAAAATTAAACCAGATCGTTTTGTGCTAAGAGGGTTGATGAGCAGTAGCTTATGTTTCTTTGCCGACATGTTGCTATTGTTGCTTGATAAAGGGGTTCTCGCCAATTTCCTTTAATCCAAAAATATCGACTAAATCAAGATGTGGCCTACTATCATCATGTTCAAAAACCAGATTATAATATTGAAGATTTGATCCATAGGACCAGATACCTGCAATTGGGCTTTTTGTTTGTTTTAGAGTTCGGATGAATTTCTTTTTTAGTGTATTTTCGTTATAAAGCTTATCCCAGTTTAATGCAATTTCATTACTAATGGTATCATGATCCATCAGTTCATGTTTAAAAACTACTTTGCCAAAATGATAATGTTGCCAATCTTCGGGGTAATTATTGAGTGTAATTTTGTTGTCTTCAATCATACGATTAAATAAACCCGTTCCCGGAAGTGGCGTTAATATGGTTGCCTGTACAGCATCTATCGAAGCATTATTTATATACTCGGTACGTGCTGCCATCGTTTCAGGAGTGTCAGTAGGTAAACCATAAATAAAAGCACCTAGTACTGCAATACCATATTTGTGTATTGTACTAAATACCTTGTCGTAGCTATCGATGCCCATTTTCGCATTTAGCTTTTTATTCATGTCTTGCAGCTGGTCAATACGCTCCGATTCAATGCCAAGAAGCACCATTCTGCAGCCACTTTTGGATGCATATTCCAATACTTCTTCATTGTCAGCAAAGTTCATGGATGCTGAACAGAACCATTCAATTTTTATTCCACGATCAATAATTCCTTTAAATAATTCAATGGCTCTTTGCTGTGATTTTTTACCATAGCCAATTAGGTTATCATCAACAAAATAAACCATGTTGTGTTCTATTGTTTCAAGCTCATCCAGAACTTCATCAATAGGTCGAAGTCGATAGCAATTGCCATTAAAAGTGTGTACTGAACAAAAATCACAACTCATTGGGCAACCACGGGTTGTTTGTACACTGGCAAAATTGTAATCTTTATGGAACAGACTTCTTGTGGGACGGACAGCATTTTCCATCGACAATAATTTGCCCATATACTGTTTTTTTAACTCCCCTTTTTCAAAGTCTTCAATTAGTGATTTCCACACACTTTCTACTTCACCAATAACAACAGTGTCAACAAGGTTCTTTGCCTCTTCAGGCATCATCGAAGCATGAATTCCACCAAGTACTGTGGGTATTCCCTTTTCACGATATGTCGCTGCTATTTCGTATGCTCTTGTTACACTGGATGTAAGAGCGGTTAATGCTACCAGATCAGCTTTGCGATATTCAAATTCATCAAAATTCTCATCAAGCAATTCCACTTCCCAATTATCGGGAGTTAGAGTTGCAATTATGCCAAGACCCAAAGGCGGGTAAATTACTTGTTTGTGTATTATTAGTCCTTTGGTACTAGAGTTTAGAGGATTTATTAGTAGTAATTTTTTTTTTGGTATTGCCATGTTATTTGCAAATTCGTGCATGCAAATATAGGATATAATAGAAACTAATACTTAATCACTTTTTCTGTCCTGGTATGATTTCCATATTTAATCGCTAAGAAATATACTCCTGCAGGCAAACTTTTCATATCAATTGTAGTAGCAGTTTCTTTAGTAACAGCATTCCATTTTATTGTAGTAATAACAGCACTTGCCAAATTTGTAAGTTTAGCAACTACTACTTCATCTCCACTGCCATGGATGTTAATATTTAATTCATCCATTACGGGGTTAGGATAAACACTGTAATTAAATGGATTGTTAACTTCATCAATTTCAGTAATATTACCTATTCCAAACTCAAAACTAGCGAAGCCACCAAAGTCAGGCTCAAATGTATAAAGAGGAATTCCATCGGCATTGAGTATCTTAAAATATCCCACACCCTGATTTGGTTGTGCCCAAAATTCTAAACCGTTATCTCCAGTGTCATCAATTTGCAATTCATAGCAACCGGGCAATAGGTAAAATTCATCTTCATATATTGTATTGTCATCACAGTTATGACGTTCATATAACTGTGTTCCAGCACCATTTTTAAGTGTGTACGAAGTTTGATATCCAAAATTATTGGTCTTTAATTGTACCGTATAGGTGTTTCCTTCCTGATAAACATGAATGTCTTCGAAGGATGTGGAATATGTGTTATTATATTCATAATCGTCTTCCAGCTCATTGGCTTTCATTATGCTGGCAGTAAATATGTTCGATCCACTAATCCAAAAAGTAAGGTCATCAATGGGAAGTATAATGGTATCTTTCTGAAGGAAATCCAATGACCCATTCCATGTGTGAGTATCTGTTTCACCACCATCTACAAAGTATTCAATTTCCAACTTAGTAATCGTTGTTGAACCGGTATTTTGAATTACTATTTCAGGATATGAGCAAGCAGGGTTAAACCGCTTTACACTTGCCTCATCACTATTTGGTTTTAATATTTTTACAATTGCAGCATCCAAATTAAAATTAGGCTCACCGTAAGTAACTAGTTGATTATTTACAATGTAGTTTGATGTTCCGCTTGCATAATCGAGTCCGTAGTCGATAATGTGACTTTGTCCGGCTGTAACATGCTCGGTAATATCCCATTCATATAAAGTACTTGGGGCACCCGGACACCATCCTGCTCTATCATAAATCCAGGTTCCTCCCTGGGGGTAAATAGCATTCTCGGCGCACTCGGTCCAAACTTTCCATTCGTATTCAATATCACCTTCGTTAATATTGAAATTATGGTATCGTCCCTGGAATTCTCCCTGTTGACCATGACCCGTTATAACCGAGCGAAGCTTGAACATATCACCATCAGGATTGAAAAAGAAATTACGGGGCTCGAAAGATCTATTGTCGATTATACTTTGGTAACCCATATAGTCAGGTCTCCATATTTGATTAATATCCAATACATCATGTGGTGGTGTTCCAAGTATAAATAGAAATTTGATATCCATATCTTCCTGACGCTGTCCACCCCTGCCAATTACCATGCGTTTCGATCCTTTGAGGATTGGTGCATAATCGGTTACATCGAATCCCCATGTTTCTCCTTCCATTCCCAGATCAAGATAAATTCCATAAGGTGTTACAAACGACATTATTTCATTTTGAGATGGATATCTGGTATAATAAGTTAGTTCGGTTATTTCAATGGTTCCGGTTGCTGTAGCAAATGTTGAATCGATGGCAACTCCTTCCGGGTTATAGATGTGTTGATATTGAGCTTCCCAGAGTTCAACTACTGAAACTTGATTAATGCTATCGTGCAACATGGTTCCATATCTGGGAATAATCTCATATTCTCTTACAATATTCGGTGTTAATAAAATAGAATCGGTAACAATCTGATCAGTAATTGTAAGGGTGTATTCACCTTGTGCAAAAGTAATGTTAGGCCTTTCATTTGTTTCCATAAATCCACGTTTCAGGCTATTACCACGCTCGTACAACCAATATAGAAAATCAGATATTGTCCCAATCTCAGCATTGGGAGTTACATCAGCCACAGTATTTCCGCTACCTTCATCCATATTGTAGTATGCCACCATGTTACTGTAATTTGGGTGAGACGAAACAACAGGTTTATACATCCAGTTTTGAATGGTCTCCTGATTAAGTTCAACATCCCAAATTCTAAACTCATCAAATTTTCCATAGTATGAGCGATCGGCAGTTCCACTTGTTGCGATAATAAATTCCTGAATGTCAATAAGTCTGGTTTTGCCTGTACCTGAATGCCATAATTCGCCATCATGATAAATTTTCATGTCGCCGGTTGTTGCATTCTTTGTGATTGCCCAATGACTCCAACTTCCTTTAATCTCATCAGGAGTGGCGGCCTTATCGATTCTGTCATAACCTGTTCCATCATTTCCACAATCATAATAAATGCTTGAGTTTCCCCATGGTAAATGGAGGTTTATTTGTCGGTTATTGTTATTGTCAACACCATGAAGTATACTGTTATGAATTGGTTGAACCGCCTCGTTTCCATAACACCAGAATGAAATTGTTATTTCATCAGATATGCTTGAGAAAGGGGCAGTTGGTATGTCAATTTTACCATTCACAGAATTTAGGCAATAACCATTTACAGCATAAATACCCGAAACTATGCCTGTATTTTCACCTTCAATATTAAGTGCATTATTCATTATGTTGTTTGTAAATGAAAATTCTATCAGGATATTTGAGATTCCGTTCCACATAAATGGAGAATAAAATTGAATTCTATTCAACCCGTTAACCAATGGGTAGTCATGAAAATAAACTTCAGTAAAATCATCATTATCAGGGTTGTTACCGTCTAAATTTGTTTTGTCGGTGTGTTTAATTTTAACACGTAAGTAGTTGGCGTTGGCATTAGTGCCAATTACATTTAACAGGATACCTTCTATGCCTCCTGCAATAATTCCACTTGATGATAATTCAGATTGCAAGTATAAATATTGTGATTTTCCTGAGTTATTATCGGTTGCCAATGTATGGGATAGGGGTAAATTGCCAGATCCAACTGTGGATAATGTTTCACTTATGGTATTATTTATTTGGACTTCCTTTTGACGATATTGATAATAGTCGACCAAGGGTGTTTCAAGATAATCAAATGATGAACCTGAAAATGCGGATATTGTATGCGAGCTGGTATAGCTAAGTACTGAATCAACCCTTGACGAGTCGATTATATATGTATTGCATGAATAGTCCCACTCACCACAACCTCTGTTAGTATTTCCGGGTATGGATATTAATCCATCTTTACATCGCATATTATACAGCATAATAATCTTCTCATAAGATTGAGTAGGATCATCAGGAAAGGCAATTAATGTATCTCGATTACCACTTCCTGAGGTTTGTGAATAGTTAAAAGTTGAGATAACTATTGTATCACCAATTACCTGTGCACTTAATGTTGCAGTAATAACTGCTAAACAAATCGTAAAAATTATTTTCATAATACATTTTTTGTTGATAATCTTATGACAAGATCAACCTCTGTTAGGTTGTTGCAAATGTAGGTCTCTTTTTTTAAGAGAGCAAAACTTGAAATTAAAATGTGCCAGTCCTTAATTGAGTATAATTCCAGTCTGGATAATAAAGAGGTACGTATCCGTGAGTTTAACCGCAATGAAATAAATAAAATAGATGTAGGAGCAATGAGTGGGATAGGTTATATTATTAGAAAAGGTACAGGAATGACAATTGGTATTAAATATTACTACGGTTTTATTGATGTTGTAAAAAACATTAAAGGGACGAATAATAGTTCCCTTTTTATAAAGGTAAATATTCCAATTGGAAGAGGAAAGTCGGAAAATAAAACAGTAAACTAATCATCTATATATTTAAGTACGGGATTTATCAACCCCAGTTGTGGTTTGATGTAATTTCAAAAGGATAAATCAATGAGCTGCATTTGAAATTTGTCGGGGGTAAGTATTTTGTTATTTTTGTATAAAACAAAAATTAATATATCAGATTATTCCAAAACCTAATCTATGAAAAATTTATTTTTAATCACAGCATTTTTAAGCACCGTACTAATGGGTTGTAATAACCATAAAAGTTCTTCGGTGCAAGATAATAAAATTGGTTTGCAGGAAGTTAATAACCCAATACCCGTCGAGTTTCCTTCTCTGGATAGTTTAATGATAAGTGCCATTATTTATGAAATTAGTAAGGATTCACCAGTAATTGTATTGTGTCATCAAGCACGGTTTAATAAATTTGAATACGATGGGATTGCCCAGAAATTAAATGAGCTGGGATTTAATTGTATAGCAATTGATCAGAGGTCGGGAGGACCTATTGGTAATAAAATTAACGAAACTTCAATTCGAGCTTTTGAAGAGGGGAAAGCTACCGATTATATTGATGCTGAACCTGATATTATAGCTGCAATTAACTACGCTGTTGCCAGATACGGAAACCCAATTATCCTTTGGGGCAGTTCATATTCTTCAACTCTGGCATTGTATATAGCAGCAGAAAATGACAATGTAGCGGCAGTTGTTGCATTTAGTCCGGGTAATTACTTATCCGAATACAAAGGTTCACTATTAGATGTATTGTACGGATTTAATAAACCAATGTTTGTTACATCCTCCAAAAGGGAGGCTGAAGGTGTTAAGTCACTTCTTCAGAAAGTTGACATGAACGAAAATCAAATATTGTTCGAACCCACAGGTGAGGGTCATCATGGTTCCCGAGCGCTTTGGAAATCACAACCAGGTGGGGAAGAGTATTGGATTGCTGTTAATGAGTTTCTTACGAGCATTAAATAAACAAATATCTAGGGATAATTACATTTTGAAGAATCGTAATACATAATTATTTATGTTTTTATAACAACCAATGGCTCGGTTTTATTGTATCTTTGCAGATCAGTAATTACGAAAAAGTGAAGTTTCTTGAATTATTCAATGGCTTGTTTATTAGCCTATGATGAGGAGTTTCATTAAAAATTTAATGAAAGATGAATAAAAAGCATTCGTTTCATATACCTGTAATGGGAATTGGTTTTACCGTAGATACTCCATTGAAAGTGAGTCAATTTGGTATAGATTCAGTTATATCCTTAGTAGATGATGTTCTTCTTGAGAAATTAAGAAAAATGTATAGCGAAAAATTCGAAGTACCATATCATGAGATTACAGAAAAATTTGAAGATTTCCGCGCAAAACGTATTACATCATATTTAAACCTGCTTAATGAGCAGGCTGAAAAGAAATTTGAAGAATTCAAAAACGCTACACTTGAAAAAAGTCATGAGATAAAAGAGTATTTCAGTATGTTGCCCGATACCTCAGAAATTAAAAAGGAGTTTGATAGTTTAACTGAAAAGTACTTTAATGTTAATGAAATAAAGAATTGGCTTAAAGAAAACTTATCAATGGGTAGTATTGATGTTAATATCATGACCAAAATTGATAAGGATAACTACGTTAATGGTGAGAAATTACCAATTGAATATAATGATGCACATGCAGCTATCAGAGGTTTTGCAACAAGTGATCTAAACTCGTCTGTTGTAATATCGGCAGGTATGAGCCCAAGATTATACAGCTACATGGAAAGTTTTGATGATTTCTTTCCAGATGTGGAAGGCTTCATTAAAAAGAAAATTATTCTGAAAGTTAGCGACTATCGTTCAGCATTAATTCAGGGTAAATTTTTTGCCAAAAAAGGATTGTGGGTTAGTGAATATCGAATTGAATCAGGTCTTAATTGTGGAGGTCATGCTTTTGCCACCGATGGTTACCTGCTGGGGCCAATTTTATCTGAGTTTAAACAGAACAGGAGTGACCTCACATCTTCCATACATGAAATATTAGTAAATGCTTTGACTGGTAAAAACCGTACCGTTCCCACAGAGGTTCTTCCACTTAAAATTACTGCCCAAGGTGGTGTTGGTACTGCCGAAGAACATGAGTTCCTGTTGGATCATTATGGAATGGATTCGGTAGGTTGGGGAAGTCCTTTCTTATTGGTTCCTGAAGTAACAAATGTTGATGATTATACTCTAAATGAGTTGGCTGAAGCAACAGAAGATGATCTTTATTTAAGCAATATTTCGCCGTTGGGAGTACCTTTTAACAGCCTCAGGGGTAATTCTAAAGATATCGAAAAATTAGCATTAGCCGAGTCAGGAAGACCAGGAAGTTTATGTCCAAAAAAATTCCTCTCATCTAATACAGAATTTACCGAAAAACCTATTTGTACTGCATCTCATCGTTATCAACGATTGAAGATAAAAGAATTGGTTGGCAAAGGATTATCATCCAATGAACATCAAAAGAGTTATGATAAAATAATTGATAAATCATGTATCTGTGTTGGATTAAGTACAGCAACTTTGCTAATTAATAAGCTTGATACAAAAGTAGAAGGTGAAGGAGTATCAGTTTGTCCAGGTCCTAATTTGGCATATTTTTCAAAAATTAAAAGTTTGAGAGAAATGGTAGATCATATTTATGGCAGGTCGAATATCATCACGAGAAATGATCGCCCAAATATGTTCATTAAAGAACTTAGTATATATATCGAATATCTTAAAAATAAGATTGAAGAAACCAAAATATCAAGGACTAACAAACAGGAGAAGTATTTGCTAACTTTTGCAAATAATTTAAAAGAAGGCGTAAGCTATTATTCAGGTTTGTTTGATGAGATGAAGGATAAGTTTGAGGATACAAAATCAAAGATAATGAGTGATCTTGAAGCAAGTAAACAAGCCTTGCATATTCTCTATATGGAAATTGAAAAGCGCCACAAACTTACTCCTGTTGTTGTAGCTTCTTCATAGTGCCTTTTCCTGGAATTGAACGAATAGTACAATTGTTAAATAACGAATTGTCTATTATATTTGGTTTATAGGATAAGTTGATTTATTGCAATAATCGTCTAATTGAAACACACGATACATCATAAAGGTTAACATATTACAATTAACTTATAACAAACGATGGCTTACGATGAATTTCTTGCCGAACGTATTGTCAAAATCCTAAACGATAAACGAGTGAACTTTGAGGCCAAAAAAATGATGGGCGGTCTGACTTATATGGTTGATGGAAAGATGTGTATAGGAATTGTAAAGAATAACCTAATGGCGCGTATTGGACCTGATGTTTATGAAGATGCCCTAAAATTGGATGGTTGTAATGAAATGGATTTCACAGGCAGACCAATGAAAGGATGGGTTTTTGTTGAACCTATAAGTGTTGATATGGACGAAGACCTTGAATATTGGATACAATTGTGTCTTGATAATAATCCCTTTGCCAGATCAAGCAAGAAGAAGAAATAAGAGATTTAGATATTCCCCCTGCCATTTTTATTCTCGGATTGACAATAAAATAGTCCTTCAAGATACTCTGAGTTTCAATGTTAAATTTTAAGAGTAGTGGCAGATTGCGTTGCAATTTCCTGCCAAACCGATACGCAGTTTGAGCGGAATATAAACGTAGATAGTTATCACTTTACCTGTCATTACTTATACAAAATGTGGTCCCCAGTTATTTATTTAATTTTAAAAATCCAGTTAGTTCGTCAGGTTCTGCTCTATTACGATAGTCTGCATCCAAAAATGCATAAACTATCTTTCCATCTTCATCAATAATATATGTTGCTGCCAAGGGTAATTCGTTTGATTCATCACCGTTATACTCATTCATACCAAAAGACTTATTGTAGGCACTAGCAACATCATTGGTTAACTTAAACACAATACCATATTCTTTTGCGATTTCATTTCCTATATCACTAAGTACTTCAAATTTTAAATCGTGTTTCTCTGATGTACTTAATGATTTATCGGGTAATTCCGGAGTTAATGCAATAAGGTTAGCACCATTTGCTTCGAATTGCGGTAATTCCAGTTGTAGTTGATGAAGCGTTAAATTACAATAAGGACACCAACCGCCTCTGTACCATGTTAAAACTACTTTTCCCTTTTTCAAATACTGATACAATTCTACTGGTTTCCCAAGTGCATTGTTTAGTTTAAAGTTAGGGGCAAGGTCACCTACTTTCAAAGCTTTGTCCAATATTCCGCTGTTCTCAACCGATTCAATTCCTTCCTTATATATTTTCTTTTTATAATCGTCAGCGTTTAATTCAAAATTTTTCTTCTTTTCGTCAAGCATCGATTTAAGTGTTGCTTTTTCAGTTATTTCCATTGTATTTACTTCTTTTGTTGATTGTTGATTGTTTTTTTGCGAGCCTTTATTGTGGCAGGAATAAGCCATTAAAAGCAAAAAACTTAAGGATAAAAATTTAATTGATTGCATATTGTTGATTTTTATTATTTATTGAATTATCACTTTGTTTTTTTATAATAATTAGATTTAATATCGAAAAAATAATACTTTGTTCATAATTACTATTGCGTTACGAATTATTAATTAACTAAACAATCATTTAGTTTTAAGCTAAAAAAATATTATAATTTTTTAAATATATTCTCTATGTAATTATTAAGTTGTGTGTTACTAAATAATCTTGTCGCGGAAGACAAACCAAACATAGAAATAATTAAAAAATCTGCTTGTTGCTCAATTGTTATTGTGTCCTTGGTTTTATTTTGTTTTAAATTGTTTGTAAATACTTGTTTTACTTCGTTTGTGAATACTGACAATGCCTCTTTTATCTTGTCGTCTGCATCTTCTCCAATTTCATTCGCAGTGTTGGTTACTAAACAGCCTTTACCAAATTCTGTTTCTTTTGAGAACTCAATAAAGTCGAAGAAGTATTGCTTTATGCCTTCGATTCCATTTTCAGAAGCTTTCAACTTATCTATAAGTGCGTTTAACTTCAGCTTATAGCAATTTAAACTTTTAAGAAATATGCCATTTTTATTTCCAAAACTAGCGTATATAGAAAACTTGTTTATGCCCATTTCTTTTTCAAGCATTTGCATAGATGTTGATTCATAGCCATTTCGCCAGAATAAATTCATTGCTTTCTCAATTACTTCTTCTTCTATATATTCCTTTTTTCTTGCCATTATGCTTTTATAAACGACAAAACTAAACAATCGTTTAGATATATGAAAACATTTTTGCATTTATTTTAAAATTTTAATGTTTTTGATTGAATATGAATGGGTAAAATGCAGTTTGGGATAATTGGGTACAACTTAAAAAAGAACTACTTTTGTCAGTGCTTTATTAAGCACATTATTTATAATATTAAAAACTCCGAGTGCTTTTCCTAAATGTAGCTACACATGGAAATAGTGCCGATGGGATGTCAGGGAAACCAATCATCCTCCCGATTTCTGCTATTGCAGAATGACTTGGAAAGGAGGTATGTTAACAATCCATGGGATTGTTTCACCCATTTCCATTGTAGGCGGAGTTTTGTAATGCTTGTATTTATGGAATTCAACATATTGTTTTTGTTTGCATTATTCATAGTGGCTTTCATGTATGCTTCTGTTGGACACGGAGGAGCCAGTGGGTATCTGGCCTTGATGGCTTTGTTTGGTGTTTCCACAATTTTCATGAGAGCTTCAGCGCTAACATTAAACCTTTTTGTAGCCGGAGTTTCGTTTTATGCATATTATAAAAGTGGATATTTTAAGATAAAATTATTACTTCCCTTTATTATAGGATCAATACCAATGGCGTTTATTGGCGCTCGTATTTTCATAGATCCTCAGTTATTTAAGTATATACTAGGAGTATTTTTAATTGTTGCTGTTGCCAGGATGGTCTATCCACCTAATAAAAATCAGCAGCAAATTATACCATTCAACTTCATTATAGCTCTAATAATTGGAGCGTTATTGGGATTTCTCTCTGGATTGATAGGAATTGGCGGAGGTATTATTTTGAGTCCAATATTGCTTTTAATGGGATGGGCAAATGTTAAAGAAACAGCCGCAATTTCTGCTATTTTTATTTTCTTAAACTCTGCTGCCGGAATTTTTGGACTATTAACAACTGATATAAGTTTCAGCCCTCAATTGTTGACCTGGGTAATTGTTGCCCTGGTTGGCGGCATATTAGGAGCCTATAGCGGCAGCTACAAGTTTTCATTGGTTAGGTTGAGGTATGTACTCGCTTTTGTATTATTATTAGCAAGTATTAAATTGTTTTGGATTTTGTAGATATGGAGAAAATTAATTATAACGACATTATTTTGATATCCGGTTCTGGTCGTAATTGCGGGAAAACTACTGTAGCCTGTCATATTATAAGTCAGTTGGCAAAGATGGGTCAGGTAACTGGATTGAAGATTTCACCTCATTTTCACATAACCGAAAATAAACAGGTGCTTGTTTATGAAGATCACAGATTTAGTATTTATCGTGAACTTGATACAAGATCAGGAAAGGACAGTTCGCGAATGTTAGTTGCCGGAGCTTCTTCAGTTTACTTTGTTCGGTGTACCGATAATGACCTTCCTTTAATATACAACGTACTTAGAAAGTTGATTCCAGAAAACTCTCCGATTGTTTGTGAGTCAGGGGCCTTTGCCAGTTCTTATAATCCAGGGTATCACATTCTGGTTGTAGGTGAAAATGCTGATGAAACAAAAGAGTCATATATTTCGAATTTGGATAGGGCCAATGAAATAATACTACAAGAAGATTTTTCTCTAGAGGCCATTAATTCTCAGGTGAATTACAATTCCGGTGAATGGCAAATTAAAAAAGTTATGCAAAATACTCTCAATATGAAATAGTTTCTTTATTAATAAGGGTAATAAAAAAGCCGTCTTGATAATGTTCAAAACGGCTTTTTCTATTAAAAAATCAATGTTAGTTCATTATTACCTCAACCTCTTCTTCCAATGGCACAGATACTGGAGTAGGTGGTGTTACAACAATTGATAGCTCATCAATAAGATGTTTTGCTCCGGCAAATTTGTCAATAATGAAAAGCACATAATTAATGTCTACAACAATTGTTCGCTGGAGTTTCGGGGAAAAAGCAATGTCGCTGCTCATGGCTTCCCAGTTACCATCAAATGCAATTCCCTTGAGCTCACCATTACCATTCATAACGGGTGATCCGGAATTACCTCCGGTGATATCGTTATTAGAAAGATAGCAAACTATCATTTTATCATCCTGCCCGTATCTTCCATAATCTTTATCATTGTACAATTCAACAAGCTTTGCTGGAACAATAAACTCATCATTTTCAGGGTCTTCTTTGGCAATTACTCCGCTAAGGTGAGTAACGTAATCAAAATGTACAGCATCCTTAGGATAATAATCCAATACTTTGCCATAAGAAAATCTTAGTGTTGAATTAGCATCAGGATAAAACTTTTTGTCTGGCTGCATTTCTCTAATACCTTCAACAAAAAGTCTGTTGGCAGTTTCTACTTCATCACCACCTCTTTTAATATTGCCCGAAGCTGCCATTATTGAAGTCCTAAACTCTGAAGCAAGAACAAAGGCAGGATCTTTATCTAATGTTTTTAATGATGGCTTCTCAAGAAACGCTTGAACTTTTGCTTCAGTTGAGAAATTTGATTTTTCAAAAACATAGGCTGCTATTTCATTATAATTTCCTTTGAACTTTTTAACCAGATCAACAAGCAGTTCAGGTTGCATTTCTTTGGGAACTTTAGTAAAATATAATTCTGTTAAAGCAGCAAATACATCTTCATCTGTTGCCATATCATAATTCTCAAATTGACCTGTTATTCCTTCTTTTAGTTTTGCAACCTCTTTATCAATTTGCTCAAGTTTTTTCTCTTTCTTCTTTTTGTCCTTCTCCTCTTTGTATCCTTCCATGAATGATTTTAATGCAGAAAAATCACTTGCATAACCCAATAATTCCGTACCTCCAATTCCGGTAAGACTGGCTAATATCATAGTGGAGAAGCCATCAGCTTTATCTTTATTTGATTGGTATAAAACCTCAAGTACATCTCCATATTTTTCTTTTCTTGCCTGATCTTCTTCAACCCAAGTTTGGAAACTATCTTCAAATGCCTTCTTTTCATTATATAAATCAAGGTCTTTAATTCCTTTCATCTGACCAATAAACAGTTTCCAACCATTTGCAGTTCCTGCATATTTTGAAGCATATTTAATTTTAACTTCCTGATCATTACTCATATGATCTTTCCATACTTCAAGCTTTTTACCAAAACCTTCAATAATGGGTGGGTAAAAGTTGTTTATTTTAAACTCAATACCTGAAGATGTTAAATTACGTTCTGTTCCTCCCGGGAATCCCCAAATCATCGAAAAATCATTTGCTTTAATAGGATCTAGATTTACAGGAAGAAAATGTTTCGGTACTAAAGGAATGTTTTCTTCAGAATATTCAGCAGGACTCCCATCAGGAGCTGTGTAGATTCTGAAAATACTAAAGTCACCGGTATGGCGTGGCCACATCCAGTTATCGGTATCGCCACCAAATTTTCCAATTGATGAAGGAGGAGCACCTACTAAACGAACATCTGTATATACTTCATAAACAAACATATAATACTCATTTCCACTAAAGAAACTCTTTAAGACTACATTGTATTTCCCATCTTCTGATGCGTTCTTTTTAATACGAGTTGTAATTTCTTTAATTGCTGCACTACGATCTTGTCCTTTTAGAGTATCGCTTATATTTGGGATAATGCTATCAGTAATATCTTCCATACGATATAGTATTGAAGCTGAAAGACCTTCATTGGGTAATTCCTCATCACGACTCATTGCCCAAAATCCATCAGCAAGATAATCGTGGTCAACACTACTATGCTCTTGGATATTTCCAAAACCACAATGGTGATTGGTAAACATCAAACCTTCGTTTGATACTATTTCGCCAGTACAAAAGAAACCCTGAGGAGTTGGACCATCGGACAAACCTACAATAGCATCTTTTAAGCTGCCATTATTAACACTGTAAATTTCTTCCGGGGTTAACTTTAGACCCATTTTTTCCATATCCACATAATTCAATCTCTCAAGAAAAATGGGAAGCCACATGCCTTCATCGGCTTTTACTTTTATACCGCCAAACAGTATAATGAAAGCAAATAAATAAGATAATTTTTTCATTCGTTTTGATTTTTTTTCTGCCTTATTCTAATTAAAGACTCTGACAGAGTTAACTACTTAGTTTATGTTGGTAAAATATTAAAAGTGGACATCATCATAAATTATACCAGTTATAATAACATCATGGTAATTAATTGTATATAATTTGGGAGTCAATGTTCATTTCATTCGAGTGTTCATAATCGAACATGTATTTGTTTGTTTCGGACATATGTGGGGTTGGAAGACTGGAAGACTGGAAGGTTGGATGAATAGTAGGATTGTAGTAAAATTGCATCATCTTTCATTTATTGTTATCGTCATTGAAGTTATCTGACCAATCATCTCTTTTCTTTTTTTGTAGTGATTTGATCAAATTAATAAGTTTATTTTCAACACTATAATGCATTTGATACTGATTTTTTTAATTCGAAAGGACAATCTAATAAAACTTTGGATACAAAAACATAAAGAGTAACCGATTCCTGCCAAACCTGCAGTCCTCGGAAACCCCTTTAATATTTTTATTTTTGTCTAATTCGATTCTTACAATTCCATTGTTTCCATCCATCCAACCTTCGAACCTTCCCTCCAGAACTACAAACCAACAACGCTTGGCCCTTGCTCAAAATATATGTCAGAAGGAATACCCAGAGCATTTACTCTGTCAAGATCTTGCTGAAGTTGTGGGCTAATATTTCCATCTTTCTCAATCCACGATTTTGCCAATTCATAATTTCCATCGCCCTGAAGAACAAGTATTTTTTCAGTTAGTTCATTTGAAGCTTCCTTCATCTTATCAAAATCTACGTAGTAAGTACCATTTTCGTTACGAGTGAAAGCACCTTTCTCGAGGAAGAATTTGAATCGAAGCATATTGGCCATACCGTGAGCACTTGATGCCCCAAATCGTACAGACCGGAAAATACCGGCCATAAATGTTACGTAATTATCCATTAGGTCGGTTTCTGTGAAAACCCCCATTTCATTTAATTTTGTAACTAGGAACAAACCGAGAATATCAGCTTTTCCTTCTTCGATTGCTGAATACTTTTCTTTAAGTGCTTTACGAACCGGACCAACTCCGTTGATAGTATTCTTAATTCCCATTCCATGTGCAACTTCATGGAACATAGTATTCGAGAAAAAAGCATCAAATGTGATATGCTTACGCTGATCTTCACTAATTAATACATCAGCTATGGGAACTAATATTTTATCGAATTTGGCTTGCATTGCATTCTTTAACTGGAGTTTGCGTGTACCTTTTTCAAGCTGTACACGCTCGTCGTTGGGAAGATTTATGGCAATAGTTTTAGTAGCCATATTGCAATCTCCTGCATAATAAATTACATCATAGGCATTTAATTGTGCATCCGAACCGGGCACTTCATTTTTGTATGCCTGATCAACAGGTAGTTCTTTTTGAAGTTCAGGAAGATATTGAGCATATTTTGCCAACTTATCACTCCATTCAACATCTTTGATTAATATAAAAGCCTCATGAGCTGCTTTGTAGCCAAATAGTCCGTCAGTGTAATTTTCAATAGGACCAACAACCATATCAATTAAGTTGTCTTTCATGTCGAGCCATGCCATATCGCTGGCAAAATAATCATCTGTTAGAAGTGCCTGAGCCCTTAGATTAAGATAATTTTTAAATCCTTCGTCTTCCGCTAATTGAGAAGCTTTTTCAAGTAATGCTGCAGCTTTCTGTGTTCTGTCTTTAAATCCTTCGTGATACCAAACAGTTTCGAGTTTACCGGACTTATTATTTCTTCTAATCAAAGTGTAAAGACTGGTTTTATTGGGGTCTTCAAATTTTTCAAATTCTTCAACAGTCATATTTTCAGGATAGAACTGTGCACCGGCAGGCTTAGCACCATATCCTTTAATAAAAGGTT